>NZ_CP025803.1:3022500-3333750 GCF_003352065.1 Sulfitobacter sp. SK011
GGCATCTATTTTGGCGCCCCCGCGGTTGGCTATTTCGTCGGCAACTTCATCACCGGGCGATTTGCCACGCGGTTTGGCATCAACAAGTTGGTGCTTTGGGGGTGTCTGGCCAATGCATTCGGCGGGGCCGTTTCGCTGCTGATCTTTTTGGCTGGCTACGGCACGGCAATCACTTTTTTTGGCATGATGACGCTGGTGGGCCTGGGCAATGGCCTGTGCATTCCCAATGCCACCGCAGGCATGCTTTCGGTGCGCCCGCATCTGGCAGGCACCGCATCTGGCCTTGGTGGTGCCATCATGATCGGCGGCGGCTCGGCCCTTGCCGTGTTGGCGGGCGCGTTGCTGACCCCTGAAACCGGGGCCTATCCGCTGCTGTGGCTGATGTTGCTTACGGCCATGGCGGGCGTCTGTTCGATATGGGTGGTCGTGCGCCGCGAAAAGGCATTGGCTTTGAAGCAGGGTTAATCCACGCGACCCACCTTGCGACACACAGTTTGCAAAGCTAGACTTGGCCATCTGCAAAGTTGCAAAGGGCGTATCATGGCCATTCAGAAACTATATGCCGGGGCCAAGTTGCGTGAACTGCGCACCAAGGTGGGGCTCACCCAAAAAGACTTTGCCGCCCGGCTTGGCGTGTCCCTGCCCTATCTCAACCAGATGGAAAACAACAACCGTCCCGTCAGCACGACGGTCGTGCTGGCGCTGGCCTCCGAATTTGGGATGGATGTGACCGAGCTTAGCACCGGCGACGGCGAACGTTTGGTCAGCGACATGCGCGAGGCATTGGCCGATCCGGTCTTTGGTGGGGACATGCCGCCGCTGGCGGATCTGCGTCTTGCCGCGTCTAACGCGCCAGGGTTGGCGCGCGCCTTTCTGGAATTGCACCAGAACTACCGTCAAACCCACGAACGCCTGGCCTCACTGGACGAAGCATTGGGCCGTGAAGATGCCCGCGCCAGTCCAAGCCCATGGGAGGAAGTGCGCGACTTCTTTCATTACTGCGACAATTACATTGACGCCGTGGACCGCGCCGCAGAGCATTTTGCCAGCCGCGAGGGCGGCCACCGCAACACCCGCGCCTCTGCGGTTGCGACATTATCGGATGCCGGCGTGACCATCGAATTTACCGACACGGATGCGTTGCGCAGCTTTGATCCCGCCCAAAACATCCTGCGCATTTCGGCCCGTGCCGCCCCCGAAACCCAGACATTTCAGCTGTTGCTGCAGGTCGCTCTCAGCCGTCAGGACGCGCTTCTTGAAGCGACCCTCGATCTGGCGCGCTTTCACAGTGCCGCTGCCCGTGACATCGCAAAGATCGGTCTGGCCAATTACTTTGCCGGGGCCGCCCTGCTGCCCTACGGCGCGTTTCACACCAAGTCTCAAAGCTGCCGACATGATCTGGAGGTACTGGCCGGGCATTTTGGCGCGTCGATTGAACAGGTGGCGCACCGACTGTCCACCCTGCAACGACCTGGCACCAAGGGCATTCCGTTCTTTTTTGTGCGGGTGGATCAGGCCGGGACCATCACCAAACGCCACTCTGCCACCCGCCTGCAATTTGCGCGCTTTGGCGGGGCCTGTCCGCTTTGGAATGTGCACAGCGCCTTTGAAACGCCGGGGCGGTTTTTGCGCCAACTGGCTGAAACGCCCGATGGCGTCCGGTATATCAGTCTTGCGCGCGACATCTCGAAACCGGCGGGCCGCTTTGGTGCGCCGGTGCGGCGCTATGCCATCGCATTGGGCTGCGAAGTGCGCCATGCCTCGGCGATTGTCTATGCCGATGGGATGGATGTTGGCCGCGATGGAGCGTTTGAACCGATCGGCATTTCCTGCCGTATTTGTGAGCGCAAAGAATGTCACCAACGGTCAGTACCGCCGCTTGAACGTCAATTGGTGGTCGATCCGAACATGCGCAGCGTCCTGCCGTACCGCATTGAATAATCAGCGTTTTGCAGGCCGCCAGCCTGATGCCTTGGCCTGCGCCTCTGAGCAAAACCAGCGTTCGCCCTTTGCGGGCGCGATGCCGGTGCGGTCATAGAATTTCTGACCCGGCATGTGGTAAATGTGTTTGCCTGAGGCGCTGATATTCCCTTTGATCTGGCAGTCCGGGTCATCGCCCACCCGCCCTTTGATCCGCGTCAGCCGATAGCGTGCGGGCGATTGCAGCACAAACCCATGCACACCTTTGTTGGCGACATAGGCGGCCTTTTCATCCAGATCGTAGTCAAGCGAATACTTGCGATAGGCAAAGGCCAGACCCTCTTGCACCAGCACTTTTGCAATGTCGGTGCCATCCACAAAACAACGCGCCACTGTCCTGCCATAGCGGTCTTTGCTCAAGGGTTCGCAGCGTACTTTAGCCCCCTGAAATCGGTCACGCACCTGTCGGGTGATCCAATCACCGCAGGCCCAGTTCTGGCCTGACAGGGTCGTGCAGGGTTGATCACTTTCTGGCGCATCAATGCCATGTAACCGAATGCGGGTCTGGCCCACGTCGAGCGTATCACCATCAATCACCCGCACTTTGCCGGTGATCTCTGCCATGGCAGGCAAAGCGCCGAGGAGCAGCGCCGCAATGAGAGCAAAACGTGAACAAATCCTTAACATTTGGCCTATATGGCGGAGCAAATCCCCACCATCAATAGCATTTGTTAATAAATGTTAACGCAAATTTACAGCGATCAGCGTTGCGACACCTGCCAATTCGGATGCATCCAGGGTTCGTCATTGGCACGCGGCAAGGGGTCCAGCCCCAGCAGGTGATCTGACACCTTTTCGCCAACCATGATCGACGGCGCGTTCAGGTTGCCGTTGGTGATACGGGGAAAGATTGAGCTGTCTGCGACGCGCAGACCCTCGACACCAATGACCCGCGCCTCAGGATCGACAACCGCGTTTTTATCGTCTGCCCGGCCCATCCGGCAGGTCCCGCAGGGGTGATAGGCACTTTCCGCATGATCGGCGATCACGGCGTTCAGTTCCGCGTCCGTTTGCGCATCGGATCCGGGCTGAATTTCGTTTTTGACAAAGGGCTTGAACGCTTCTTGCGCAAAAATCTCTCGGGTCAGGCGGATGCAGGTGCGGAAATCTTCCCAGTCGCTTTCCTCTGACATGTAATTAAACCGGATCAACGGATCAGCGGCGGGATCGGATGACGCCAGCGACACACTGCCCCGCGAGGCGGATCGCATGGGACCGGTATGGGCCTGAAACCCATGCCCCTCTGGTGCCACCTGCCCGTCATATCGAACAGCGATGGGCAGGAAATGATACTGAATATCCGGGTACGGCACACCGGGTTTTGACCTAACAAAGGCCGCGGATTCAAACTGGTTCGACGCCCCCATGCCGCGCTTGGTGAAAAGCCATTGCGCGCCAATCACCGCCTTGGACAGCAGGTTCCAGTATTTATAAAGCGTGATCGGCTGCGATGCGGCCATCTGGATGTACATTTCCAGATGGTCTTGCAGGTTTTGACCGACGCCGGGACGGTCCGCGACCACCTCAATGCCATGTTCGGCCAGATGCGCGGCGGGGCCAATGCCCGACAACATCAAGAGCTTAGGCGAATTGATCGAGGACGCGGCCAGCACGACCTCACGCTCTGCCCCGATCACCTCAATCCGGCCACCGCGCGATACCTCTACGCCCACAGCACGGCCATCCTCGATGACCACACGCTGCGCCAGGGCGCGCAGGATCTGCACATTCCCGGTCTTTTGCGCGGGCCGCAGATAGGCGTTGGCCGCAGACCATCGCCGCCCTGCCCAGACGGTTTGTTCCATCGGGCCAAAGCCCTCTTGTTGTTGGCCGTTGTAATCGTCTGTGACCTGATACCCGGCCTGCGCACCTGCCTGCACAAATGCGTCAAACAGCGGATTGTCACGCGGCCCCCGGCTGACGTGCAACGGCCCATCTGTGCCGCGCCAGGTTGCATCACCGCCATGACCACCGTCATGCCAGGTTTCCATCCGCTTGTAGTAGGGCAGCACATCGGCAAAGGACCAACCGCGCGCACCCGCCTCTTCCCAATGGTCAAAATCCATCGCATGTCCGCGCACGTAGACCATGCCGTTGATCGACGACGACCCACCAATGACCTTGCCGCGCGGACAGACCAGGCGGCGGTTGTTCAGATGTGGCTCGGGTTCAGAGCGATAGCCCCAATCATAGCGTTTCATGTTCATCGGATAGCTGAGTGCGGCAGGCATCTGAATAAACGGGCCGGCGTCCGTGCCACCATGTTCGATCACAATGACCTTGCGTCCGGCCGTCGCCAGCCGATACGCCATCGCACAGCCCGCGCTGCCCGCCCCTACAATCACAAATTCCGCGTTCATTTAATGTGTCCTTTGCAGCGCTTAAAATGGCGCTTCGACGTCGTCCATGCGGACAAACACCGATTTCAACTGGCTATAGTGATTGATCGCAGCCTTGGAATTTTCACGGCCCACACCTGAATTCTTTGCCCCGCCAAAAGGGGCCTCGACCGGCGCATCATTGTAGGTATTGATGTAACAGGTGCCCGCCTCAAACCGCGCCGCTACCCGGTGCGCGCGGCTGAGGTCATTGGTAAACACGCCCGCCGCCAACCCAAATTCCGTATCATTTGCACGGGTTATGGCGTCTTCTTCATCCTCAAAATCAAGAACCGCCATGACGGGACCAAAAATCTCTTCGCGTGCGATCACCATATTGTCGGTCACATCGGCAAATACAGTTGGCTGCATGTAGAACCCATCGCAGTCCACCCGCTTGCCGCCCGTGACCAGCCGCGCGCCTTCGGCCTCGCCTTTTTCCACATACCCCAACGCGATGTTCATCTGCCGCTCTGATACCATCGGGCCAAAGTTGGTGGCGGGGTCCATCGGATCGCCGATCACGGCGGTGCCCAGACGTTCGGTCAGGCGCTTCAAGAAAGCCTCTTTGATCGCTTTGTGCACAAAAACCCGCGTGCCGTTGGAACAGACCTGACCCGAACTGTAAAAATTACCCAATATCGCGCCACTGACAGCGTTTTCGATATTGGCGTCGTCAAACACGATCATCGGGGATTTGCCGCCCAGTTCCATCGTGACATGTTTGATCCCCGCCGCCGCCGCTGCGTAAACCTTGCGGCCCGTTGGCACCGACCCCGTCAAAGACACCTTGTCGACACGCGGATCCGTGACCAATGCGCCGCCGACCTCGCCCATGCCCTGCACCACGTTGTAGATGCCCGCAGGCAATCCCGCCTCGTGCAGGATTTCCGCGACCTTCAGGGCGCAAAGCGGTGTTGTCTCGGACGGTTTGAAAATCATCGCATTGCCGCAGGCAAGTGCTGGTGCGCCTTTCCAGCAGGCAATCTGCGTCGGATAATTCCATGCCCCGATACCGACACACAGACCCAATGGTTCGCGCCGTGTATAGACCCAGTTTTCGCCCAACTGGATATGTTCGCCGGTCAGCGTGGCCGCCATACCGCCAAAATATTCCAGCGCATCAGCCCCGCTGGTGGCATCCACCACACTGGTTTCCTGATAGGGTTTGCCGGTGTCATAGGTTTCCAGCACGCTGAGATCATGATTGCGTTCGCGGATCATATCCGCTGCCCGGCGCAGGATGCGCCCCCGTTCGGTGCCGGTCATCAGCGCCCATGCAGCCTGCGCAGTCTTTGCCGCGACAATAGCCTGTTCGATGATGGCTGGGGTGGCCGCATGAACGGTCGCGATCTTTTTGCCGGTGGCCGGATAGATCACATCAATCGGCGTACCGGCGGTATCCTCAACATATTGCCCGTTGATGAAATGGCTGGCTTTGGGTTGAGTATCATAAGGCATGAAGGTGTCTTTCTTGGCGGGAGTGCATGTGTATTTTTAAGAACAATGAAACTGGGGGGCTATTCCCCGCGTGGAAACCGCTTGTTTTCTTCAAGCACATTGAGGTCCATATGGTTGCGCATGAACTGCTCTGATGCCTGGCGCAGCGGTTGATAATCCCAGGGGTAATAGCCACCCATGCGCAACGCTTCATAGACCACCCAGCGGCGGGCCTGCGACTTGCGCACATCAGCGTCATAAGCTTCCAGATCCCAGCGCGCCTCTGATTTGGCGCGCAGGGTGGTCCGTGTGCCCTGATGGTCGGGATGTTCGGCGAGATTGGTCAGCTCATGCGGATCGGCGTCCAGATCAAAAAGCTGATCAGGGTCCAGCGCACAGCGGTTGAATTTCCATTTGCCGTACCGCAAAGAGACCATGGGTGCATAAGACGCTTCGGCCGCGTATTCCATGGCGACGGGTTCGGTGCGGTCAACACCCTGCCCCATGGGCACCAGAGATTGCCCTGTCGTCCATGCCGTCACTTCGTCCATGCTGACACCCGCGAGGTCGCACAGGGTTGGGCAGACATCAATGTTGCTGACCGGGGTGGTCTGCAAGCCCGGTTGCATCTGCGGCGCACAGATCATCATCGGCACGCGGGAGGACCCTTCGTAGAACGACATCTTGAACCACAGGCCGCGTTCGCCCAGCATGTCACCGTGATCGGAGACAAAGACGATGATCGCCTCTTGCCGGGTGTCTTCCAGTGTCTGCAGAATCTCGCCCACCTTGTCGTCGAGATAGCTGATGTTGGCAAAATAGGCGCGGCGCGATTTTTCGACATTCTGGGATGTGATGTCGAAATTGCGCCAGTCGTTTGCGTCAAAGATACGTTTCGAATGGGCGTCATGATCGGCATAATCCATCGCTGGAATGTCGGGCTGCAAGTGGTCGCAATCCTTGTATAAATCCCAATACTTCTTGCGGGTCACATAGGGGTCATGCGGGTGCGTAAAGCTGACTGTGAGGCACCACGGGCGGTCATCCAGGCCGCGTGACAGGTCATAGATTTTGCGCGTCGCCTCAAAGGCCACCGCATCGTCGTATTCCATCTGATTGGAAATCTCGGCCACGCCTGCACCCGTCACCGACCCCATGTTGTGATACCACCAATCGATGCGTTCACCCGGCTTGCGATAATCTGGCGTCCAGCCGAAATCAGCCGGGTAAATGTCGGTGGTCAAGCGCTCTTCGAACCCGTGCAGTTGATCCGGACCGACAAAATGCATCTTGCCAGAGAGGCAAGTGTGATAGCCGGCACGCCGCAGGTGATGTGCATAGGTCGGGATTGACGATGCAAACTCTGCCGCATTGTCATAAACACCCGTCGCCGAAGGCAATTGGCCTGACATGAAGGCCGCCCGCCCCGGCGCGCAAAGCGGCGATGCGGTATAGGCATTGCGAAATCGGGTGGACCGCGCAGCCAGCTTTTTCAAGTTTGGCGCATGCAACCAGTCTGCCGGACCATCCGGAAAGAGCGTTCCGTTCAGTTGATCCACCATCAGGATCAATATGTTCGGCTTGGTCATGCCGGGTCTTTCAGCAAAAGATCGAGTGTCGACAGCGCACTGGCCCGCGCCGCATTGGCGGTGCCACGGTCGGACAACGCCGCGCGCAAATAGAGCCCGTCAATCAGCGCTGCCAATGTGTCGGCGTCCGCAATCGGATGCGCGCTTAAGCCCCGTAATGCATGGGTCAGATTGGACCGCAGGCGCCGCTGATAAAGCCGCAACAGACGTTTGGTATCCTTGTTGGTCCGCGAGGCCGCATAAAGCGTCATCCAGGCGTTGACCGTGTCAGGGGCAAAACAGGTGTCATCAAAACTGGCGATGATGATCGCCTGCGCCCGCGCCCGTTGCCCGCGCGCCTGCGTCAACCGCGCCCTTACCTCGGCACCATATTCGACCAGGATATGGCGCATGGCTGCCAGAAATATCTGATCCTTGCCGCCAAAATAGTGATGTGCCAGTGCTGTGGACATGCCCGCACGCTTTGCAATCTGACCCACCGTCACGTCCAGAGAATGCGCGGCACCGATCTCAGCGATGGTCGCTTTGACCAGTGCCGAGCGGCGGATGGGTTCCATTCCTACTTTGGGCATGGGGATTCGCGTCCTTTACGGGTTAACCACCCAAGGATAATGCGTTTTTTATTGACCAGTCAATCAAGAAAGATGTCAGACTTTCGTCGCATGGCTCAACGGTGTGATCTGGCGCTTCAGCATCGCCTCACGCCAGGTAATAAATGTGACCGACCCAAGGATCACAAAGCCGCCGATGACCACCCAGATATCAATCGCTTCGTCAAACGTGATGGCCCCAAGGGCCGTGGCCCAGATCAACTGAAGAAACGTCACAGGTTGCGTCACGGTCACCGGAGCCGCAGCAAAGGCAAGGGTCATGGTGTAATGGCCCGCCGTTGCAAAAAATGCGACACCGGCAAGGATGGTGATCTCGTGCCAGGTGGGCATGATCCAGACAGACAGCGCGAAGGGGGCCAATCCGATGGTGACAAAGATCGACAGCATCGCCACCACCACAGCCGGCTTGACCTCGTCGGCGAGGATCTTGGCCAGCAGATACGACCCGGCAAAAACCACCGCCGCGAAGAGCATCGCCAGATGGCCCATGCTGACCTCACGAAATCCGGGCCGCAGGATGATCGCGGCCCCCAGCAGGCCCAGACAGACCGCCACAATCCGCCGCGCGGCCAACCGTTCACCCAGGAAAACGGCGGCACCTATGGTCACATAAATCGGCGCGAGATAATTCATTGCCGTCACTTCGGCGATGGGAATGCGGGTCATCGCAAAAAACCACAACATGACCCCCATCGAATGGAAAATCCCGCGCAGGCCGAAAAGGCTCCAGTGACGCCGTGTCAGATGCGCGGACCTTAGGGCGTTGATGGCAGGCAGCAAGAACACAAGGCCCATGGCATAGCGCAGAAACGCTGCTTCGGCCGCGGGCAGGCGCGGACCCATATATTTGACCAGCGCCGTGACCATGATGAAACACAGTCCCGTCACCAGCATCCAGAAGATGCCCGTCACCGGGCGTTGGGGCAGTGCAGTTGCCATGGCAGACTTGTTTCGCAACCCGCGTGCAAGGGCAAGGTCACATGAAAAGAAGTTTCGCGGCAATCGCCCACATGGTCAGCGCGATAATCGCGTCCAGCACCTGCCAGCTGCGCGGCTTGGCAAAGAGCGGGCTGAGCAGACGCGCCCCGTACCCCAGCGCGAAAAAGAACACAAAGCTTGCCGTGACAGCGCCGATGCCAAACCACAGACGGTCGGGATATTGCGCCGAGATGGAACCAAGCAACACCACGGTATCGAGATAGACATGCGGATTGAGCCAGGTCAGCGCGAGCAGTGTCAGGATGGCCCTGCGCAGGCTATGAATGCCCTGCCCTTCAGCCTGCAAAGCAACGCCGCCGCGCCATGCCGCCTGCGCATTCTGCACGCCATACCAGATCAAAAACGCCGCGCCGCCATAGCGCATTGCGGTTTCGAACCACGGCAGCGCCTCTGCCAGCGCCCCAAATCCGGCCACACCGGCAGCAATCAAAAGCGCATCTGACACCGCACAGGTCAAACAGACCCAAAAGACAAACTCGCGGCGCAAACCCTGACGCAACACAAAGGCATTCTGTGCACCGATCGCCAGGATGAGGGTCAGGCTCAGCGCAAAACCGGGTAAAAACGAGGTCATCACCGACGCGGTCGTCCTTTAATTCAGGTCAAACGGCGCAACGGCTGCGCGCTGATTGTTCAAATGAAGATATATCCAATTATTTCGATATATTTGAACCGTTTTGCCGACCTTGCGACTGCATTGCAAGGCCCCGCTTCAGATCGAGAATGTAACAAAACAGACACGTTTGAGTGATCCGAATGACGCCCCCTAGCGTACCTCTATTGCAGTGCCTATGTGCAAGGTCATAGAAAAAGGAAAATGTCATGTTCGACAAATACAAGAAGCTGGAAATCAGCCAGGAAGAGCTTGCCGTAATCGAGGCCGCACTTCACACGCAATCAAAGATCCTGAACGTTCAGGCCAGTGCTGGTGGCAATGCTGCGCGCCGTCGGCTGAATGAAGTCAAAAGGGTTCTGGCGCATGTTTCACAACACCGCACCCCAGACACAGAGCCATGCCGCAAACCGACCGCTGGCTGGTTCGGAATGTCACGTATCTTTGGCTGAGACCTGCCAGAATAGACACACAACCATAACGTCCCTTTCCGGGGCGTTTTTTATTGCCGGCTGATTTGTTGTGTTTCCATCCTTCCGCGCGCAAACTTGTCTTGCAAATGGGCGGGGATGCGCGGAATGAAATCTCAAAACAATGACCGGGCAAAAGCGCTTGCGAACGCGGCCGCATATTTTGATGACGGCCGTTTCGAGGCTGACCTTGCCGCCCTTGTCAGCATCCGCAGCGAAAGCCAGAACCCGGCCAGCGCCGATGCCCTGCCCCACTACCTAAACGAGGCGTTGGTGCCGCGATTGGCGGCTGCAGGCTTTAGCTGCGAGATGTACGAAACCCCTGCTGGCGGCCCGTTCCTGATTGCACGGCGGGTTGAAGATGCGGGCCTGCCGACGGTTCTGCATTATGGCCACGGCGATGTTGTGCATGGTCAGGACGCGCAGTGGCAAAAGGGCCTGTCGCCCTTTGCCCTGACCCGCAGGGGCGACCGACTATATGGGCGTGGCACGGCGGACAACAAAGGCCAGCATCTGATCAACATCGCTGCTGCCGAGGCCGTCATCGCAGCGCGCGGTGCCCTTGGGTTCAATGCCACCTGGGTCTTTGAGATGGCCGAGGAAACCGGCTCCGCCGGGCTGGCTGGGTTTTTCAAGGCGCACCGCGAGGACCTGAAAGCCGATGTGTTGATCGCCTCTGACGGGCCACGCCTGCAACCAAATACACCAACGATCTTTCTGGGCGCACGAGGCGCGCTGAATTTTACCCTTATGGTGAACCTGCGCAACGGCGCGCATCATTCGGGCAATTGGGGGGGGCTGCTGGCCGATCCCGCGATGATCCTGTCACATGCGCTTGCCTCAATCACCGACGTGCGCGGCCAGATTGCCGTGCCCGAATGGCGCCCCACCAGCCTGAACGACGACGTGCGCGCCGCCCTCCGCGATCTGCCTATCGCAGGCGAAGATGGCCCTAATATTGATGCGGACTGGGGCGAAGAAACACTGACGCACGCCGAACGCGCTTTTGGCTGGAATTCCTTTGCCATTCTCGCGATGAAAAGCGGTGTCCCGGAGGCCCCGGTAAACGCGATTTCGGGTCACGCCAGCGCCACCTGCCAGTTGCGGTTCGTGGTCGGCACTGAGCCTGACGACATTCTCCCCGCCCTGCGCCGCCATCTGGACCGCCATGGGTTCACCCAAGTTGAGATCATTCCCGACGCCGCCAACATCTCAAAAGCAACCCGGCAGCCGCGGGATCACCCTTGGGTGCAACGTGTCGAACAGTCGGTCATTCGCACAACGGGCAAAGCACCGCACGTGTTGCCCAACCTCGCCGGATCGCTGCCGAACGATTGTTTCACAGATATTCTGGGGCTGCCGACGGTCTGGATACCGCATTCCTATCGTGGCTGCTGCCAACATGGCCCTGATGAACACATACTGGGCACCATTGCGCGCGAAGGCCTTCAGATCATGACAGGGGTGTTCTGGGATATCGCCCCGCAGGGGCGTCTATAAAAGAATCTGTGCCGGAGGGGCGTCCATAGTCAACGTCGCCACGCAGGGATGACCTGATCGCACCGCCCTGCCAACGCCCTAAAGCTGCTCCATCACCTCGTCAGAGGCTTCAAAGTTGGTGGTGACGCGCTGCACATCATCGTCATCTTCCAGCGCATCCACCAGCTTCATCAGCTTTTGCATGCTTTCGAGATCCATTTCAGTGGTGGTGGTTGGCCGCCATGTCAGCTTGGTCGATTCACTTTCGCCCAATTCCGCTTCCAAGGCTGTGGCAACCTCGTTCAGATCGGTGTCGGCACACCATACGGTATGGCCCTCTTCGGTGCTTTCCACATCCTCTGCCCCCGCTTCGATTGCAGCCATCATGACGGTGTCCGCATCACCAACATCTGCGGGATAGGTCACCTCGCCCTTACGGTCGAACATGAACCCGACGCTGCCCGTTTCGCCCAGATTGCCACCGTTCTTGGTAAACGTGGATCGCACCGTCGACGCTGTGCGGTTGCGGTTGTCGGTCATCGCCTCAACAATCACCGCCACGCCATTGGGGCCATAGCCCTCATAGCGGATTTCTTCGTAATCGTCGCCTTCGCCAGCGGTTGATTTTTTGATGGCCCGGTCAATCACGTCCTTGGGCACGGATTGCGATTTCGCTTCTTTCACCGCCAGACGCAGGCGGGGGTTTTTGTCGGGGTCCGGTTCGCCCATGCGTGCCGCCACTGTGATTTCCTTGGAAAGCTTGGAAAACAGCTTGGAGCGTTGCGCATCAGCGCGCCCCTTGCGGTGTTGGATATTTGCCCATTTTGAGTGGCCGGCCATGACAAACCTCATGTCTGAAAATTCTAGTTGGCACTCTATAGGCCAGCCGCACAGTCATGTGCAATCCGCAGCGTGACACCGGATGACCCCTCCAGCCCCTAAAATGCCGCTTTCAGCGTATCCTAATCTGGGCCAATCCATGATAGGTTGACCTTGCGTCAGCAAAGGAGCCCCGTCATGATCATCATTCCCGCCATCGAACTTCAGAAAGGCCGTTGTGTCAGCCTGTATCGTGGACGACTGGACGAGCCGCAGATTTGGCATGTCGATCCGGTGAATACCGCGCGTGGCTGGGCGCAGGCCGGTGCGCAAATGCTACATATCACCGACTTTGACGCGGTTCAGGGCAAACCTGACGACAACCGCGATCTGGTCACCAGCATCATACGGCAGGCAGAGATGCCAGTTCAGTTTGGCGGTGGGATACAAACCATGGACGGGATTCGGCGCTGGATCGACGCTGGGGCCGCGCGCATTGTGCTCAGTTCAGCCGCCGTGCACAAACCTGACCTTGTCAAGGAAGCAGCGCTTACCTGGCCTGACCGCATCGTTCTGGCCGTCGATGTCTTTCAAGGTAAGGTCATGGCAGGCGGATGGCGCACCCAGTCTGCGTTCGATCCCGAACCCTTCATCCGCAACTTTAGCAATGACCCGCTGGCCGCTGTCATCGTCACTGACATCGACTCTGCAATTGAGGACGCCGATGCGTCGCTGTCACTCATCACGAAATTGGCCGCAGAAACAAACGCACCGGTCATTGCCCGCGGCACCGTGCGCGGATTGGACGACATCAGCCGCTTGAAATATGTGCCCCATGTTGCAGGCACCATTGTCAGCCGCACGCTGTTCGACAAAACGCTGTCGCTGTCCGAGGCGCTGGCCGTTGCGGCAACTGTCCCCGAGGAAACTGCGCCCTTCGTATAGGTCGCCTTCTATCGGCTGGCCAAACGCAGCACGCTCGGCCATAAATCGGGAATGACAACAGATCAGATCATTCTCTTTTCCTTGTTCGGCGCGGTCTTTGGCCTGCTGCTCTGGGGCCGTTTCAGGTATGATATCGTGGCCTTTTCCGCGCTGATGATGGGCGTGGTGCTGGGCGTGGTGCCAACCAAGAACGCCTTTGACGGCTTTGGCCATCCTGCAACGCTGGTGGTTGCTTTGGTGTTGGTCGTTTCCGCTGGCCTGGTCCGATCCGGCGCTGTGCTCTTGATCACCCGCACGCTGGTCGATGCCTCGCGCAGTCTGGGCGCGCATATCACGTTGATGGGCGCGGTGGGCGGTATCCTGTCCGCGTTCATGAACAATGTCGCCGCATTGGCGCTGTTGATGCCTGTCGACATGCAGACGGCCCGCAAAGCAGGGCGTCAGCCGGGGCTCAGCCTGATGCCGCTCAGTTTCGCCACCATTCTTGGCGGCATGGTCACCCTCATCGGCACCCCACCTAATATTATCATCGCCGCGATCCGTCAGGAATCACTGGGAGAGCCGTTCAGGATGTTTGATTTCGCCCCTGTCGGCGGGTTGGCGGCCATCGCAGGTCTCATTTTTGTCGCCCTGATCGGCTGGCGTTTGATCCCAGCACGCGAGGATGCGGCCCTCGATCTTGAGGACATATCACAGTACATCGCCGAATTGACGGTCCCCAAGGGCAGCAAACAAATCGGCAAACGCATCAGCGAACTACAGGATGTCGCAGATAAATCTGATGTCGCCATTCTGGGTCTGATGCGTGACGGCAAGCGCCGCTATGGTCAGGCGCGCAATGTCGCTTTGAAAGCGGACGATGCGCTGGTGCTTGAAGCCACACCAGATGCGCTTGACGAATTTCGCAGCACCCTTGATCTGGCGCTGGCCGACAGCAACCGCGAAGAACACCTTAAGGCGGGCGGAGAAGGCGTTGAAATCATTGAGGTTGTTGTCCCTGAATCCTCACGCCTGAGCGGGCGCACGGCGCAGGCCGTGGGCATGCTTTGGCGGCAGCGCACGATCTTGTTGGGGATTTCACGACGGGGCCGCAAGATCACCTCACATCTGCGCAATACGGAACTCAGGGCCGGTGACATCCTGTTGCTGCTGGTCCCGCGTGACATGGCCGGGCATGTGACCGATTGGCTCGGTGTCTTGCCCTTGGCGGATCGCGGTCTGGCGGTGACTGAAAACTCCAAGGTCTGGCTTGCCATCGGGCTTTTTGGGGCGGCGGTGGCGGCGGCGTCCTTTGGCCTGATCTATCTGCCCGTGGCACTTGGGTTGGTGGTGATTGCCTATGTGCTGGCCAAAATCATACCGCTTTCCGAGCTTTACACCCATATCGAATGGCCCGTCATTGTCTTGCTTGGGTCGATGATCCCTCTGGGGGCAGCCCTTGAGACCTCAGGCGGTACAGAACTGATCGCGGGCGCGCTTATCGGCTTGACCGAAGGGATGGCCCCGTGGATCGTGCTGACCGTACTGATGGTCGTGACGATGACGTTGTCAGACGTGCTCAACAACACCGCAACGACCATCGTGGCGGCCCCTGTGGGCATTCAGATGGCGCAAACCCTGAGTGTCTCACCCGATCCGTTTCTGATGGCGGTGGCAGTCGCGGCGTCCAGCGCCTTTCTGACCCCCATCGGACACAAGAACAACACGCTGATCCTTGGCCCCGGCGGCTATTCCTTTGGCGATTACTGGCGGATGGGCCTGCCGCTTGAGATCATCGTGGTGGCCGTGTCGATCCCTGCAATCCTCGTCTTTTGGCCACTCTGATGGAATTGTGGACACAGATCGCACGCGGCACGCTGTTTCTGAGCATCTCGGCAGGGGTACATCTGGCCCTGATCATCTTCAGCCTGCCGTGGCTGACACGGGTGGCTCAAGCCACCAAAGATCAATTTCGCGCGCATCGTGCCGGTCTGCTGATCAGCCTCGCTTTTGGGCTCACTGTCTTTGGCCACACCTTGCAGGTCTGGATCTGGGCTGGCGCGTTTTTGTGGTACGGGGCAATCGACGGCGTTGATACCGCTGTCTATTTTTCCCTCAGCACCTATACCACACTGGGATATGGCGACATCATTCTGGATGATACCATGCGTACCTTTGGGGCATTTGCCTCTGTGTGCGGCATGCTGACCTTTGGGATCAGCACCGCGTTTCTGGTGGGGATGATCGGGCGGGTGTTGCCCAAGGGGCTGCACTGATCGGCGACCAGCACCCAATGCCACGTAGAGTGTTTTACAACGGCCACATCAGCGGGATCAACGCAGAGGCCAGCAGCCCGACCGACAGATTCAACGGAATCCCAACCTTCAAGAAGTCCGTGAACTTATACCCACCCGGCCCGTAGACCATCATGTTTGTCTGATAGCTAATCGGCGTGGCAAAGGTCGCGCTGGCTGCAATCATCACCGCAATCACCAATGGTCGCGGATCAATACCCATGTTCACCGCCAGACCAATTGCCACCGGCGTCAGCACCACCGCAACCGCGTGATTGATCAACTCTGACAGCACCGACGTCAGCAGATAGATCGCCCAGACGATAAGGAAGGGAGGCAAAACGGCAATGGGTGGTGCAATAATCTCGACGATCAACTCAATCGCCCCGGAGGTTTCCAGCGCCGTCGCGACCGCAAGCATCGCAAAAATCAGCGCAAGCAACCGCCCGTCGATCACCGAAAACGCCTCGTCCGGGTCAATGCAGCGGGTCAGGAACAGCACAGCCATCGCAAGCACAGCAAGCAACAGGATCGGGGCCACCCCAAACGCCGCAAGGATGACGATGCCCGCCAAAGCCGCCAATGCCAGCGGGGCATGGCGTTGACGATACGGCCGTTCGGTGGGCTGGTTCACATCCACAAGGCCTGCATCAACGGCCAGTCTGTTGATATCTTGCGCATTCCCCTCGAGCAGGAGTGTATCGCCGACCCGCACAATCACGTCGTCAAGTTTGCGACCAATGTTTTCGTTGCGCCGATGCACGGCCAGTGGATAAACACCATAGCGCCGGCGCAGACGCAGCGCCCCAAGCGAACGGCCCACCAATGTCGCACCCGGCGTGATCAGCACTTCGACCGTTGTCGTCTCGCGCGAGCTTAGCTTGTCGACAACCCGCACATCCGAGCTGGCCTGCATGCCCAGCAATTCCTGAATCTGAGTGCGCAAAACTATGCGGTCACCGGCTTCAAGTACAACGGAGGCAAGATCACGGCGCAGCGACAAGTCGCCGCGCAGCACGTCAATGAGCCGCACACCGTCACCCCCGAAAAGCCCGACGTCCGTGACCTTTTGACCAATCAATGCGCTTTCTTCTGGCACCGCAACTTCGGTAAAGAATTTCTTTTTGGTTTTATCGCCAAGCATGCTGGCCATGGTGGGCCGGTCAGGCAGCAACCGAGGAGCCACAAACCGCAAATAGAAGCCGCCCCAGATCACCAGAGGGATCGCCAGCGGCGTGACCTCAAAGATCGCAAACGGCTCCATCCCGCTGGCCCGCGCCACGCCATCAACCAGCAGGTTGGTCGAGGTGCCGATCAGGGTCAGGGTGCCCCCAAGGATGGCCATATAAGACAATGGGATCAGCATCTTGCTGGCGGAAATACCCAGTTTCTTGGACAATTGCACAAACACCGGGATCATCACCAGAACCACAGGCGTATTGTTGACAAAGGCCGACGCCAGCACCACGAAAACCATCAAGGAGCCGATGGCCATCACCGGACTTGTGTCGGCCTTTGCCTCGGCCAGTCGGGTGAACCACGCCAAAGCGCCGGTGCGCACCAGCGCCCCCATGACGATGAACATCGCGGCAATTGTCCACGGTGCCGAATTTGACAGCACATGAACCGCATCATCATAGGGCAAAAGCCCCAGCGCCAGCATCGCCGCAGCACCACCAATGGCCGTGACCTCGGGCGGATAAATCTCGCGGATAAAGAGTGTGAACATGACAATGACGACGCCGAGGGTCATGAGCGCCTGAGTTTCTTGCGAAAGCTCAAAAAAACCAGCCATAACGTTCAACCCTCGTTTGGTTTCTGCTGTACCGAAAGCGCCTTGCGGCGCTGCGGTTGCACCAGATACATACCCATGAACATCGCGGCCAATGCAAGCCAAATAGTCGGCGCATAGGTTTCGCCCAGTATCAGGTTCGCCCAGATCAGGCCAAAGCCCGTGACCATATAACTGACCTGCACCGCAAACACGGCCCCTGCCCGGCCCACCAGCCACACGTAGGACGCATAAACCAGCACATGGATCACCGACCCCGCAATCAGCGCCTGCTGCGGGACCGCTGGCGGCCAGACCGGCGCGATATATTGACCGGTGGCGAACGTCAGCGGGATCATAACGATCACACCCACCAATGACGCGCCAAACATCACCTGAAACGGGTCCAGCCCTTCCGTCCCCCATTTGTTCACATAATTGCCTTCAAAGGCGTAAAATAACGCCGTAACCAGATAGATCGCGGCCCATCCGACCGGAATGTTCAACCCCAGATCGACCGCCGGGGCGACGATGATCAACACTCCGATCAACCCAAAAAGCAGCCCGACAAGCCGCCGCCAGCGAAATCGGTCATTCCCAAGCATCAGAGCAATGACAAAGGCGAACATCGGCACGGTGCTGATCAGCAACGACATGATGCCTGCGGGCAAGAACACCGCCGCCTGATAGGATATGGAATTGGGCATCACCGTGCCAATCATTGCGAGGATCAGATAAAGCCGCAGCGCACGCATGTTCAGCGGCAAAGCGACCCGGCGCAGGGCACAGATCACCCCCATCAAAACCATACCAATGATCAACTGCCAGAACACCAGCCCAAAATGGCCGTAGCCTGTGCTCACTGCGATCTTGGTGAAAGGTTGCGTGATGCCCCAGCCCGCCCCCATCAGCACCAGAAACGCGGAGTAAGACAGGATTTCGCGGCGTGTCACGGGGTGCTGGACTGCAAGGTGCCACCTGTGCGCACCGGCTGCATGCGCGTGGCGCGGCCTGTGCGGTCATCCGTTTCGACATAGACACCTGACAACGTCGCCTCACCATTGGCGGGCGTGAACCGTTCTTTTGGCATGCCTGTGATAAACCGGCGCAACGGCTCGGCTTTGTCCATGCCAATGACCGAATGATAATCGCCGCACATTCCCGCATCGCTGAGATACGCAGTGCCGCCGGGCAGGATCATCGCATCTGCCGTGGGAACATGGGTGTGGGTGCCCACCACCAGTGACGCCCGTCCGTCGCACCAATGGCCCATCGCCATCTTTTCAGAGGTCGCCTCGCAATGGATGTCCACAATGATCGCCGATGCCAGCCCGCCAAGAGGATGGGTCTTCAGCACAGGCTCCAGCGCCGAAAAAGGATCGTCAAAGGGGCGTTTCATAAACACCTGACCCAACGCCTGACAGACCAGAACCTTGCGCCCGTTTTGCGCCGTAAACAGCCGTGCGCCCTTGCCCGGCGCAGATTTGGAGAAATTTAGAGGCCGGATAATGCGCTGTTCCTGCTCAATAAAGCTGAGCATGTCTTTTTGATCGAACGCATGATCACCCAGCGTGAGGCAATCGATCCCGGCCTCCAGCAACAGCTTGGCATGCGCGCCCGACAACCCGATGCCGCCGGTGGCGTTTTCGCCGTTGACCACGACAAAATCAAGCTTCCACTCGCTGCGCAGACGGGGCAGATTTTCGGTGATGGCGCGACGCCCGGCGCGGCCCATCACATCGCCAAGAAACAATATTTTCATGGGAGCAAGGGGTAAGCCTGTGACGCGGCGGCGGCAAGCGTGTTTTTCGTTCGACGGTCTGCTTTGCGGACAAAGTGTGAATTTGCTGCACTTGCTCCAATGGCTGCTTTCGGGGTCGGTCAATATCGGTTTTTGTTGCCGGTGACACAAACGTATGAGTTGTGACTGGAAAAGCAGCTTGGCTCTGTCGGACCGAAGCCAAAAAAAATCCGACGACCATTCGAAAATCGTCGTCGGAATGTCTGAAATCATCAGATGCTTAGTTGTTTGCCGTCAATGGATCGATGATCTGAGAAACCTTCGTGATGTTCGACACTGGAATGCCGCTCAGTTCTGCATGTTTGTTAATCTCTTCCTCGCTCTCGGCGAGATAGACACAGAACGTTTTCTCGCCCGCCACATAAGAGTGTTGCCACTGAATGCTGGGGCCGATCGTGGCCAGTGCCTGATTTGAGGCGCGGGCAGCACCGCACAGCTCAGTTAGGGAAAACTCTCCGATGCCTGGAATGTCGCGTTCGATGATGAAGCGTTCCATGTTCTATATCTCCTGTGTTGGATGAATTGATGTTGCCCCATGACCGTGCCCGATCACCGCCGAAACTCAAAACTCAATTTTCTTTAGTCTGATAAAGTTAGTCTATATTTATGCCTGTTGATATTTTGCGACATAAAGATAAACTTTAGCAATGGTGACCCTAACACATCTGAAATCGCTCCAGGCCGTCGAGTTATCAATCCGCAAGGGCTCGTTGAAAGCTGCGGCCGACACGCTGGGCATTACGCCTGCCGCCGTGGGGCAGCGCGTTCGAACACTAGAAGACTATCTCGGTGCCGATCTGTTGCTGAGGGGGCGATCCGGCTTGCAGCCGACACCACAGCTTGAGCACGCTCTAGCTGATTTGCAGCTGGCCTTTGCTGCGCTTGAACGGGTGACTGATACACTCGACTTCCAGCGTATCAGCGAAATACAGATTGTTGCAGATCCGGATTGGGCTGAGCTTTGGCTGGCACCACGTATTGACGCCTTTCGTGAAGCGCATCCCAACATCCTGTTCTGCATAAACGGAGCGGGGGACGTTCCTCTCAGATTGGGCGCGCCAGACATACGTATCGACTACGGAGAAGGGGCTGGTGAGTTACTGTTTACTGACATTTTTTTGCCCGTAACCGGTCCCGACAATCCGCGCCGCATTGCAGACTGGGACCCTGTCCTCCAGATGGAGGGAATGCCTCTCTTGCATCTGAAGGTCCAGCGAGAAAGCTCAAACCACCCTGGGTGGGTCGAGTGGTTTCAAAAATTTGGTCATCGCGAGAGCGGCCCCGATCGTGGCGTTCATTATCCAAACGCCAGGCTTGCACTGGAAGCGGTACGGCAGAACGTGGGTTTTTTGGTGTGCGGCCTGTCCTTGGTACTGAGCGATTTAGAAAACGGTTCGATCGTGAATCCATTCCCTGCATCTCAGCATCTTACTGCTCCACATCCCTACAGGATGCAGTTGCGACCTGATGCCGCAAAGAGACCCCAAGTGCAAAGATTTGTCGCATGGCTTCGCAACATGGCAAGCGAAACACACAGCGAAATCCAACGATTGAGAAGCTTGTAATTCTGATTGGGCGCAGGGAGAGCGTGTGCCCGCCCGTACTGTGCGGATAACAACCCCTGACCTCACCAATGAATATTCCTGTGTCACAAATCCTTGGCAATATCTAAGTTAATTTTCTTACATTTTTGGTCGAATCGCGAAGAGCTGACATTCGTGCATAGCGCGGCATTCGGCAAATTGGGCTCACTGCCGACATTGATCCAAATCTCCGGGTTCACGTTCCCGCCCAATGCCCTACCCCGTCACCTCAATCACACCCACTTCTGTCACGATCAGGTCCAACGGCTGGTCTGTCAGCTCCAGCGGCAGATCGTCCGTTTCCTGCCCCGCGAAGGCAAATCCAATCGCCATCGTCGGCCGCTTGGCGCGCAGCATCTCAAGCGTGCGGTCATAAAACCCGCCCCCATAGCCCAAACGCCCGCCTGCACGGTTGAACGCCAAAAGCGGCACGATCAAAATCTCTGGCTCAAGAAAATCCTCGATCTCAGGGATCATGGCACCAAATGCCCCCGCCACCATCGACGTCTCAGGTGTCCACCGCGAGAATTTAAGGGGCTGACCTGATTTGATAATGACCGGCACGCCAACCGGTCCATGCGTACAGGCCTCTGCCATGGCAGGCAAAGGGTCGATTTCCGTGCGGATCGGCATGAAACCCGAAAGCGGCACACCACGATAGCCTGCCAGCACCTCGCTCAGATATCCGGCCTGCGCGGCATTTGCATTTTCAAACAATGTCTTGCGCCGCGCAAACGCTTCCTTGCGCGCCGCTGCCTTGATCGCCGCCAGATCGCTCACAACAGCACCGCCGCCGCCAATCCAAGAAAGGCAAAGAACCCAACAACATCCGTCACAGTGGTCACAAAGGCCCCGGATGCAAGCGCCGGATCGACCCCGACCCTTTCCAGCAGAATGGGAATGCCCGTGCCTGCCAATCCGGCCACCACCATGTTGATCACCATGGCCGTGGCAATCACGTAACCCAATGCGGGCGAACCGAACCAGATATAGCCCACGATCCCCATCACCACGGCAAAGACCGTGCCATTTATCAAGCCAACCAGACATTCACGCCGGATCACCCGCCAGACATTCGATCCGGTCAAATCCTTGGTCGCAATCGCGCGCACCGCCACGGTCAGGCTTTGGGTCCCCGCATTGCCGCCCATCGACGCGACAATCGGCATCAGCACGGCCAGCGCCACGATCTGGGCCAGTGCCATTTCAAATTGGGCAATCACAAGGGATGCCGCAATCGCTGTGACAAGGTTGACCGCCAGCCACGGCAAGCGCTGTTTGGTGGTTTCAATCACCCGGTCGCTCAGTGACCCTTCGCCAACACCGGCAAGCCGCAGGATGTCTTCCTCGTGTTCCTCATCCAGAACCGCCATCGCATCATCAATGGTGATCACCCCGATAAGGCGCCCCTCATCATCCACGACGGGTGCCGAAATCAGGTGATACTGGTTGAACGCATAGGCCACATCCCCCTCATCCCGCATCGCCGGGATCACCTGAAACGTTTCTTCGAGGATATCGCTCAGCAAAGTGGCGCGTTTGGACCGCATCAGTTTGCCCAAGGTGATGTTGCCCACCGGATGCAGGCGCGGATCGACCATCACAATGTGATAGAACTGATCTGGCAGGTCCTCTTCCTTGGTGTTGCGCAAATGATCAATTGCCTGACCGACATTCCAATGCTCGGGGGCCATCACGACCTCGCGCTGCATCAGGCGACCGGCGGAATATTCCGGATAGCTGAGCGATTGTTGCACTGCCGCCCGGTCGCTGTCTTCCAGCGCGCCCAGAATCGCGGCCTGCTGTTCGTCTTCCAGATCTTCGATCAGATCGACAACGTCATCGCTGTCCATCTCCCGCACCGCCTGGCTCAGGACCTGCGGGGCCAGCATCGAAATCACGTCTTCGCGGATGGATTCGTCAAGTTCTGACAGGATTTCGCCGTCAAACTCGCGGTCATAAAGCCGGATCAGATCGGCACGGTCACCATGGCTGATCTGTTCCAAAAGGTCAGCAATGTCCGCCGCGTGCAGCGGCTCCATCAGGGCGGTCAGTGTGGCCTGATCACCCGCTTCAACCGCCTCCAGAATCGCCGCGACCGCCTTACGATCCAGCAGATAGGCCTCTGCCTCATCCTCTTCTTCGATGGGCCGTACCAGATTTTCTCTATCATCCATCATCACGTGCTCCTCGACCGGCCCTTGCGCTTGGCGCGACCATAGGCATGCGGTGTTTGAGACACAATGGCGGTTGATTGCGGATGGGCGTTGCCGCCCGCCCCGGACAGGAATAATGTCACCTCATGACTGAACAAACTCTGCTCTGCGGCCCGACCCTGCGCTTTACCGGCGATCCGATGATCCAGCCGTGGCGTGACGTGATCCATGTTGACATCAATGGCGGCCTGCTGATCGAAGGCGGCATCATCAAGGCGGTCGCTGACGCGGATCGCCTGCGCGCAGATCACCCGCAGGCAAACGTGACGACGTATGGGGACGGCACCCTGATCTGCCCCGGTTTTGTCGATGCCCATGTGCATTACCCGCAGACAGCAATCATCGCGTCCTGGGGCAAGCGCCTGATTGACTGGCTCAACAGCTATACTTTTCCCGAAGAAATGCGCCTGTCTGATCCGGACTACGCCGATGAAATTGCCGCGCGTTATCTGGATCTGACGCTGGATCATGGCACCACCACTGTGGCGTCATATTGCACCATCCATCCGCATAGCGTTGATGCGATTTTCGCCGCCGCCGCTGCACGGGGCCAACGGATTGTCGCGGGCAAAACCTGTATGGACCGCAATGCACCCGATGGGCTGCGCGATACCGCACAATCTGCATATGACGACAGCAAAGCCTTGCTGGAACGCTGGCACGGGGATGGTCGCGCCGCCTATGCCATCACCCCACGGTTTTCTCCGACTTCAACGCCAGATCAGCTTGCCGCTCTTGGCGCGCTCTGGGCTGAATTTCCCGAATGTCTGATGCAAACCCATCTCAGCGAACAGCTTGATGAAATCGCGTGGGTCCGCGATCTTTATCCGTCTGCGCGCGATTACCTCGATACCTATGAGGCCCACGGCCTGATCGGGGAACGCGCCCTTTACGGCCATGCCATCCACCTTGACCCCCGCGAGATCGACCGCCTTGGTGAGATCGGAGCCGCCTTGGTCCATTGCCCCACGTCCAACACCTTCATCGGCTCTGGTCTTTTTGACATGGCCGGTCTTACCGCTCGCGGCATTCCCTGCGGGTTGGCCACGGACACCGGCGGTGGTTCGTCTTTTTCAATGCTGCGCACCATGGCTGCGGCCTATGAGATCGGCCAGTTGCGCGGCACCCCGCTGCACGCCGCACAACTGATCTGGCTCGCCACCGCAGGCTCTGCGCGCAGCCTGCATCAGCAGGGGCATATCGGCACCATCGAGGCAGGCAAGGAAGCGGATCTGTGCATTCTCAACCTCGCCTCAACCCCCGCGATTGCGCAGCGCGCCGCACAGGCGCATGACATCTGGGAAAGCCTGTTTGCCACGATCATGATGGGCGATGACCGCGCGGTCCATGACGTCTGGATCGCCGGAAAACGCCGGGCGTAGCGTCAGCAGGATCCCGCAAGCACCATCACCCAGATGTTGCCTTTTGCCCGCGCCAGACCAAATTCGCGAACGTCTTTATGAACCATGTTTCGGTAATGCCCTTTGGATTTTGCCCAACTCTGCATGACCTGCGCCAAATCCCGTTGCCCTTTTGCAATATTCTCGGCGACGAAACACCACTTATATCCCTGCGCGCTGACCCGGTCAGAAACGGCTGAACCATTGCTGCCCTCATGGGCGAAAAACCCCCGCCTGGCCATATCATTCGCATGGGCCTGCGCCGCCTTTTCCAATCGCGGCGAATAGATCAGGGCCGGTTTGCCCGTACCGGCGCGCACCACATTGATCGCGCGCGTTGCCGCAGGGTCCGCCGCCGCTGGCACAGCCATCAACAACAGCGCCAATACATATATCAACTGTTTCATAATGCCTCGCTCAATGCTCTTGCCATTTGGTTTTGCCGCGCCACCTGTGCACCCAGATCAAGGGTTTGTATCTGACCATCGCGCACAATCTGACGACCTTCTACGAATAAATCCCTGACTGTGGTTGGTCCAGCCAGCAACAGCGCTGCGGGGTCCCAGCTGCCTGCTGACGCCAGACCACTCACATCCCAGATCGCCACATCGGCGCGGCACCCCACCGCCAGACGCCCACAATCGGGCCGCCCCAAAATATCCGCACCACCACGCGTGGCAATCTCCAGGGCTTCGCGGGCGCTCATCGCATCTGCACCGCGTGCAACCCGCTGCAACAACATCGCCATGCGTGCCTCAGCCACCAGATTGCCCGCATCATTGCTTGCCGATCCATCAACGCCAATGCCAACCGGAACACCAGCATCGCGCATCTCCCGCACCGGCGCAATGCCAGAACCAAGGCGGCAGTTTGAGCAGGGGCAATGCGCCACGCCGGTTCCTGTCTCAGCAAAAAGCGCAATCTCACTTGGGTCCAGCTTGACGCAATGCGCGTGCCAAACATCGCGGCCAACCCATCCCAAGGCTTCGGCATATTGACCGGGGCGGCAGCCGAATTTCTCAAGGCTATAGGCGATGTCTTCGTCGTTCTCAGCCAGATGCGTGTGCAGCATCACGCCCTTGTCCCGTGCTAACACCGCCGCATCGCGCATCAATTCGCGGCTGACTGAAAATGGCGAACAGGGCGCGATCCCGACCCGGCACATCGACCCTTCGGCGGGATCATGGAAACCATCCACCACTCGGATGCAGTCGTTCAGGATTGCAGCTTCATCCTCGACCAGATCATCGGGCGGCAGGCCACCGCTGCTGATCCCGATGCTCATCGCCCCACGGGTCGGATGAAAGCGCAGCCCAAGCTCGGCTGCGGCGTGGATCGTATCCTCAAGCCGCGCGCCATTGGGATAGAGATACAGGTGATCCGACGACAGGGTGCACCCTGACAATGCCAGCTCCGCCAAACCTATTTGCGCCGACACATACATATGCTCTGGCGTGAACCGCGACCAAATCGGATAGAGCGTTTGCAACCAACCAAAAAGCAACGCGTCCTGCCCACCCGGCACGGCACGGGTCAGCGTCTGATACAAATGATGGTGGGTGTTCACCAACCCCGGCGTCACAACACATCCGGCCGCATTTATCACCTCGCCAGAGGTGGCAAGCCCGACCGCAACCGCGACAATCACACCATCCCGGATCAGGATATCCGCACCGCACACTTCGCGGCGCGCATCATCCATTGTCAGAATACAATCTGCGTTTTTGATAAGAATTTCGACCATGCTGCACCTCTTGCTCTGGCCTGTCTCATGCAAAGGTGCAAACGCTGGTGGAAAACAGGCTCAAGAACCAGCGTTACAGGAACTTAAACGCTGACACGGCCCGTGGTCAATAATCTTTGAGGATCGCCAGTGCCTGTGCGTGGATTTCAGTGTTCGCCGCCGCAATGGCACGTCCGCCCGCGTGGGCAGGCCCGCCTTGCCAATCGGTCACGACCCCGCCTGCCGCGCTGATCACCGCGATCGGCGCGTGAATATCATAGGCGTTCAATCCAGATTCAATGACCAGATCAACCTGCCCCGCCGCAACCAGCGCATAGGCATAACAATCCATGCCATACCGGGTCAGCTGTGCGCGACCCGCCACCGCATTGAACCCCGCACCATCCGCCGCAGTCCCAACCTCTGGAAAAGTGGTAAAAACAATTGCCTGGCTCAGGTCACGCGGTTTAAGCGTGACCAGCGGGCGCGTGCCTTGCGGCCCGGTCATCTGCGCGCCGTCTGGTGCCCCCTCAAATCGCTCACCAACATAGGGCTGATCAATGAGCCCATAAAACGGCCCCGCCGCATCTGAGAGCGCAATCAAAACGCCCCAGGTCGGGGTGCCGCTGACAAATCCACGGGTGCCATCAATCGGGTCAAGCACCCACGTCAGCCCGGATGTCCCGGACGTTGCCCCAAATTCCTCGCCCAGAATGGCATCATCGGGCCGTTCCCGCGCCAGAATATCGCGCATGGCACGTTCTGCCGCGCGATCTGCCTCTGTCACCGGGTCGTACCCAACGCTCAGCTTGTTATCCGCCGTCAGGCCAGCAGTGCGAAAATACGGCAAAATAACCGCCCGCGCCGCGTCCGCCATCAGATGCGCAACACGGCGGATATTTGGATCAAATGAGGTCACCTCTGTCATGCACAGGACCTGCCAGCTTGGCCCGCGCAATTCAAGCCCCCGATCCCCTTGCGGGTACCGAGGGTCGCGCCGGTTTCAGGCCACGTCGCTTAAGACGCGGGCAAGTTCAAAAAGCCGGCGCCGCTGGTTTTCCGGGATCGCGTAATAGGAGCGCACAAGATCCATTGCCTCTTTGTCGCCCATCAAATCGGTTGGCACAGTAGCGTCTTCCTGAGCGGCTTCGTCTTCAGCAGATTTCAAACCTTCGAAAAAGAAGGAAACCTGAACATCAAGGGCATCGGCAATATCCCAAAGCCGCGACGCGCTGACGCGGTTGGCCCCGGTTTCATATTTTTGAATTTGCTGGAACTTGATGCCAACCAAATCCGCCAGCCCTTGTTGTGTCATCCCCTTCAACCACCGCCGCTGGCGAATGCATTTTCCAACGTGCACATCTACCTTGTGAGCCATCTCGTTTCGCTTCCTTACTTATTAAGAACTAAAATAATTTCAATCATTACGTTTTTGACGTCGAAAACATGTGTTTTGCAATCCGACGTCGTTCTCTAACATACGAATTACCACCAGCACATCAAACATTATTAACTATTTCATGATCCGCGCACACAAAGTCACGTACAACCTAAGGTGTTAATTGTGGATAAATCCAAGACTCAATGCGAGGCTTCCCAAACGTCAATAAGCGGTATTTTCCATGACATGTCAGACACCTGCGCCACATCCTTAAATTTCGCGGCAAACACGCAAAAGTTGGCTTTGAACGGAACGCACAATTTTTCAGCAGCCTAAAAAAAACCGGGCGAATTGTAACAAACGGAACAATTTTGCCACCACACGCGCCGGGAGAGTGAATAAAAAGTGATTCTCCCAAGGGGTTAAACGGGTCATTTGCGCACCCCATACACAACCCTCTGATCAAGACCATTGTCTGCCCTTAAACGGCGCGCAATCGGCCAGCCTGAGGCTGAAATGCATTTTGCAAAAGAGCGACCAATGTGTTGTGCACTTCTCCCTGCGATCCTTGTGCGCGATAAAGGTTGATCTTCTGGGTTGCCAAGATCGGCAAGGCGCTGTTGTGATCCACCTGTTCCAGATAGGGTGGTTCGGTCCCGTCGATCATCGCATGCACAGCCAGATCGGCGCTGACCGCCGCCTCAATCGTGCGATCGCTTTCTGTATCAACGGCCATTTCCCAATCAATACCGGCGGCGTCCAACGCCTTAACCACATGCGGGCGAAACGTACAGAAACGGCAGAATGCCAGACGCAAGGGCCGTTGCCGCCACGCTGCACCACCGGGTGCCCCGATCCAGATTAAATCTTTTTCTGCAAGCGTTTGGCCACCCTGATCAAGGCCGGTTTCGGTCGTGACGATCAGATCACAGTCGCCTTTAGCAAACCGCTCTTTCAAGGTTTTCGTATAGGACGCTTCAAGTAAGATGCGCACCCTTGGAAACGCCGCATGGAATTGTTTGAGCACCTGTGGAATGGCCGGATACACAATGTCATGCGGCACACCCAATTTGATCTCGCCCTCGTAGGCCTGATCGGTCAGGCGGGCAATTACCTCGTCGTTGAGCGCGATCATCCGACGCGCATAAACCAGCAATTGTTCGCCCGATGCCGTCAACCCAATGGTGCGCCCCGTGCGGTCCAAAAGGCTCAGACCCAGCATTTCCTCCAGTCGTTTTAACTGCATCGACACGGCTGATTGGGTCAGATGCAAGAACCCGGCCGCCCGGGTGACCCCGCCTGAATCAGCCACCGCCACAAATGACCGTAGCGTCGTGATGTCGAGGTTTCTCATATATCAATCCCCTTGATGCCACCCATAACAAACATTCGTTTTTATTATGTCCTGACATCTACCATATATCAAGTATCGAAATGCAAAATGGAATCGCATCACAATTTCTAAAGGAATATACCATGACCACGCTTCTTCGCCACAGCTGCTCCGCAACACCAATCAACGGTGCACGCACCCGTTCCGTTCGCCGTCTTCTCGCCCGAGCTTATGGCGTGTGGCACACCCGGCGTGCACTGGCACGTCTGACGGACGCTCAACTTGAAGATGTGGGCGTGACCCAAGCCGAGGCAGATCGCGAGGCACGTCGCGCGGTCTGGGACGTTCCGGCCAATTGGCGCGACTGACGGCCGCAGGCCTTTACAGTTTTCGACAACAAAACCCTTGAAAAACAGTCGGGAAGGCCCAATATTCCACGCAATACCGTGACCGATCTTGTCGGCACGTAACTTATTGCCAGTTTGGAGGTCAACACATGGCTGACGTGAATACAATCCGGGGCGTAGCCGGAACCCGCGCCGCCGAAATCGACGCGGGTCTGCGCGCCCACATGAACAAAGTATACGGGACCATGTCCGTCGGTATGCTGATCACCTTTGCTGCGGCTTGGGCGATCTCAGGCTTGGCGGTCACTGCCGACCCTGCCTTGGGCGTGGCGCAATTGAGTGCTGACAAATACCTGACCAACTTCGGCTACACGCTTTACGCGTCGCCACTGAAGTGGGTTGTGATGCTTGCGCCTCTCGCCTTTGTCTTTGGCTTTAGCGCGATGATCAACAAGATGACCGCTGCCACAGCACAGGTCGTGTTCTATACCTTCGCCGCCGTGATGGGCATCTCGATCAGCTCGATCTTTCTGGTCTTTACCGGCTATTCGATCGCACAGGTGTTTCTGATCACCTCGATTGCATTTGCGGGTCTTTCGCTCTGGGGTTACACAACCAAGAAGGACATTTCTGGTTGGGGCAGCTTCCTGATCATGGGCGTGATCGGCCTGATCGTCGCTTCCATCGTGAACATCTTCCTCGCCTCTTCGGCGCTGATGTTTGCCATCTCTGCCATTGGTGTTCTGATCTTTGCGGGCCTCACAGCCTACGACACACAAAAGATCAAGACCGAGTATCTGGCACATGCGCACCACGGTGATACCGAATGGTTGGGCAAAGCCGCCATCATGGGCGCGCTGAACCTCTATCTCGACTTCATCAACATGTTCATGATGTTGTTGCATCTGTTCGGCAACCGCGAATAAGCGCTGCGCGTTCTGACAAAATGGGGCCGGTTCTGAAAAGGACCGGCCTTTTTTGATGGCAAAGACCCCGATGCCAGAGTTTCCAGCAAACGGCGAAAGGTGATCCATGACCATTATCAAAGCAGGCACAGCAAAACGCGATGAAGCCGGCCAGGATGACCCTCTTGGCCCCTACCGGGCCGAACTCATCAGCGACACCGGGCACCTCACGCAATTTGGCGCGTTCATCGAAGAACTGCCACCGGGATCACATTCGTCGTATGCGCATTGGCACAGGTCCGAGGATGAAATGATGCTGGTCCTGAGCGGTGAAGTTGTCGCCATCGAGAATGGCGTCGAGACGGTTTTGACACCCGGTGACGCCGCCTGTTGGAAAGCAGGGGATGCGGTCGCGCACACGCTGCACAACCGCAGCGACGCGCCCGTGCGCTATATCGTGATCGGCACCCGCGCGGCCAAGGACACAGTGACCTATCCCAACCACGACCGGGTTCTGCATTTTGATCGGGCGACCAGGGAACGCACGTATACCACGCTTGCGGGCGCACCAAGCAGCGGTCCACTGAAAAGCTAGGCCAGCACCCCAAACGCGTTTCCCACAAAGGCCGTCACTGCCATTGCCAATGTGCCCCAGACAACCACCCGGCGAATAGCTGGCCATTTTGGCGCTCCGCCCAGGTGTGCGCCGCCCCCGCCCAAGGCAACCAGCGCCAGCACCGCAACGATGGCCACCGCGATGCCCCGGCTGCCCACCGGGGCCAGCAACGCCGCAAGCAACGGCAAACCGCCACCCAGCGCAAAGGCCAGCGCTGAGGCAGCCGCAGCCTGCAGCGGGTTCGCCTGCCCTGCCAATCCGAACATGCCCAATTCTTCGCGCGCATGTGCGCCCAGCGCATCATGATCGGTCAGCTGCGCCGCGACCTCCAGTGCCAGATCACTTTCGACACCGCGACTTTCCAACCCTTCCGCCAATTCGCTCAGCTCATAATCCGGGTCTTCGATCAGCGCGACGCGCTCGCGTTCCAGATCGGCCTCTTCGACATCGGCTTGGGCAGAGACGGACACATACTCCCCCGCAGCCATAGACAAGGCACCCGCGGTCAGCCCGGCCAGTCCTGTCAGGATCACATTGCCATGCACCATTCCGGCAGAAGACACACCAACCAGCAGGCTGGCCGACGATACAATACCGTCATTGGCCCCCAAAACGGCAGCGCGCAGCCAATTGCTGCGATTGATATAATGGCCTTCTTTGGGCATTGGGCGTCATTCCAAATGCAGCATGCGTATTCAGTGTCGCGATACTGCGCATTGGGACGGGCTGCAAGCGGGTGTGGCCGTCAAGATCAGGGACAGTTGATTGCGCCAGCGATCCCCGTTGCGCGTGCACGACTGGGCCCGATGGAATATCCGCCGCCCTCTGGTGTGCATCCGGTCAAGGCCGGGACTTCAGCAAGGAAATTACTCACGGTTGTTGGACCCATCGAAATAACTGTGCCACGCGGCGCACGGAAAACCGCAAACGGGTTGCTGCCGACACGCACAATGCTCAGCCGAACGTCGCGGCCAGCAACGTTCACGGCAACTGAATTACTATTGAGGGTGCCACCGCTGCGTATCGCGCAAAACGCCTGAGTACTGCGGTCAGACGGCCCGCCCCGCACACTGATCTGCGGCACACGCATACCCAACCGCACCGCGACAACCAGAGTTTATCTTTTCGAAAACAACGGCTTGCTCAAAACCTCAACCGCCTGGGTATGAGAGCCGATGCCTGTGAACCCGACACTTTGGCTGTATTTACCACCAAAGACGGGTGCAGGGGGCGGCCCGCCCAGTTTACCGGCACATGCCGACAAAAGGCCGACAGACATCAAGGCGAAGATTAGGGAGCGTGGCATGTTTTGTTCCTTGGCAGCTAGGATATCGCCAACTATTGCGTGATGCTCGCTAGGACGCAAGCGCTGTGTTGTGATGAACAGGCGACAGATGTCCAACCAGCCTTGAATGTCTGCGGGCACGATCCCTGGGCGCATACGGCCCAAATGGCCCTATCCGGTCCCTTAAACGCAAAAAGACCGCGCAATGAGCGCGGCCTTTCAATCCTGAAAGCAGGCTGATCTTACTTGATCTTGCCTTCTTTGTATTCGACATGCTTGCGAATAACGGGGTCGTACTTTTTGATGACCATTTTTTCGGTCATGGTACGCGCGTTTTTCTTTGTAACGTAAAAATGGCCTGTGCCCGCGGACGAGTTCAGACGGATCTTGATCGTGGTTGGCTTCGCCATAAGTCTTCTCCTGCTGCACCGCCCGGCTCTGCGCGGGGTGCGGGTAATCCTGAAACCCGGCTTTTAACCGGATGCGGGTCCGAGTCAACAGCAAAAGGCGGTTGCAAGCTCAGTTCAGTCCGGGTGTGGAATAATCCGGTTCTTCCGGGCGTTTTCTTTGACAGACGCCGGTTTCAGCCGGATAGATATGCGCGGAAAGCCTATAAGCCGGATTTTGTCCTCGTATGCAGGCAAGCCCGCACACGATGGATGACCATTCCTCTGACCACGTCGTTGCCGACGCAGCTATAGCTGCCAACCCGGACCTGCTGGGGCAAAAGAATCCCCGCTGTTGCCAGCACGCGGTCCCTATTTGGCATTGCTCCCGGTGGGGCTTGCCGTGCCGTCCCTGTTGCCAGCGACGCGGTGGGCTCTTACCCCACCGTTTCACCCTTACCCTTGAAGTGGTATCGGTTGCCCGACCTGCCACAAAGGCGGTTTAATTTCTGTGGCGCTGTCCGTCGGGTTGCCCCGCCCGGGAATTACCCGGCACCGTTTCTTTTCGGAGTCCGGACTTTCCTCGATCCTGTTGCCAGAACCGCGGTCATCCAGCCTTCCGCGCAAGGTGTGGCGTAGCCCGCCACGCACCCCTGGGTCAAGTCTGCAAATCAGTTTCGCCCAATGCCGCAAGATCAGAAGCACAAAGCGGTCCCTGCGCATAAGGCCGATATCGCAAGCGCACCGCCGAAAGCAGGGCGTCATCGTCCACTTCTGCGGTATAGCCCAGTGCTCTCGCGACTTTGCGGAAACTGTCAAAGTTTTGGCTTTGCGGGCCTGCGTCGCCGCCAATTGCGCGCGCCAGCCCCTGCCGCGCCAACCGCGCCCAGTCAAAATGCGGACCGGGATCACCTTTGCGCCCCGGTGCCATGTCAGAATGGCCAATCACCCCCGCCGCCGGGATCGCCCAGCGCGCCATGATCCCTTTCAGCAAGTGTTCAAGCGCGGCCATCTGCGGCTCTGAAAACGGATGGGTCCCAAGATTGTCCAACTCAATACCAATGGAGCGGGAATTGATGTCATCCATACCCGCCCAGGCACCGGTACCCGCATGCCACGCGCGCTGATCTTCGGATACCAGTTGCGTGATCTCACCCCGATTGGCGATCACATAATGGGCCGACACCTCGGCCTCCGGATCACACAGACGCGCGATCGCCGCCTGCGCATTTTCCATGGCAGTATAGTGGATCACGATCAGCGCGGGGTGCAGATCATCCCGGCGCGGCCCGCAGTTGGGCGATGGATGATCGACAATCGCAAGCTTTGTCACCTAGCCGCCTTGCGCTGCCCGGCGAAACGGGGAAGGATCCCAGGCACAGGCAAAACCATCGCCATCAGGGTCCAGGCCTTTGCGGTCGCGGGTTGGCCCGCCATCAGACAGAAAGGCGATCTGCGCCTGATCCGGGTGCGAATACTGCGCACAGGCCCGCTGAGCTTTGGAGGCCTTGTTCAGACCAATCCGCGTGTAAACCGGTGTGCCCAGCGCATGTTTGCTTGCGATTGCATAGGCCACGATATTGGGACCGGCATCGCCGCGATCCGGCAATGCTTCGGGCTGCACCACCTGATATTGCGCCCGGTTTGCCGCAATGCGTGCGGCATCATCCCCAATGGTGCGCTGGCCCGACACGGCATCAAAGTTGTTCTCGTTTGAAATGCCTGCCGTGTTGACCACCGCAGGGGCCGGGTTGGACGGGCTCGCGTTGATCGGTGCAATGCCGGAATTCGATGCCGCATCATTGCCCAGACCGTTGCTGGCCCCACCGGGGCGGGTCGCAGCCAGCACACGGGCGGTTGCAGCGGCAGTCGCTTCGGGTGAGCCATCATTCACCGGCAACAAAGGTGCCGAGGACACCGATGAAGGTGCCGGTACGCCGCTGGTTGCCAATGCGGCTTCACGGCGGCGCTGCTGCTCTTCGAATGTGCCATCAAACCCCACACCGCGACCAGAATCCGGGACGGCGGGCTGACAAGCGGACAATACCACACCGGCGGCGATCATTAAGAATACACGTGTGATCATCTGACCTGCTTTATTTTACTGCTTTGTTGTGCACGCATTTACCACCATTTGTCCGCTTTGGCCACAAACCCCGCGCTGCGCTCAAGCGCATAAGCGGAAGACAGCAAATCGGCCTCTTCCCAAGGCCGTCCAATCAGTTGCAGACCCAAGGGCAGCCCCTGCCGGTTTTGCCCGGTCGGCACCGCGATGCCCGGCAGTCCGGCAAGGTTCACCGTGACGGTAAACACATCATTCAGATACATCGCCACCGGGTCTGCATCTGTCATTTCACCCAGACCAAAGGCCGCAGACGGGGTGGCCGGCGTCAGGATGCAATCAATGCCCTGCGCAAACACATCCTCAAAGTCCTTTTTGATCAGGGAACGCACCCGCCGTGCGCGGTTGTAATAGGCGTCATAAAAGCCAGCCGACAAAACATACGTCCCTATCATCACCCGGCGCTGAACCTCTGGTCCAAACCCTTCGGCACGGGTCTTTTCGTACATCTCGGTAATGCCATCCCCTTGATCCAATTTTGCACGATGGCCATAGCGCACCCCGTCATAGCGTGCGAGGTTGCTGGACGCTTCGGCAGGCGCAATCACGTAATACGCAGGCAAGGCGTACTTGGTGTGCGGCAGGGTAATATCGACAATCTCTGCCCCGGCGTCCTTCATCATCGCGATGCCGTCAGACCACAGCGTTTCGATTTCTTCGGGCATGCCGTCCATGCGGTATTCGCGGGGGATGCCGATCTTTTTACCCCGGACATCACCGGTCAATGCCGCCTCAAAGTTGGGCACTGCCAGATCGGCGCTGGTGGAATCCTTCGGGTCATGGCCACACATTGCCTCAAGCATGATCGCTGCATCGCGCACCGACTTGGTCATCGGTCCGGCCTGATCAAGCGAGGACGCAAAGGCCACAATCCCCCAGCGCGAACACCGCCCGTAGGTCGGCTTGATCCCGACCGTGCCTGTAAAGGCCGCTGGCTGACGGATTGACCCGCCCGTATCAGTGCCCGTTGCCGCCAGACAGAGATCAGCCGCAACCGCCGCCGCTGAGCCGCCTGACGATCCACCGGGCGTCAGTTCTGCTGCGTCATTTCCCCGCCGCCACGGGTTGACCGCATTGCCATAAACAGACGTCTCATTGGACGATCCCATGGCAAATTCGTCCATGTTCAGCTTGCCCAACATCACGGCACCCGCATCGAACAGGTTCTGGCTGACCGTGCTTTCATATTCGGGCAGGAAGCCTTGCAGAATACGTGACCCGGCCTGAGACGGCACACCTTTGGTGCAGAACAGATCCTTGATCCCAATCGGCAACCCACACATCGCCGGGGCATCCCCCGCCCTGATCCGCGTGTCCGCCGCCGCGGCTTGTTTCATCGCGATCTCTGGCGTGTGGTGCACAAAGGCGTTCAACGCCCCGGCCCCGTCAATCGCGCTCAGACACGCCTCGGTCAGCGCTTTGGACGTCACCTCGCCAGACCGCAGGGCATCGCGGGCCTCTGCCAGACCCATTTTGTTCAGATCAGACATTATTCAACCACCTTTGGCACCGCAAAAAACCCCTCACGCGCATCGGGCGCATTGGCCAGCACGGCGCGCTGCTGATTGCCGTCGGTCACCTTATCAACACGCCGCTTAAGCACCTGTGGCGTGACTGACGTCATCGGCTCGACACCCTCAACGTCCACCTCGTTGAGCTGTTCGATAAAGCCCAAGATGGTGTTAAATTCCTGCGCCAGAGCAGGCAGCGCATCAGGCTCTACCTTGATCCGGGCCAGTTTCGCGACGCGCGCGGCAGTGCTTTCGTCAATGGACATCGGGATTCCTCATCTGATCCCCCGCCATTTACCGCCCCAAACGCCCCCTCGCAAGGGCAGCACGGGTTTTCCGCTTCACCCTTTTGAAAATACCTTCCCAAAGCCGCAAAACACGCTAACTTTGCGGGCAAATCGCAAGGGGGATCATCATGAATATCATCTGGCTCGGCCACGGCTCATTTCGCATTGAAATCGAAGACCAGGTCCTGCTGATCGATCCTTGGCTGAACGGCAATCCGATGCTGCCCGAAGACCAGCACGATAAGGCGATCACCGGTGCCACCCATGTTCTGGTCACCCACGGCCATTTCGACCACACGCAGGATATTGCGGAAATCGCGTCAAAGACAGGCGCACCTGTGTCGGGCATGTACGAACTGATGGCATGGTTCGACCAAAAAGGCGTCAAAAACACAACCGGCTTTAACAAGGGCGGGACCATCCAATGCGGCTCCGTGGCTGTAAGCATGGTGCCTGCTTCACATTCATCCTCCATCGGCAGCGATGATGGGTCGGTCTATGTCGGGGCCGAAACCGGTTTTGTTATCAAAGGCGAGAACCACACCATGTATCATTCCGGCGACACCGCGATCATGGCGGACATGGATTGGATCGGGGATTATTACAAACCTGACGTTGGTATCCTCTCGGCGGGGGGATTTTACACCATGGACATGGCGCAGGCCGCCTATGCCGCCAAACGCTATTTCAATTTCAAGACGGTGATCCCCTGCCACTACCGCACCTTTGAGGCACTGGAACAAAACGCAAAAGTTCTGGCAGATGGCCTGCCCGGCGTGGATGTGATTGAGCCGCAGGTGATGCAGCCAATCGCATTCTGACCCTAGTCGGGCAAAGTGGACCCGGACATGCAGCCTGTTTGCCCCTCAAATTTCAGCGGGCGGTTCAGCGATTGTGAAAGATGGCTTTCAGCAGGCAGTTCAAATTCCGCGCAAACCTCAAACCGCGTATCGTCAATGCGGCGATAGATGTAGGGCGCATCGGTCTTCGGGTCGAACACGGAGTTGATCCGCACATACTCAGGGCAATAGTCCGCGTCTTCCAAGGCCTCTGGAAGCGGCCGCTTGGCCTTCGGACACTGCAGGTAATTGAAAATGCGGTTGAGGTCGGAAATCCGTTCACGATCCATCTTTTCCATGCGCGCATATCCAGGACCACCCGCCGCCATCAGCCCCAGAATCAGTGCCGCCACGACAGCGGCAATCATCGCGATCAACAACGCCTTGTTCACGTGGCATCCCCTTTTCGGATGTCATTGAGATAGAACAGGAAGATCCCCCCCGCGACAGCACCGACCACAGCTGCCTTCATCACAAACTGCCCGGTCAGGTCGCCGTTCAGTAGCGCGTATATCGTCGCTACCAGATCACCCAGCAAAACCGACGCCGCGATCAGCAAGGTGATGTAAATCAGCCATTTTCGAATGGCGGACCGGTACAGACTTGGATCTGCCGCCAGCTTGCCCCGTTCACGGACCGTCAGCCATAGATAGGTCGGTGCGGTCACGATCAGCACCGCCATCGCCCATCTAATCTGGTTGTAAGGGCGATAGGTATTCGGTCCGTCAAACATCAGGTCGATAAGGGCGTGAAACAGCGCCACCAAATGCCCCGCGCCAAAAATCAGCACCCCAAAGGTCAGTGCATAAATAAAGAAATCGCGCGCCGAAACCGTGGCCTGCGGGCGCGGGATCGGTGGTGAGAAAGCGGTATCGGCCCAGGCATCCAGGGCGTCCGCAACCTCGTTGCTGCTCCACCCCGACCGCGCCAATGCCGCTTCGATCTCGCCCCGATCTTTGCCAGCACTCAGCGCGTCGCGCACAAATCTGGAAAGTTGCTTGTTCGCCGCCATACCGATTATCCTTTTCTTTTTCCCGCAAAGAACGCCTTAAGCAGATCTTGCGCCTCTGCCTCGCCTATGCCGTCGAACACCTGTGGCACATGATGGCACTGAGGGTGCGCAAACACCCGCGCGCCTTGCGCAACACCCCCTGATTTGGGGTCGGACGCGCCATAGTACAACCGACCGATGCGCGCCGCTGCAATCGCCGCCGCACACATCGCGCAGGGCTCAAGCGTCACATAAAGCGCGTGATCCACCAGCCGCTCGGATCCAAGCGCCGCACAGGCCGCCCGGACTGCCAGCATCTCGGCATGCGCGGTTGGATCATTCAGTTCCCGCGTTCGGTTGCCCGCCTGCGCCACCACCCGGCCCTCCGCGTCCACCACGACGGCACCCACAGGCACCTCGCCGCGCGCACCCGCCGCGCGGGCCTGATCCAGTGCCACATCCATGAAAGACCGAAATGTCATACCCCTTGATGCCCGCAAAAGCCGCCCTTTCGCAAGCCGGTGAAACGCGTTAAGGCGGGGTCATGAATGCCAAGCCCCCCTCCGATACGCCCAAAGGCGACCGCATCGCCAAAGTGCTGGCGCGCGCCGGTCTGGCTTCGCGCCGCGAGGCGGAGCGGATGATTGAGGCCGGCCGGGTGCGCGTGAACGGCGATCAGATACTGTCGCCCGCCCTGAACGTGACCGAGACGGACAGGATCACCCTTGACGGCAACCCGGTGTCAGAACCCGAACCCCCGCGCATGTGGCTCTATCATAAGCCCACCGGCCTTGTGACCACCGACCGCGACGAAAAGGGGCGCGGCACGATCTATGACGATCTGCCCGAGGACATGCCGCGCGTGATGGCCATCGGACGGCTTGATCTGAACTCTGAAGGGCTGCTGCTTTTGACCAACGACGGCGGCATCAAACGCAAGCTGGAACTGCCTGCGACAGGCTGGCTGCGCCGCTACCGCGCGCGGGTAAATGGGCGGCCCTCGGACGCGGCACTGGACCCCTTGCGTCAGGGAATCACCGTTGAAGGCGAACATTTTCAGCCCATGACCGTAACGATTGACCGCCAACAAGGTGCAAACGCCTGGCTGACCATCGGGCTGCGCGAGGGCAAGAACCGCGAAATCCGTCGCGCGATGGATCATGTGGGCCTCAGCGTGAACCGGCTGATCCGCATCAGCTATGGCCCTTTTCAACTGGGCGAACTGAAACCCGGCGAGGTTGAGGAAATCCGCCGTAAAATCGTGCGCGACCAGATGGGCATCACGCTTGCCGACGACAGCGGCACCGCTGTCAAAAAGAAACCCACAGGCGTCAAACGCGGCCCGCGCCGCAAACCCGGTGGATTTGGCGGCGCAGGCCAACCCGGCGCGCCCGGTCCACAAAAAACCAGACCCGCCCCCAAAGGCCCGCGCAAGCCGCGTGGCTAGGGTCAGGACCCATGTCTATCAAAGCAATCTTCCCGGCAATTTGAAAGCCCGCCCCTGCAAGGATACGCGCACGGCGAAATTCCCCGTCACAGGCAATTCACATTGAACCAAGATGGCCCTAAGACTTTGGTGAACACCACCAATGGGGGATACCATGACCATCCTGCTGCCAATAAAGCTGGGAAACCATGTGGCGCTGTCCCGCGTTTGGGCAGCCGGCGAGTTACCCCTGAGGCCACGCCTGGACGGTATTGAATGAGGGGACTTGGAAAAACAATGCAAGATTGTCCGACTACCCCCGTGTTTTTCCGCGCCATCGTTGTTATTGTAGACGTTCCGAGATCAATCGACAGGCGAAGGATTGCGCAATGAGGTCAACCGGCTTTCAAAAAGTCTCTTATGTCGCGCTGGTTGTAATCCTTCTTGGCGTCAGCTCCGGCTGGTTGGGGGGCCTGTAAAGATGGCAAAGCGTTTCGGAGGCAAGTACAGCCCGGACGACAGCGACACGCCTCAAACCCAGCATGGTGATCGGGTGGTGGTTGACCCGGTTGGCGGACGTGCAAACGTGATGTTCATCCCGCCTGTTGTGCTGTTTGCAACCACATTGGGCAGCGGGGCACAAAGCCTCGCGTTTGGATTGGTTGGCGCAGGAACCCTGACATTGGGCGCATGGCTGCTGCGCGAAGGGCTGCGTGCCGAAGCGGCCTATGCAGCGCGCAAGGTGGCCCGCCGACCCGCGGTCCCCCGCAAGATTCTGGCAGGAATTGCAACCGGGCTGGGTGCCGGTCTGGCCGTAATCGCCCACCTGAATGTGGCAAGCGATGTGGTTGCCGCAGTGCTTTACGGACTTTGCGCCATGGGTCTGCATTTCGCCGCTTTTGGGATTGATCCGCTCAAATCCAAGGGCATGGAAGGCATCGACACCTTTCAGCAAGACCGCGTGGCACGTGTTGTGGATGAGGCCGAAAAACATTTGGCGGGCATGACCGACGCCATCAAACGCGCCGGTGATCGCAAAGCAGAAGCCCGGTTGGCGCGCTTTCAGGCCACCGCCCGCAATCTGATCCGCACCGTCGAAGAAGACCCGCGCGACCTGACTGCCGCGCGTAAATATCTGTCGGTGTACCTGCGTGGTGCCCGCGACGCGACGGCAAAGTTTGCAGACATTTATGCGCGCACCGGCGATCCGCAGGCGCGCATTGATTACATGGCATTGCTGGATGATCTCGATCACAACTTTGCCGCCCGAAACCAAAAATCTCTGCTGGATGATCGCAGCGATCTGACGGTCGAAATTGATGTGCTGCGCGAGCGGCTTTCCCGAGAAGGGGTGCGTTTGGAATGACACGCCGCCTTCACCCAAAACTTTAAGGAACCAGAGTATATGTCTGAAACTGTAAGAGAAAAAGCGGCCCAGTCCCTCGCCTTGGTCGAAGAGGTTACCGCCGTTATCCTGCCAGAACCGATGGATGCAAATGCTGTCGTTTCCCTGCAAGATGCCGACAAGCCACTCAGCGCCGAGATCAAGCGCCGCATGGGCGAGATCGACATGGAAGACACCCAGTCCATCGTCTCATTCGGTTCTGCCGCGCAGGCCGAACTGCAAGAGATTTCGCAAGCCATGTTGCAGGATGTGCGCAACAAGGATGTCGGCCCCGCCGGTGACAGCCTGCGCAGCATCGTCAGCACGATCCGTGGCTTTTCGGTCTCTGAACTCGATGTACGCCGCAAGCGCAGCTGGTGGGAAAAGCTGTTGGGCAAAGCCGCGCCTTTTGCCCAATTCACCGCCAAGTTTGAAAAGGTGCAGGGCCAGATTGACCGCATCACCGACAATCTGCTGGGCCACGAACACACGCTGCTCAAAGACATCAAGTCACTTGATATGCTCTATGAAAAGACCCTGCAGTTCTACGATGAACTTGCACTTTACATCGCGGCCGGTGAGGCAAAGTTGGCGGAACTGGACACCAAGACCATCCCCGCCAAGGAAAAAACTGTCGCCAAGGCCAAAGAGGCCGATCAGGTGATGGTGGCACAGGAATTGCGCGACATCCGCGCCGCACGCGACGATCTGGAACGTCGGGTGCATGATCTGAAACTGACCCGTCAGGTGACCATGCAATCGCTGCCGTCGATCCGGTTGGTGCAGGAAAACGACAAATCGCTGGTGACCAAGATCAACTCGACACTGGTGAACACCGTGCCGTTGTGGGAAACGCAACTGGCACAGGCCGTGACCATCCAACGTTCCGCCGAAGCTGCTTCAGCGGTCCGCGAAGCCAACGATCTGACCAATGAGCTTTTGACCTCAAACGCCAAGAACCTGCGTGAAAGCAACAAGATGATCCGTGAGGAAATGGAACGCGGCGTGTTCGACATTGAAGCCGTCAAACAGGCAAACGCCGATCTGATTGGCACCATTGAGGAATCGCTGCAGATCGCAGACGAAGGCAAGGCAAAGCGCGCCGCCGCCGAGAAGGACCTCAAGGAAATGGAGGCAAAACTGCGTGATACGCTTGCCTCTGCCAAGGCCAAAAAGACCGGTCTGGGCGACACCGCGTCCGGCGCGGTGCCAAGCTAACCCAATGGTGTCACCGGTTCGAAACAGAATGGCGCGATGGGGCGCGGGGGCCGTGTTGGTCGCCGCCCTTTTCGGCTGTGATGCGGTCCTGGTGGCACCCCCCACCAAACCACCGGCACGGCCAGCTAACGTGGCCCTGCCCGCGCCGGTCGTGGCACAGCCAACATCAGAGAAAAGCGCCGCTTTGCGCAGTTACCTCGCGCAAGTTCAACGCGCACAACTGGCCCAGGGGCTGCTGCGTCGGGATGGCGGCGGGGTGGATACGCCATTTACCGCCGATGTGCTGGCGCGCAACTTTGAACAGATCGCGTTCTACAACGAATATGATGGCAACTTTACGGGCCGTGGCGGGGCCAGCCCGCTGCGCCGCTGGGCAGCACCCGTGCGCATGGAAGTGATCTTTGGCGCAGGCGTGCCCCCCTCACAACGCGCCAGTGACACCGCAGATGTGAAGAGTTACGCAGCCCGGCTGGGCCGTGTCACCGGACACCCCGTCTCGACCTCTGGCAAGCCGAATTTTCTGGTCATCATCGCATCAGAGGATGACCGCGCCGCAACCTTGGCGCAGGCCGCCACGCGGGTGCCGGGCATCTCGGCCAGCTCACTCAATGCCATGCGCGACATCCGCCGCGACACCTATTGCGCGGTTGCCGCCTATGCTTCGGGACCCAATGCCAACACCTATACCGCTGCCGTGGCGGTAATTCGTGCCGAAAACCCCGATCTGCTGCGCCTCTCGTGTATCCACGAAGAACTGGCGCAGGGCATGGGCCTTGCCAACGACAGCCCCGGCGCGCGCCCGTCAATCTTTAACGACGACGACGAATTCGCGTTGCTCACCGACCACGATGAACTGCTGCTCAAGATGCTTTATGACCCGCGGTTGCGCATCGGCATGAACGCAAAAGAGGCCACGCCAATCACCCGCATCATCGCGCGTGAGTTGACGGGCGGCCCGCTTTGAACCACGCTGGATATTGACCAAGAAAAGGACCGACCCCATGGGTATTTTCGATTTCCTCTCAGGCGAATTCATTGACGTCATCCACTGGACCGACGACACCCGCGACACGATGGTCTGGCGGTTTGAACGCGAAGGTCATGAGATCAAATACGGGGCCAAGCTGACCGTGCGCGAAGGTCAGGCCGCCGTTTTTGTGCACGAAGGGCAATTGGCCGATGTGTTCACGCCCGGTCTTTACATGCTTGAAACCAACAACATGCCGATCATGACGACCCTGCAACACTGGGATCATGGCTTCAAAAGTCCGTTCAAGTCCGAAATCTACTTTATCAACACCACCCGGTTCAATGACCTCAAATGGGGCACCAAGAACCCGATCATCGTGCGCGACCCTGAATTTGGCCCCGTGCGCCTGCGCGCCTTTGGCACCTACAGCGTCAAGGTGTCAGATCCCGCCAGATTCCTGACCGAAATCGTCGGCACCGACGGCGAATTCACCATGGATGAGATCAGCTTTCAAATTCGCAATATCATCGTACAGGAATTCTCGCGCACCATCGCACGCGCCCAAATTCCCGTGATGGACATGGCCGCCAACACCCGCGAATTGGGCAAGCTGGTCGGCGGCGAAATCGCTGCACAGATCGCCGAATACGGTCTGTCTATGCCGGAGCTTTACATCGAGAATATCTCGCTCCCCCCTGCGGTCGAAGAGGTCATGGACAAGCGATCCTCGATGGGCGTGATTGGCAATCTCAACGAATACATGCAGTTTCAGGCCGCCGAGGCCCTTGGCCGTGATGGCGGCGGCGCTGCGGCCATTCAGGCGGGTCTGGGTGCCGGTCTGGGCATGCAGATCGGTCACCATGCTGCGACAACCGCTGGCCCATGGGGCGCACGCCCTCACGGCGCAAATGCCGCGATTCCCGCGCCACCGCCGCCGCCCGTCGAACACGTCTGGCACATCGCCGTGGATGGCGACACAACAGGGCCTTTTTCAAAGGCAAGCCTGGGACGCATGGCCGCCGACGGCAGCCTGACGCGCGAAACATTCGTCTGGACCCCCGGTCAGGACGGCTGGCAAAAGGCCGAAGATGTGGCCGAACTGGCGCAATTGTTCACCGTTCTGCCGCCGCCGCCGCCGGGCGCATGAGCAATCGGCCTTTTGCAGATCTGATGGCAACAGCCGCGCAATCGTGGGCGCTGTGCCGATGATACCGCCAATTTTTGGCCCGTTCCGGTGTGATCATGCCCTGCCACTGGTGCAGCCAAGGCCCAATCTGGTGGCCAGCTGAAACTCTGATACTATTGTGGGTGTATGTTCTGACCTGACGAAAACCCAGATTCCAAGACACATGATGTTTCGCACCCTTGCCCCTTATCTGCCTAAGCGCCGCACCGCCTTGAAAGTGATGCATTGGTCCATGGTGCCCTTGCTCATCTGGTTCATCCTTGTGACCCCGTCTGATGTGCTGCCCTTTGGCCCGCGCGCGTTCCAGTTTCATTCGATGCTGGGCCTGCTTTTTGTCACGCTCTGCTTGCTTTGGACCGCCGATTACATGCGCCGCGGTCTGGCAAGCCGACCCGGCCCGAAATTGCCCCCCTGGGCCCGAAAAGTGCATCAGGGTTTGCACAAGGCGCTGATCTGGGGGCTGTTTGGTGTGGCGCTCACCGGGTTTTTCCTGGGCCTGACCTCGGCCACTTTACTCAAAGCAGGGGGCATTTTGCCCATCGCGCCACCCTTGGGCCTGAGACACGCCAATGACATCATCGGCACCATTCATATCTATGAATTCTATCTGCTCGCGATCCTTGCGATCGCGCATGCCGGTTTTCACATCTGGCGACACATTCAGTTGCGCGACAACGCCTTGCGGATCATGGTGCCGCGCATTCTGCACGCCTATTTATAAGACAATCCGCAACCGCTCTGGCACGTCGGCACCATCAGCGCTATGTCTGGTTCAAGCCCTCTGACGGAGCCCCCATGACCGACACTTTCAACGCCCCTGCCCCCGTCTCAGAACACCGCTTTCCCTGCAACAATTGCGGGTCCGACCTGCGATTTGATCCGCAAGCGGGCGAATTGACTTGCGATCATTGCGGCAACACCCAAGCCATCGACGGCACTGGCTTTCAGTTTCAGCCCATCAAGGAACTTGATTTTCAAGCCGGGCTGCGCACCGACCTGCCGGGCACCGAGATGCAGGAAACCCGCGTCACATCCTGCCCCAACTGCGCTGCACAGGTCGAGTTTGAGGATGGCAAACACGCCACCGAATGCCCGTTCTGCGCCACGCCCTTGGTTGTCGATACCGGCATCCATCGGCATATCAAGCCGCGCGCTGTCCTGCCCTTTGCGCTGCCCGAAGACGTCGCACGGGACGCGATGAAAGATTGGCTAGGCAGTCTGTGGTTCGCCCCGAACGGCCTCAAGCAATACGCCCGCAAAGACCGCAAGATGCAGGGCATCTACGTGCCCTACTGGACCTATGATGCCGATACCGTTTCCAGCTATCATGGTGAACGCGGCACCGTTTATTACGAAACCCAGACCGTGATGCGCGACGGCAAACGCACCCGCGTTCAAGTGGCCAAGGTGCGCTGGCGCGCTGCATCGGGACGCGTGGCGCGGTTTTTTGACGATGTGCTGGTGCTCGCCTCAACCTCATTGCCCAAACGCTTTACCGACGCGCTGGAACCTTGGGATCTGTCCGCCCTTGAACCCTATGCGCCCGAATACCTCGCGGGGTTTCGCGCCGAAGCCTATGCGGTGTCGCTTCAAGATGGCTTTGGACAGGCCCGCCAGCACATGGACAGGGTGATCGAGCGGGATGTGAAATTTGACATTGGCGGCGACCGCCAGCGCATCCACGGCATTGATACGGCAGTGTCCAACATCACCTTCAAGCACATCCTGCTGCCGGTCTGGCTCGCGGCCTATAAATACCGCGGGAAAACCTATCGTTTTGTCGTAAACGGACGCACCGGGCGGGTGCAGGGCGAACGGCCCTATTCCACCATCAAAATCACTTTTGCGGTGATCCTTGGCCTTATTCTGGCTGCGATCATTGGCTATTTCGTGGCGCAACAACCATGACATCCTACGACACCCTCACCGATATCCTGAAATCGCGCTATTCGTGCCGCGCTTTTCGGCCTGATCCGGTGCCAGATGATGTGATCACCCAGATCATCACCGCCGCGCGCCATGTCCCCTCGTGGTGCAATGCCCAACCCTGGCAGGTCACCATCACCAAAGGTGCCGCAACCGAAACATTCCGCGATGTCATGATGACAGCCGCCAGCACCGGTAGGCCACCGCAGCCTGACCTTGACTGGCCTTCAAAATATTCCGGGGCCTATGCGGAGCGGCGCCGCACCTGCGGTTACCAGCTTTACGATGCGGTGGGCATTGAAAAATCCGACCGCGCCGGGCGCATGGCCCAGATGCTGCGCAATTACGCGCTCTTTGATGCGCCCCATGTCGCGATCATCCATTCCCCGGCAGAGCTTGGCCCCTACGGCGCAATGGACTCCGGCGGCTTTGTCACCGCATTTACCCTGGCCGCAACGGCGCTTGGCGTTGCCAGCATCCCGCAGGCGGCCATTGCGGGCTACGCGCCGCTGGTCCGCGACCACTTTGACATTGCAGACGACCGGCTGGTCCTCTGCGCCATCTCATTTGGCTATGCAGACAAGGACGCACCGATCAATCAATTTCGCACCGAACGCGCCGTCCCCGACCAGATCATCGACTGGAAATCCTGATGCGCGCCCTGTTGCAACGGGTCAGCGAGGCCGCCGTTAAAGTCGAAGGCAAAACCATTGGTCACATTGGTCCGGGCCTGCTGATCCTGATCTGCGCCATGCCCGATGATACCGAAGCCACAGCAGCGGCGCTTGCCCTCAAAATCTCGAAATTGCGGCTATTCAAAGACGATGCAGGCAAGATGAACCTCAGCCTCACCCAGACCGGCGGTGCCGCATTGGTGGTCAGTCAATTCACCCTCGCCGCCGATACATCGCGCGGCAATCGTCCGGGATTTTCGGGTGCCGCAAAACCCGAACACGCCAACCACCTGTATGAATATTTCACCGCACAACTGGCCGCGCTGAATATCCCGACCCAGACCGGCAAATTTGGTGCCGACATGGCCGTCAGCTTGACCAACGATGGCCCGGTGACGCTCTGGCTGGATACGCAAACCCCCTGACCTTCACCCTTTTCCAAATACCGGCAGGGGCCAGCACCAAACGCGGACGGGGATATTTCGCAAAACATTCGATGGCCCGCCCACAGCCCTTGAATGGCTGCGAAAAGACGATTCAGTTGACAAAATCAGCAACCCGCAAGACCTATAGGCAATGACACAAACCCCAAACGCCCTGCGCGCCATCACCGAAGAGCCTGATCTGGGCATCACCCTTAGCGACGGCTGCCGGCTGTCCGCCCGTGTCTGGCGTCCCAATGATGCTGACACCGATCCTGTCCCCGTGATCCTTGAATATCTGCCCTACCGCAAACGCGACGGGACCTGTGCGCGCGACGCATTGACCCATCCGTGGTTCGCCGAGCGTGGCTATGCCTGCGTGCGGGTCGACATGCGCGGTAATGGCGACAGTCACGGCGTGATGGAGGACGAATACACCCCGCTCGAACAGGCCGATTGCATCGAGGTGATCACATGGCTGGCCGCCCAGCAATGGTGCAATGGCAATGTCGGCATGATGGGCATTTCCTGGGGCGGTTTTAACGGGCTACAGGTTGCGGCCCATGCGCCTGAGCCGCTGAAGGCGGTGATCACACTATGCTCCACCGTGGACCGTTTTGCCGATGACATTCATTTCAAGGGCGGCTGTCTGCTTAACGAAAACCTCGGCTGGGGTGCAACCATGTGGTCCTATTCCAGCCGCGCACCTGACCCTGCATTGCGCGAGGATTGGCGTGAGATGTGGCTGGAGCGGCTGGCCGCAGAACCGTTCCTGCCCTCACTCTGGCTGCGCCACCAACGGCGCGATGCCTATTGGAAACAGGGGTCGGTGATTGAGGATTACAGCGCCATCAAGGCCAGGGTGCTGGCAATAGGCGGCTGGGGGGACGCCTATAAGAACGCGGTCCCGCAGTTGGTCGAAGCCTTGCCGGGTGCCAAAGGCATCGTGGGTCCGTGGGTTCATAAATATCCGCATTTTGCCATCCCCGAACCGCGCATCGGGTTCCTGCAAGAGGCGCTGCGCTGGTGGGACCGCTGGCTCAAAGGGATCGACACCGGGGTTGAGGATGACCCCGATTACCGCGCCTATCTCATGGACGGACTGCGCCCCGCCGCATGGTATCTACAACGGCCCGGTCGCTGGATTGCGGAACCAACCGGGGCCACATCTCATCTGCAAACCAAGACCTTGCATCTGACCAACGATGGGCTGCGCACCACAACCGGTCAGCTTGACCGCACCGTTGCATCCCCTGCGCACTGCGGCGCGGATGCGGGCGAATACTGCGCGATTTGGCTTGGCCCCGAACTGCCCGGTGACCAGCGCAGCGATGATGCGCTGTCAACGACGTTCGACAGCGAACCCTTAAGCGCCGATATGGACATCGTCGGCGCGCCGCGCGTGACGGTTCAGGTTGCGTCAGACCAGCCGCAGGCGCAGATGGCGGTGCGGCTGAACCATATTCACCCCGACGGAGCCGCCACCCGCATCACCTACGGCGTCCTGAACCTCAGCCATCGCGACAGCGCGGAAAACCCAAAGCCAATGGCCGCCGGCAAGGTTGAAAACGTCACGCTTGATCTTGATCACATCGCCTACCGGGTGCCCGCAGGGCATCGGTTGCGGGTCTCCATTTCTGACGCCTACTGGCCCCTGATCTGGCCTTCGCCTGCGCCCACCACACTGACCCTGAGTGCCGGTCAGATCGCCTTGCCCCAGCGCCCGACCTCGGGCAGCGACGAATATGCCTTCCCGCCCCCCACCGCCGCTGATCCCTGGCAGATTGAGACCTTGCGCCCCCAGAATCACATCAGGCGGCGCGAAACAGATATGACCACAGGTGAGGTTTTATTGGTGATCGAAGACGACTTCGGCCGCGTGAAAGACCTCGATCACGGGCTGATCAACGGGTCCATCGCGCGCGAACGCTGGACCATCCATCCAGATGATCCGCTTTCAGCGCGCGGCACATGCCACTGGACCGAAGAACTGCAGCGCGGAGATATCGTTTTGCGCACAGAAACACACTGCACGATGTCATCAGATGCGGCAGATTTCCATCTGACCGCAAGGCTGGAAGCCTACGAAGGTGACACATTGGTATATCACCGCGATATCACTGACAGCGTGAAAAGGGACTGCATGTAACACAACCATCATGGTCTGATGGCTATTAACCCTTGCGACACAAGTCAAAATCGGCAAACTTGACCCATCAGTCAATAAAACGGCGCAACCAAGCGCCATGATTCCAACCGGGAGTATCACATGAACGATCAACTAAAATCTATGACGGCCGATGTGGCCAAGGGCCTGATGACACGCCGCGAATTTGTCGGGCGTGCCGCCGCACTTGGCGTGACGGCATTTGCAGCGAATGCGATGCTGGCGGGTTCAGCGAAAGCGCAGGAAACACCGAAGCGTGGTGGTATGTTGAAAATCGGGTCCTCCGGCGGTGAAAGCACAAACACCCAAGACCCAGCTTTGACTGCGTCCGAAGTGCCGCTCAACAACCTCTATTGCTGGGGTGAAACGCTCACGGATCTTGATTACGATGGCGGCCTGAAACCGCGCCTTGCCGAAAGCTGGGAAGCGTCAACGGACGCCAAAACCTGGACCTTCAAAATCCGCAAGGGCGTGCCGTTTTCAAACGGCAAGGACATGACGCCGGACGACGTCGTCAAAACGTTGCAGCGCCATTCAAACGAGGACAGCCAGTCTGGTGCATTGGGCATCGTCAAAGGCATCGCCGACATGAAAGTCGATGGCGACTATGTTGTGCTTGATCTGGACGAGCCGAACGCCGACCTGCCCTATCTGATGCAGGACTATCACCTGATCATCCAGCCCGGTGGTGGCATGGACGATCCAACAGCTGCAATCGGTACTGGCCCTTATACCCTCGAAATCGACGAACCCGGTGTGCGTCACGCGTTCAAACGTCGCGATGATTATTGGGATTCCGAGAACCGTGGTTGGGCGGACGAAGTTGAGCAACTGGTGCTGAACGATGCCACCGCACGGACCGCCGCGTTGCAATCCGGCCAAGTCCACGCGATCAACCGCGTTGATCCCAAGGTTGCCTCCCTTCTGGGTCGCGCGCCGAACCTTGAAGTACGCAACTCATCTGGCCCCGGCCACTATGTGTTCATCATGCACATCGACACAGCGCCCTTTGACAACAACGAACTGCGTCTGGCGCTGAAGTATGCAATCAACCGCGAGGAAATGGTTGATAAAATCCTGCGTGGCTATGGCTCCATCGGGAACGACATGCCGATCAACGCCTCCTATCCGTTGTTTGACGAAAGCATCCCGCAGCGTGAATTCTCGGTCGAGAAAGCCAAAGAGCATTATGAAAAGTCCGGCCACGATGGCAGCCCGATCATCCTGCGCGTTGCTGATGGTGCCTTCCCCGGTGCAGTTGATGCCGCATCGCTGTTCCAGGAAACTGCCAAGGCGGCGGGTATCCCGCTTGAGATCAAGCGTGAGCCGAACGATGGCTATTGGTCAGAAGTCTGGAACGTACAGCCATTCTGCGCATCCTACTGGGGTGGCCGTCCGGTGCAGGACCAGATGTATTCAACAGCTTATCTGTCGACCGCAGACTGGAACGACACGCGCTGGAAACGTCCCGAATTCGACGCATTGCTGAAAGAAGCGAAAGCCGAACTTGATCAGACAAAGCGCAAGGAAATCTATTCCAAAATGGGCATGATGGTGCGCGACGAAGGTGGTCTGATCCTGCCGATGTTCAACGACTTCATCAACGGGGTCAGCAATGGCCTTGGGGGTTGGGTTGACGATCCATATGGCGAAATGATGAGCAACCAAGCCGCGATCGAATGCTGGCTTAAAGACGCATAGGGCGTATCGCGGAATGCACCCCATCTTGAAACTCATTGCCCAGCGCCTCGCGCTGGGCATTATGCTGCTCTTTGCAGCCTCCATATTGATTTTCGCGGGCACCACAATGTTGCCCGGAGACGTTGCCCAACAGATCCTTGGTCAATCGGCAACACCACAGGCGCTCGAAAACCTGCGCGCTGAACTGGGGCTTAATGAACCCGCCCTCACCCGATATTTTTCGTGGCTTGGTGGCTTTATCCAAGGCGACCTTGGCACTGCGCTGACCAACGGCCGCGACATCGCGGAAAGCCTTGGTGGACGTCTCAAAAATACGCTTTTCCTTGCCTTCTGGGCGGCTGTTATTTCAGTCCCGCTGGCAATCTTTCTTGGCCTGCTGGCCGTGCGGTACAAAGACCGCTGGCCGGACAAGCTGATCTCGGCTGTCACGCTGACCACCATTTCAATTCCCGAATTCATGATTGGTTACGTTCTGATCTATTGGGTGTCGATCAAATGGGGGCTGTTTTCGTCGGTGGCGATCATCAACGAAGGCATGTCGCTGGGTCAAAAGCTTAATGCGATTGCGATCCCGGTCATGGTTCTGACGCTGGTGGTGCTCGCGCATATGATGCGGATGACACGCGCCGCCATCCTGAACGTGATGCAGTCGGCTTATATCGAGACCGCAGAACTCAAAGGCATGGGGATGCTGAAAATCATCCGCAAACATGCGTTTCCAAATGCCGTAGCACCCATCGTCAATGTTGTGATGCTGAACCTTGCCTACCTCGTTGTCGGCGTGGTCGTGGTCGAGGTGGTCTTTGCCTATCCCGGCATGGGGCAGTACCTTGTCGACCATGTGAGCAAACGTGACGTGCCTGTGGTGCAAGCCTGCGGGCTGATCTTTGCCGCGGTGTACATCGGGTTGAACCTTGTCGCTGACATCGTCTCCATCCTTGCGAACCCGCGTCTGAGGCATCCGAAATGAAAAACATCCCCCTTGCCGCACTCATCGGCCTGTTCTTTACGGGTCTGTTTTTCCTGATGGCAATCTTTGCCCCCCTGATCGCACCTTACGGCATGTCCGAAGTGGTTGGTGACGTTTGGGAGCCGTCCTCATCTGAATTCCTTTTGGGCACGGACAGTATTGGTCGCGACCTGCTCACACGTCTGATCTATGGCGGGCGCACGACGATCTTTATCGCCGTGGCCGCCACCATCCTCAGCTTTGTCACAGGCTCGGTTCTTGGCTTTTTCGCCGCCGTATCTGGCGGTTGGATTGACCAAGTCATGTCGCGGTTTGTCGATCTGATCATGTCGATCCCATCTCTGATCTTTGCACTGGTCGTCTTGTCGGTGATGCCGACCACAATGGTCACGCTGATTGTGCTGATGGGCTTGCTGGATAGCACGCGCGTCTACCGTTTGGCGCGCGCGGTGGCTGTTGACATCACGGTGATGGATTATGTCGAAGCCGCGCGCCTGCGTGGCGAGAAAATCGGCTGGATCATTTTCCGCGAAACCCTGCCCAATGCGCTGTCGCCGCTGGTGGCTGAAATGGGCCTGCGGTTTATCTTTGCCGTGCTGTTCATCTCGACCCTGTCGTTCCTTGGCCTTGGTGTGCAACCACCGCTGGCCGATTGGGGCGGCATCGTGAAAGAGAACAAGGAAGGCATCAACTACGGCATCCAGGCAGCGCTTTATCCCGCCTATGCCATCGCAACCTTGTGTATCTCAATTAACCTTGTTGCGGACTGGATCCTGAACCGTACCACATCGCTGAAAGGGGGCCGGGGATGACTGAACAAACACAACCATTGCTCAAAGTCCGTGGCCTTAAAATTGGCGCAACAATCTATCCGCCGGGCGAACGCCCCCGCGATATCGAGATCGTGCACGGCGTCGATTTCGATCTGGAAGCGGGCAAGGTGCTTGGCCTGATCGGGGAATCCGGTGCAGGCAAATCCACCATCGGTCTGGCCGCAATGGCCTATGGCCGCGGCGGCGTCGAACTGACGGGCGGCGAGGTTTGGGTCAATGGCCGCGACATGCTGAAAGCGGGGCTTCGCGATGTGCGCCGCCTGCGCGGTGCCGAAGTCACCTATGTGTCCCAATCTGCCGCAGCCTCCTTCAACCCGGCAAAAAAGATCATGGAACAGGTGACAGAAGCCGCCATTTTCCAGAACAAGTTCGGCAAGAAAGAAGCCGAGGAGCGCGCGGTTGAACTCTTTCGCAAACTGGGCCTGCCCGACCCGGAAAACATCGGATCGCGGTATCCGCATCAGGTATCAGGCGGACAGCTGCAGCGCTGCATGACCGCTCTTGCCCTTTGCCCTGAACCCGATCTCGTCGTGTTCGACGAACCCACCACGGCGCTGGATGTGACCACACAAATCGATGTGCTGGCCGCGATCAAGGATGCGATCCGCGACACCGGCGTGGCCGCCCTTTATATCACCCACGATCTGGCCGTGGTGGCACAGGTTTCCGATCACATCATGGTGCTGCAACAGGGCGCGATGGTCGAATACGGCACCACCGATCAGATCATCAACAACCCGCAAGAGGAATACACCCAGGCCTTGGTGTCCGTCCGCTCCATCAAACACGTTGAGAAAAAGCCGACTGACAATCCGCTGCTGCGCGTTGAAAACATCACCGCGCGTTACAAAGGCACCGATTTTGACGTGCTCAAGGATGTAAACGTCGAACTGCACCCCGGTCAGACACTCGCCATTGTGGGCGAAAGCGGCTCGGGCAAATCAACGCTGGCACGGGTGATCACCGGGCTCTTGCCCCCTTCGGCAGGCCAGATCGTCTTTAACGGACGGACGCTGACACCAGACCTCAAATCCCGGCCGCTCGATGATCTGCGCGAATTGCAGATGATTTATCAGATGGCCGACACCGCGATGAACCCGCGTCAGACCGTTGGCACGATCATCGGCCGCCCGCTTGAGTTCTACTTCAACCTCAAAGGCAAAAAGAAACAGGAACGCATTCAGGAACTGCTGGACGAGATCGAACTTGGCGACGGGTTTCAGGACCGTTATCCAGCCGAACTTTCCGGCGGTCAGAAACAACGTGTCTGCATCGCCCGGTCACTGGCCGCCAAACCCAAGCTGATCATCTGCGACGAGGTCACATCGGCGCTTGATCCGCTGGTCGCGGACGGCATCCTGAAACTGTTGTTGAAGCTGCAAAAGATCGAGGACGTATCCTATCTCTTCATCACCCACGATCTGGCAACGGTCAAAGCCATCGCTGACAGTATTGCCGTGATGTACCAAGGCCAGGTCGTACGCTACGGCCCAAAGTCGCAGGTGCTGGCCCCTCCGTTCGACGACTACACCGACCTGCTGTTGAGTTCCGTACCAGAGATGAAACTGGGCTGGCTGGAAGAAGTGATCGAGCATCGCAAGATGGAAAGCGCGGGGAACTAGGGGTGCGGGCGACGGGTTTGAGCCCAAAGTGTCGAATGCTGCACCGAGCATAAATGTCCGGTTCTTTTTGATGATGAGGTAATCATCTTCATCGAAACACAGCGAACGGTAGCCTGAGGATTGCTTTACGAATGATGTATAGAACCTGTTCCGCAAGTATGCGGGGGTTCCATGCAACACCGTTTCGGCGACTTCCTAAGGTACGGCGGCAACGGCCAATTTGATTTCGTTAAGAGAGGTAGCCACATCGTCGGTCGTCGCGCGGGGGTATCGCTGAAGTCGACCTTCCCAAACTACTCCGCCCTAAGGGCCGACTTCAGCGAACGCCTCGATCAGGTGATTTCCGACAACATTCGGATGCTCCTCAACGCGCTTAACCGCCTGACACGGTTCCAACTGTCACGGAAGCCGATTTGCGGGAAGTGTCGGACGCAAAGGCCGAGGCACTGGACGCATGGGACGTGCGCCTTGAGAGCGTTTTCAACCAATACCAAGAGCACCAACAGCGACTACGGCCACTGCGAACGGCCATGGAAGAACGGCTGCTGCGGGCCTTCACCGGGCTGATCAACCAGCTCCGTCAGGAAGATCTCGGGATTGTGCAGTATATCTGGCGCTCGCGCGATGATGTCAAAGTTCGTGACAGCCATGCCGACTATGATGACCGCGTTTTCCGTTGGGACAATCCGCCGGAAGGCGGACATCCGGGCGAAGCACACAATTGCCGGTGCTATGCGGAACCTACTGCGCCAGCCCTTCAAGATAACTTAATTTTAGCCGATTTTGACGGCAGCGTTCCTCCACAAGACCTTTCTTTCCATGAAGCAAATGGGGGCCATACTGTTGCCCTACATGTCGGGAAAAGCGAAGCCTTCCTAATTGGATCTGTCAGTACTCCACGTGGGAGATCGCTTTTTGGCACCCTGTATCGGTGGCGACATGGAACATTCCCATCTTTCGAAGCCGCGCAGAGGTTGACGAACTCTAACTTAGCCAGCAACGCGGATGTTGTGAATGAAGTTGCCAGCGGGAAGCTGCGTAGAGCTTTCATAACTAGTGATTTTGGATCAACAACAGGCTTTGAGGCATACCGAACCACTCAGCGTGCCTCATCCCAAATACGGCTCCGGCAGACATTTGGCGTAGGATCCGTCATTGAGTATGATCCAGACATGCCAAATAGGTTTATCATTATCACATCCTATCCAAGGGTTGACTGACATGACGCCGCCGAAATCATTCTACGACTTCACCTTGCAGTTTCATCAAGACCTAGATGTCGTTCATCCTGGTTGGGCCGAAACCCCAGACGGGCGCAACCAAATCTATGAAGACTTTCGGCAAGGCTATGGCGATAAGGCCGTACTGGAACTAGCCACATATTGCGAAGAACTCTTGGCTGATAGCGAGACTGATCTTGGTTCGTTTTGGCTTGCAGAGTCCAAGGCCGATTTGGTTATTCAGGATGAGGGCGTTCGTTTCCTCTTCAATGACTTTTTGGGATGGATGGGTTCGCTGTCCTAGGACACTGCCGCACTAAGGAACTCTAAAAGCAGCCATTGGTGCATTCACAGCTAAAGGGCGCTTCGTCCGCGCAGCTGACATGCACTCTCCCTTTACTTCCGGCATCGCACGCCGGGTTAATCTGCTCAATGCTCCGCATTACCGGCACTTGTACCGACGCATTACAGCCGCCTTATCAAGCCCCCAGACCCCTTGAAACATGGGCGTTAACAGCGCTTTTTCCATCCCGCGCTCTGATCTGCGGTTAACCGTTGCGCGCGCCACCGCTCTGCGATCATATGGCCTGGCAAATAGGGGGTAGAACCGTGAAGAACAAACTGCTGCTGATCATCCTTGACGGTATCCCCTATCGCAATTGGCGGCGTCTGTTTGGCAACCTTGAGGGCTGGGTCGACAGCGGCGATGCCCGCGTCTGGAAAATCCGTTCAGTGCTGCCATCGACCTCGGCGTCGTGCTATGCGTCCATTCACACCGGCGTGGCCCCAGCGGTGCATGGCTGTACCGGCAATGGCAACGTGTTCCGCCTTAAAGAAAAGGATGTCTTTTCTCAGGTCCGCGCGGGCGGCGGTGTTACCGGCGCGGTTGCACATTCGTTCTGGTCAGAGTTTTTCAACCGCCATCCCTTTGATTTCGTTCGCGATATCGAATATGACGAACCAACAAGCAAATCCATCAACCATGGTCGTTTTCACACCATGACAGGGTATGGCCACGACAATCAGATGACCCCCTCTGATGTGGATTTATTTGGGTCCCTCACCAATCTCTGCCAGCGCTTTGGCCTGAATTACGGGATGTTGCACACCTGTACATTGGACAGCATGGGCCATCGATTTTTCCATGATTGTCATGAAATGGACCACGCCTGTTTTGTGATGGACGAAATGCTGGCCCCGTTTATTCCGCGCTGGTTGGATGACGGATACGAGGTGATCGTCACTGCCGATCATGGTCAGGACGCGCGCGGCCACCACGGCGGGCGTGACCCGTTACAGCAAGAGGCGGCACTGTATTATTTTGGGCCCGCGAAAGGGCCATCAGAGGACACAGTGATTGATCAATTGCAACTGGCCCCGACAATCCTGCACCGGCTCGGTGCGCCGATTGCCAAGACCATGAAAGCCAAGAGTTTTCTCACCTGAGGCGGTTGGATCAACCCGACTTCAATACGGCCATTCGCGCCGCCCCAGCGCGTCAATTGCACCGACTACCTGATCGAAAAAACCAGCCGCTTTTTGCGACATCACCCGCGCCCGCAAACAGCCGTGCACCATGCCCGCCACATTGATCCATTCCGCCTGCCCCCCCGCCGCGCGCAGCGCATCTCGATAGTTTTGCCCATCGCTGGCCAGCGGGTCACATTCTGCCGTGATCATCACCGAGGGTGGCACACCCGCAAAGTCGATGTCCTGCAACGGCGCATAGCGCGGGTCACCTTTGGGGGGCCCACTGCCACCCGTGCGCATGTTCATATAGAATTCCATGTCAGCGGTGCTGAGATGTGGCGCATTGGCGTGCTCCACATAAGACCCCTGCCCCCAGTCACCGCCAAGCCCCGGATAGATCAGCACCTGACCAACAATGCGCCCGTCATGCGTGGCCCGCGCGTGATGTGCCATCGCCGCGGCCAGATTGCCACCGGCACTGTCGCCCGACAGGATCAGATCACCGTCATATGCGGTTGCGATCGCCGCGAAAGCCCGCCAGGCATCGTCGAAACATCCCGGAAAAATCACCTCGGGGGCCAGTCCGTAATCGACCGAAATAACCCTATACCCAGTGCGCTGGCAGATCTCGGCACAGACATCATCATGACTGTCGAGCCCGCCAACAACAAAGCCACCACCGTGGTAATAGATCACCGTCACATCGCTTTTGCTGGCCTCATAACGGCGGCAGGGAACGCCACCGTGCGGCTCATCGCAGACCTGCACACCTTCGGGCCTGCCCTGATAGAACACCTTGCACATGCCGTCATAGACATCGCGCTGCTCAGCAATGGTCAGATCGACAGCACCGGGCGGATAGGTACTGTTCAGCCGCTCGATGAATGCCCACATTTCGGCGTCAATCAAGCGGCGATAATCCGGTGTTCTCACACGGCCTCCCATGGCCTTGTGAACGCTCCGAGCACTTTGCCGACATCTGCATCTGACGCGCCACCCATCGTGACCTGTGCCACCAGACCGCGCTTTTTGTCGTCAATCACGGAAGTCACCCGCGCCTCCAACGATGCCTCTTTCAGTGCGGCATTATAAATGCGCGTGATCGCATGTTTGCGCAGATCAGGTTTGAAAATTTTGCCCACAGCCGTTTTGGGCAATTCGTCCATGATCGTCATATGCTTGGGCTGAGCGGCCCGCTCATGGACCTTTTCCTTGCAAAACGCCAACAGCTCTTCTTCGGTCACGGACGCACCGGAAACCAGTTCGACAAAGGCACAGGGCACTTCGCCAGCATGGGCATCGGGCTGTCCGATTGCCCCGGCAAAGGCCACGGCGTCATGGCCCAAAAGCGCCTCTTCAATCTCGGCGGGGTCGATGTTGTGGCCGCCCCGGATGATCAGATCCTTGGCCCGCCCGGTGATCCACAGATAACCATCACTGTCGACTCGGCCCAGATCGCCTGTGCGCAGATATTTTTCGTCATAATAGAGGTCTTTGTTCTTGTCGGCCTCGGTATAGGTATGCCCTGCATAGACACCGGGGTTAGACACGCAAATTTCGCCAATCTCGTCCACGCCCGCATCCACCGGCCCGTCATTGGTGCCCTTGATGATCCGCACTTTGGAATAGGGCAATGGGATGCCAATGCTGCCAACTTTCTTTTGACCATCGGTCGGATTGACCGACACAAGGCATGTCGCTTCGGTCAATCCATAGCCTTCTACAAGAGTGACGCCTGTGGCTTCTTCAAAGCGCCGGAAAAGCTCAAGCGGCAATGGTGCAGAGCCTGAGAACGCCGTCTTGACCGTGCTCACATCCGCATCAATGGGCCGCTGCATCTTGGCCGATATGGCGGTCGGTACAGTAATGATAAAGCTGATCTTCCAGCGCTCAACCAGTTTCCAGAAATTATCGAATACACCTTCACCACGGTATCCCTGCGGTGTCGGAAAGACCACATGCGCGCCCGAATGGACCGCCGCCATCAGGATCACGTGACAGGCAAAGACATGGAACAGCGGCAGCGGACACATGATGTTGTCGTTCTCGTCAAACAACAACCGATGCCCCAGCCAGCCGTTATAGACCAGCCCCTGATAGGTATGCTGTGCAACTTTCGGCATGCCCGTGGTGCCGCCGGTGTGGAAATAACATGCCACGCGGTCCTCTTGCGGGTCTTCAAACGCCAGCGTTGTTGGTTGCTTGGCAAGTTCTGCGTTGAAATTCAGATATTTGGCCTGATTGCCGATCTTCAGCTTGGGCCGGATCAGCGGGATAATCCATGACTTTGGTGGCGTGATGTATCGCAGCAGGTCAACCTCAAGCACCGTATGCACACCCGGTGCCAATTTGACCGCTTCTGCGGTTTTTTCAGCCACATCGGTTTTTGGGAAAGGCCGCAATGTCACGACCACCGACGCCCCGGTTTCGCGCAGGATTGACCCGATTTGTTCGGGTTCCAACAAAGGGTTGATCGGGTTCGCGATGCCTGCAACGGCACCGCCCAACAGAGTGATTGTCGTTTCATTACAATTGGGCAGAACATAGGCCACCACATCCTTGGGGCCGACGCCAAGGGATCTAAACATATTGGCCGCTTGGGTCACCTTGCCGTGCAATTGCTTCCAGGTGAGCGTTTCAGCTTTGTCTTTTTGACCAGAGAATATCTGGTAACTGACGGCCTTGTGCTGCGGGAACTTTGCCGCTGTGCTGCTGAGCAATCCGTATAGCGTCTTTGCAACATCGCGTTCTGCCCATGGCACTTCCGCTTCGATTGCCTTGCAATCCTTGATCCCGCCAAATGGCATGGCCGTCCTCCCCTAAAAGCTGGTTTTCCAGCTGTGTTTTTTTACTCGCCAAAAGGATGCGTCGAAATCCAGTTTTCTGCAAGCATGCTGGCCGTTGCGACGCTGCGTAAGACAAGATAACGCAGCGGCAAAACAAAAAGGGCGGCTGTGCGTCATGCACAACCGCCCCAATCTTTTTGGTCTTATTTGATCTGAAACCGATGACCGCTCACGCGGCCGGAATACGCAGAACCTGACCGGGATAGATTTTGTCAGGATGGCTCAACATTGGCTTGTTGGCTTCAAAAATCTCTTCGTACCGGGCACCGTTGCCAAGTGTTTTCGCTGAGATTGCCCAAAGGGTGTCACCCTTTTCGACAGTGTGAAACGTCGGATCCGCGCCGTCACCTTCGATGTCTTCTTCAACCTCTGCGACGCCCTCGACATTGCCAACTGCCAGGATGACTTTCTCTTTCATCTCCTGGCTGACGGCCTTGCCGCTGACTTTTACCTTGTCACCGTCCACGGTGATATCAAGACCCTTGGCATCGAGGCCAAGATCCTTCAATTCATCCTGCAGTGCGGCCCCTGAGACCTCTGCGTCGTCACCACCGCCAAAAACTTTTTTGCCGGCATCTTTAACGAAACTCCACAAACCCATATCAGTTCTCCTTTGCTTATGAACTCATGGACCATAGTTTCGTTCCACGCCAAGGGACACAAGGGGGAATTAAAGAGCTTGCGCACCATCGGTGAATTGCAGTTTTGCCAGCCGGGCATAAAGACCGCCCTTGGCAACCAACTCATCGTGGGTTCCGATTGCCACAATGCGACCCGCCTCCAGCACCACAATGCGGTCCGCTTTTTTGACCGTCGCCAACCGGTGCGCCACGATAAGGGTCGTCCGGTCGGCGCTCAACTTGTCCACGGCGGCTTGCACGGCACGTTCGCTTTCCGCATCCAACGCGCTGGTGGCTTCGTCCAGCAGCAACACCGGCGTATCGCGCAGGATCGCCCGTGCGATGGCGATGCGTTGCTTCTGGCCGCCTGACAACATCACGCCCCGTTCCCCAAGATAGCTGTCATAGCCTTCGGGCAAGGCCGCGATGAATTCATCTGCCGCCGCCGCTTTGGCAGCAGCCACGACATCGGCGTCGCTGGCATCGGGCCTGCCGAACCGGATGTTTTCTGCGGCACTGGCGGCAAAGATCACCGGGTCCTGAGGGACAAGCGCAATATGGCGACGGAATACATCACGGCGCATATCGCGCAGGTCGACACCATCCAGCCTGATCTGGCCCTGCGCGGGATCATAAAACCGCAAGATGAGCTGAATAATCGTCGTTTTACCCGCGCCGGACGGACCAACAAAAGCCACGGTTTCACCTGGGCTGATCTCCAGATCAATCCCATCAAGTGCTGCGACACCGGGCCGCGCCGGATATGAAAAATGCACCCCATCAAAGGTGATCCGTCCGGTCACTGTATCCGGCAGGGCCTGGCCGTGGGCCGGATCGTTGACCGCATCTTCGCTTTGAAGAAGATCGACAAGCCGCTCGGTGGCCCCTGCCGCGCGCTGCAATTCGGACCAGATTTCAGACAGCGCCGCAACCGCACCTGCCACCATCACCGCATAGATGACAAACTGCACCAGCCCGCCCGCCGACATATCCCCCGCACGCACATCACGCGCGCCGATCCACAACACGCCGACCACGCCTGAGAAAACCAAAAAGATCACGATCACGGTCATCGCCGCACGGGTTTTGATGCGCCGACGTGCCGCGTCAAAGGACGCTTCTGTCATTTGACCAAATTGATCCCGACTTGCCGCCTCGTGGGTAAATGCCTGCACGGTCTGCACAGCGGTCAGGCTTTCGGATGCGTTGCCGGATGACGCCGCGATCCAATCCTGATTTTCGCGGCTGATCACCCGCAGCCGCCGTCCCAGCGTCAGGATCGGCACCACCACTGCGGGCACGATCAACAGCACCAGCAGGGTCAATTTGGTCGAGGTCAGCATCATCAGCCCCAGACCCCCGACAAAAATCAGCATATTGCGCAGGGCAATCGACACCGATGAACCGATCACGGAAAGGATCAGCGTGGTATCCGTGGTGATCCGGCTCAACACTTCGCCGGTCATGATCCGCTCGTAAAATGACGGGCTCATGCCGATTACACGGTCAAACACCGCCTTTCGAATGTCTGCAACCACCCGTTCACCCAACCGCGTCACCAGCGCATAGCGCAGCCCGGTCCCCACGGCGAGCAGGGCCGCAATCACCAATGCCCCCATGAAATATTGATCCAAGAGTTGGGTCTCGCCCGTGCGAAAATTATCCACGACCCGGCGCACTGCCAGCGGTAACGCCAGCGAAATCATTGCCGTGAGCACCAAGGCGCAGATCGACGCGATCATCAGTAACCGGTAAGGCCACAGAAACGGCACCAAAGCGCGCAATGCGCCCAGCTGCTTGGATTTTTCGCGTTCCTCAGTCTGGGACGGTGCAGGAATTGGAGGTCGGGCCATGAAATGTCCTTTGGTGGTGCTCTCGCGGTCATGGCGCGGCTGAGCAGCAGGGTCAAGCACTGCGCGTGCGGCATAAACTACAAAGGACATGGATATGTTGGAGCGGGCGGCGGGAATCGAACCCGCGTCATTAGCTTGGAAGACTATGCTGCAAATCGTAAATAAATCAAATAAAACATAGGCATAACGAAACCCGTAGCGGGTCTTTGTCGGTAAACTGTCGGAAATGATTTTTTGGAGCGGGCGGGGGGAATCGAACCCCCATCTTCAGTTTGGAAAACTGAGGTCTTAACCATTACACAACGCCCGCTTACTATTTGCCCAATATTTCATACAAGTTTTGGGGTCAAGTAGTATGTGATCAGTCACATGAGACGAGGGTCTGTCTTAGAAGACGAACACTTGCTGCAAGGCACATTCGGCTCTAGTCTGGATCCAGCTGCAGAATGGCATTCCAATTTAATTCCCACCACCCTTCAAGCAACCATTCAACCAATAGCTCTCCGTCCTACTTGCAATCCTCTAGGCGGGAAATCAACAACGCAACAGTGTTTGTCTGTTAATCAATTGGTCGTAGGTTCGATCCCTACCGCCGGAGCCAAAATCTCTCTTAGTTAACAAGAGAGTAACAAGTCGCCCTCCGGGGCGGCTTTTGGCATTCTGCAACATCTCTGCAACATTGTGATTGATCTAAGATATCCGCAAGGCTCCAACCCCACTTGGCTTTGGACCATTAGCCTTCAGTGATTTGTCATTAGGCGATTGAGGCGCGAAGCTCTCCCAGCATAATGGACGACCAATGATTTACGCAATCTCGGAAAACGCCGACGGATAGTGGCTTGATGCAAAGATCGAGTTGGACGGCATCACTATCTTGCTGCGTGTTGAGACGCGAACGCAGCGACGATGAGGCCAGCCCCGACATCACCGTGCCCGGAGGCGTTGCAGCTCTGAGTGCAGATCTGGTGGCGACACGCTTTGGCGCGACCTTGCCATACCTAACAACCTCAGTCAGTGCCGTGCCTGTTTTTGCGGTTGCTTTGTTTTCAATGAGAATTCAGATTGGAACAATAAACGCATGAACCTGTGTTGGCATTCATTTGAAAACACAACAAAAAATACAAGGCTAGGCAGCAAGTATGAACGTCATTGAGATTGAGGAACAGATCGACGCTATTGTTGCAAAAGATTTTAATCCTGACGAGTTCGTTTTTGACTTCGTGGAGGCCTTTGATGCCCCTAAGGCCACGGTCAAACAGCTTAGACAGGGGCAACAAAACGCATCTGACATCGGTGGCATCCTTTGGCGTCGCAACCTGCATTACATACAAGCCCTGAACGGCCTGGTCAGACAAGCCCTGGACAAGTTGCAAGCCAGCAAGGAAACAGCCAAGCAAAAGGTCCGCTACATCGTCAGCACCGACGGAAATGAGTTTGGTGCACGCGATCTCAAGACCGGTGAAACACTCAACTGCCTAATCAGCGAACTAGGATTACATTTCGGCTTCTTTCTGCCGCTCGCCAATATCGAACGATACAAGATTGCCGATGAAAACCCTATAGACATCAAGGCGACTGGTCGCCTTGCCAAGTTATATGACGCCATTCTTATGGATAACCCTACCTGGAAAGGCGACGAGAAGAGGCACGCTCTCAATCATTTCATGACGCAGATCGTGTTTTGTCTTTTCGCTGAAGACACTGGCATCTTTGCAGAGAATTCCTTCAGTGAAACGATAGCCACATACTGCGAGACAGATAGCACCCAGGCAAAAACTGTTCTGACAAACGTCTTCACGGCCATGAGCCTGTCCGAAGACCACCGCGGCGACTGCCCCGCTTACGCCAAGAAATTCCCATTTGTTAATGGCGGCCTGTTCAAGGGCGCAGCTGACGTTCCGCGCCTGACGCGTGGCTCGGTGCGTTATCTCATTGACGCAGGTCAATTAGACTGGCGCGAGATCAATCCCGACATCTTCGGATCAATGATCCAGTCAATCGTAAACGAAGACCAGCGTGGCGAGCTGGGCATGCACTACACGTCAGTGCCCAACATCCTCAAAGTATTGGATCCATTGTTTTTAGATGACCTGCGCGAACAAGTTCTAGCGGGATGGGACAAAAAGAAATCTCTCCAAAATGTGCTGGATCGGCTCAGCAAGATACGCGTTTTCGACCCAGCGTGCGGATCCGGAAACTTCCTCGTGATTGCATACCGCGAGCTACGCAAAATCGAAATAAAGGTGATCAGTCGGCTAGCCGAAATCGACAACTATTCTGCGCCGCTTTGGTCGCATGTCGAATTAACGAACTTCTACGGTATTGAATATGCCGACTTTGCTGCGGAAACAGCGCGTCTGTCGCTATGGATTGCTGAGTATCAGATGAACAGCCGCTATGAAGCAGCATTTGGACGCCGTGCGCCAGCATTGCCACTCAAGGCCACTGGCAGAATAGTCAACGGCAATGCACTTCGGATAAATTGGGAAAGAGTGTGCCCACATCCGGACGATCAAACCATCGAGACCTATATTGTCGGTAACCCCCCGTATTTAGGTCGTCAATTGCAAACTCCCGAGCAAAAAGAGGACAAAGCGATAGCGTTCGCTGGCACAGTGAAGAACTTTAAATCACTTGACTATGTTGCTAGTTGGTTCGTTCTAGGCAACAAATATATTCTTAAATCTTGTGGCAAATCAGCATATTCCTTCGTGGCCACCAACTCGATAGCTCAAGGACAGCACGTGTCTGTCTTGTGGACCAAACTGCTTTCTGATCCGGTCGAGATAATCTATGCACATGAAGCATTCAATTGGCGCAACAACGCAAAACAGAACGCAGCAGTCATTGTTGTCATTGTTGCGGTTAGCAAAATTGGCAAAAATCATCAAAAGAAGATCTACACGAAGGATCAAATATTTTCGGTAAAAAATATCTCGCCTTATCTGACTTCCAGCGACAATACGATTGTCCTTCCAATTTCTAACTCGAGGTCTGATCGGCCCAAAATGAGCTTTGGAAATATGGCTCTAAACGGAGGTGCCCTCATCTTAAGCAGCTCAGAAGTAACTGAATTGGTCAGTAGAAATCCTGAAGCGAAGAGATATTTGCGAAAGCTGGTCGGGTCCGAAGAGTTCATCAGAAACACGGAACGCTTCTGCCTGTGGATCCGAGATTCCGAAGCAGACGACGCACTTCAAATTGAAGAAATTAAAGGAAGGGTAGAAGAGGTCAAGGCACTCCGTCTAGCTAGCTCAGACTCTGCGACGAGGAGATTTGCGGAGATGCCTTATCGTTTTCGTGAACAAAATGAATGCACAGACCTGTCAATCATTATCCCTCGGGTCTCCTCAGATAGACGCCAATATATTCCATGTGGAATACTCGATTCAAACTCGATAATTTCGGACTCCGCGTTTGGCATTTTTGATGGCGAGCTATGGATGTTGAGCGTCTTAAGCTCTTCACTTCATTTGGCTTGGATCAAAGCAGTATGCGGAAAACTAAAGGGTGACTACCGCTATTCAAATACCCTTGGCTGGAATACGTTCCCGGTTCCACGATTGACTAGTACAAACTACGAGACCTTAGCAAAGGTGGCCGAGAATATATTGTTGGCTAGAGATGCATACTTCGACAAAACAATTGCTGAGCTATATGAGCCTGAAAACATGGAGAAGGAGTTTCCTGAACTCCAAAAAGCTCATCAAGAAAACGATGATGTACTAGAGACAATATACAATGGCACGCCGTTCAGAAATGATCCCGAGCGTCTCGAACATCTTTTCAAGCGATATGTTGAAATAGTTGACGCCCAAATGGAAGAAACATCATCATGAAAGACGTAATCCACGTTCAGTACGAACAAACAGGGAGTAGCCAGGTCGACAAGGGCATGGGAATGCGTGCAATGCAAGCCCGCGCCTATGAGAAACGCGATGAGCAATACATCCTTGTCAAAGCACCTCCTGCGTCGGGTAAATCTCGAGCACTAATGTTCCTTGGTTTACATAAGCTGCATAACCAAGGTGTGAAGAAAGTAATAGTAGCGGTACCCGAAAAGACCATCGGCAATTCCTTTCGCACCACCAAATTAAAAAAGCACGGTTTCTTCGCAGACTGGAACGTTAATCCTGATTGGAACCTGTGCTCTGATGAAGCGGTTTCGGATCAGGGCGCTGTGTTGCGCGGCAAGGTGCAGCGGCTAGGAGAATTTCTTAAGAATGATGAACAAATATTGGTGTGCACTCATGCCACGCTACGCTTCGCGTTTGATCAGTTCCCTGTCGAGAATTTTGACGACTGCCTGATCGCGGTGGACGAGTTTCACCATGTGTCAGCTTATGAAGAAAATCGACTTGGTGAGGTGGTGCGAGAACTAATCGCACGCGGAAAGACGCATATCATTGCTATGACCGGTTCCTACTTCAGGGGCGACACAGTACTCGTGATGCGCCCCGAAGATGAAGCGAAGTTCGTCAGCGTTTCATACACTTACTACGAGCAGCTGAACGGATACAAACACCTCAAATCGCTGGGTATTGGCTATCATTTCTATTCCGGTATTTACACTAAGAGCATTGGCGAAGTGCTCGACACATCCAAAAAGACTATCATTCATATCCCCCACGTAGGCAGCTCTGCCTCAACCGGTGACAAGTACCGAGAAGTTCAGGACATCTTCGACGCCATCGGTGATTATCAGGGGGTAGACGAGAAGACCGGGTTACACCTAATTGAAAAGAGCGGGCGGCTCTTGCGTGTCGCAGATTTGGTTGAAGACAGCACGGACCTACGACAAAGAGTGCAGAAAACGCTTCGACACCTCGAAGATCGAGACGCGGTAGACATCATCATTGCCTTAGGCATGGCGAAAGAGGGTTTCGACTGGATTTGGTGTGAGCATGCACTGACCGTTGGTTATCGGTCATCTCTCACAGAGATCATTCAGATCATTGGTCGTGCCACCCGAGATGCCCCAGGGAAGACGCATGCCCAATTTACCAACTTGCTCCCCGAGCCTGAGGCCACACAGGGAACAGTTACAGAGGCGGTCAACGACTTACTCAAAGCAATCTCTGCATCCCTGTTGATGCAGCAGGTCCTCGCTCCAAAGTTTAAGTTTTTCACCAAGACGTCAAAAGACGAAGATGAGGACGATGGGAGACCCGACTTTGAAGTTGATGACGAAACAGGTGAAGTTCGTATCGCCGTCAGGGGGTTAAAAGAGCCATCTTCGGATCGTGTCCGCCAGATAGTTGATGAGGATATTAATGAAATAATTCATGATATCTGCACCGACAATGACGTAGCATTGCATGCATCAACCAATCCAGACCTTGAGCCGGAAACGCTAAATCGAGTGCTTGTACCCAAGGTGATCGAGCGTCGCTACGCCGATCTGGATGACGAACAGATTGAAGAGGTTCGTCAGCAGATTGTTGCACGGATGAATATCCTGGATGCTGCGCAACGCCTTGATTTTGACGAGCCTATGCCTACCGACCCTGACGATGATCAAACTGGCGTCGAGAAAGATCCTAAGAAGAGCGGTGGTGAGGCAGGCTTGCTAAAGTTGGTACGTCAGTTCGTTAACGTACGCGACCTCGACATCGACCTAATTGACGAGATCAATGCCTTCCAATCGGCCTATGAAATTCTATCTAGAGACCTTGATGCGAAAACACTTGCGCAGGTTCAGACAGCCATCACAGGCAAGATGATCCAAGTAACGGAAGAAGAGGCTCTTCGTGCCTGGCCTCGCATCATGAAATTCAAGGATGACAACAACCGCTTGCCTTCCGCACTTGCGGCCAATGAGATCGAAAAAAGGCTCGGAGAAATCTACGCTTGGCTAATGCGTAAAAAGCGAGAGATGGCTGCCAAAGCGCAAGGAGATCAGTAATTATGACTGACAAAATTCTCTCACTAGACGACATTTTCGCTGCGCTTCCTGATGCATCGCCAGCGGCTGCAATTCGATCGTCTGTTGATGCAAAAACCAAAGAGGCCTTTGGACAAATCAATGCCTTTGTTCAGAAATTCGGTCGCGAGCCGATGGACGATCATACTGTTGAGTTCGAAGAGCGTTCCCTCGCCAAGAAATTGAAAAGAATTCGAGCCATAGCCGGTATGTGGGAAACATTGAGAACGGAGGATGAGTTCGACCTTCTTAAAGACGCACGAAACCAAGATACAGAAGCACCGGAGGTTGATGGAAGCGAAAATGCCACATCACAGCATGAGGCGGAAGAACCATCGGGAACCAGTAGCGAGCCGATAATAGCATCCGACGACGAACTCGAAGGATATGATGCGCCGGACGACCTGGAAGAATTGATGACCGCGCTTACAGAGGCTGAGAACGATGACGACAGCATCTTTAAGCTAAGGCACGTTCGTTCTTATGATCGACAGATGGCCAGTGCTGACTTCACGTCTCAACGCGAAAAATGTCCTAACTTCCACGAGTACGAACCTCTCTTTGAGCAAGTGAACAAAGAAATTGCCAGCGGCATTCGTGAACCATTGCCGTTTCGAAAAGAACAAGAAATTTACCAAGGTCAATTTTTTATCTTAAACGGCTTGATGGTTTACATTGCTGAGGTTGGTGAAGCATTTGAGAAGAATGGCAAAAAGAATGCTCGACTTAAAACAATTTTTTCGAATGGCACCCAAGGGAATAACCTGCTGAGATCACTTGCGACTGAGCTTTATAAGGACTCAAACGGTAGGAGGATCAGCGATCCCAAAACCGGTGGCCTGTTCAGCAATGTAGCAGCCGAAAATGACATCGGGACAGGTACCGTCTATGTGCTGGAAAGCTTATCACTACAGCCTTCAGTGCTTCCCAACCGAAAAATCCTTCATAAGATTGGTGTAACGAAAGGACCTGTCGCAACACGGATCGCAAATGCTGAAAAGGAAGCGACCTACCTTCTCGCGCCAGTTAAAGTGGTTGCTGAGTTTGAAGTATTCAACATCAAAGCCAGAAACATCGAAAAGCTTTTGCATGCCTACTTCGACACAGCACGTGCAGAGATCACGATCAAAGACAGATTTGGGAAGCCAGTTCAATCCAGGGAATGGTTCTTTGCGCCCGTTAACGCAATTAAAGAAGCCGTTGATCGACTGATCGATGGAACGCTTGGTGAAACGTTTTATGACGCCAAGGCTGGTCAGATCAGACCTAGGCAGTGATAATCGACCTTCCGTAAAGTTCTCAACAAATGAGCTCATAATCCAGGCTAAGCTCATGTGATAAAATACGTCTTCTTCGATACCAAAAAAACACAGGCACGGACACGACACGATCAATGCGCCCCCGCCGTACGGCACATGAGGAAATAAGAATAAGGGACTAAAAAGATGCTGGTTTTCATTGATACGAACATCTTCCTGGACCTTTACCGCATGGGTAGTGGGCAGGGAGCATTGAGGCAGTTGGAACTGCTCAGTCAAGTTAAGGATCACGTCATCACAACCTATCAAGTTGAGATGGAATATAAGAAGCACCGTCAACAAATGATTATTGATACGCATAATCAGTTAAGGGGGGTTTCGTCTGACCATAAACAGTTCTCGCCACTTCTTCTAGATTCGCAGCCAGTGAAGATGATCAAAAGGAACATCAAGGCAATTGAGACTCAGCAAAAGAGGATCAAAGAGCGTATGGATAGAATTCTTCTCAATCCTGCCAACAACGACCCAATCTATCAGCATCTGCAGAGAATGTTTAAAGCCAAGTCCACGCTGAACTTAAATAGAGACAAAGAAGTTCGACACACGATCAGGCGACAAGCGAAAAAACGGTTCTTTCTTGGCTATCCACCGCGTAAGCCAGATGACAATTCCATTGGAGATGCGGTGAATTGGGAGTGGATTGTTAAGTGCGCCATTCAAGAAAAAACTGATGTGACCATTGTTAGCAGAGACAACGACTTTGGCATTTCCCATAATAAAAAGCGCTACATCAATGATTGGCTCAAACAAGAGTTCAAAGAACGAGTGGGGCGCAAAGACGTCATTCTTACAGATAAGATGATGGACGCACTGGCGCAGCTTAAGGTCAGAGTATCTTCGAAGGATCGCGAGGAAGAGAACGCTCTGGTGGAATCAGGCGACTAAATGACCTTATGTTCTGGGCTGGGCGAGAACTTATTTGAAAGCGTGTTAATATCTCGCTGACGGAAACGCCACGATCCGCCTACCTTGAATCCTGGAATTTTTCCTTCCGCGGCAAGACGATAAGCAGTCTTCTCTTTGATCTTGAGATAGGCAGCCACCTCTCTCACCGTCAGAATGTCTGTGTCCATTGCAGCCTCGAAAAAACGGCAGTATTGAGAAAATGCGGGAAATATCAGTAAAAGGCAAGAAGTAGTGAGATGTCGCTCTCACAAGAACACCGGAGCCTATGGACGTTCGCCGGGTCCGAAGTCACAGGCATTGTTGCAGAGAACGTTGCAAGCCAGGTCAGAAATGAATTGAACCCATTGAACGTCAAATAGTTAAAACACCGCGAGCAAAAGATTGATTATCAATTGGTCGGAACAACACGGCCGTACTGGTAAGATACGGCGGGCTATTTTAGGTGGAGCAGCGCAAAAAATGAGGCGTTTTAGCGCAACATGTAAAAACCAACCCTCCCCAAGCAACTTACCTTTTTACAGATTGCTGCTTGCGTGACTTGCAATTCGGAATGCAGGTGCGACTCTGTTCAAGACGCAATGGGACACAGGGACGAGAAACATGGCCACAAAAGAAGATATTCTTGAGCAAATCGTCGAAGAGTTTCTTATCCATCGCGGATATTTTGTGCAGCACAATCTGAAATTTTTACCGCGCAAAGATCACCCTGAATTCATCACGAACAAGGATTCAAATCACAGCGACATCGATGTTGTTGGCTATCACCCGAAACTTGAAGGTCCTAAAAAAGTGGTCGCTGTCAGCTGTAAGAGCTGGCAGAGCGGTTTTCACCCTGCTTCCAAGATTGATGCGATTGAAAACAACAAAAAAATTAGTGGCCGGATGGCTTGGCAGGGATTCCGCGAGCTTACTGTCCCCAAGTGGTCAGAAGCATTCATCCAAGCAATTGAGGACGCAACCGGGACGAAGGAATTTACCTACATTACAGCTGTCTCAAAGGTTCGCGGAGATAAGGCAATCTGGGAAACCTATCCACCCTTTCAAAATGCGCTCGGTGGAAACCCCATACGCATTCTAACATTCGAGGAAATGGTTCTTGAAATACAGAACTCACTTTCCACGACACTGGCAGCGACTGAAGTCGGGAGGATGCTTCAAATGTTCCAAGCTGCGGGCATTCAAGTTAGAAAGACTGGGTCGCCGCACAAGGATCAAACGGCTTCTATATTGCCAAGCGCTACGACATAAGACATCCTGATACTGGCTGGAAAGCGCGCAGAGCAATTTGCTTTGTTTCGTTAGCTGGGGTGAAGGGATCTGGAATGGGCCACAAGCACTACTCATTTCTTGGCTTTAACAATCTATAGTGGCAACTATGAACCACTATAGATGAGTCCCGGCATTGCCCTACTTCCCTTTCCCGTCACAAAAAGTAAGGCTCTCAAAAAACTATCAATAGATTGCAGGCACTTTGAGCTTCGATTCAGACCCATCTACTACAACCCCTGACATATTGGGGCGGTGCGTTTCGATCGACCTAGAAGTCGATCCGGCGCAAGCGAAGATATTTGCGCTTGCGGCGGTGACGCACGATCCCGCTTTGGCAGCTCTCACTGTGAAGTCCGACCTCAAAGCAGGTTTGGATAAACTGGATGAATTCTGCCGAGGGTTTGATCATGTGATTGGTCACAACATCCTTGCGCATGACCTTCCGCATCTCGCCGCTGCATCACCACTGTTTGTGGCCTTAGCAGATGCCCCAATCGACACTCTTTGGCTAAACCCACTGGCGTTTCCACGAAACCCTTACCACCACCTTGTCAAACACTACCAAGATGGCCGCCTTCAATCTGGTCGCGTCAATGACCCCACTTTCGATGCGCGCCTCGTCTTCGAAGTTCTGGAAAACCAAATCACTGCCTTTTCAGAGCTCAAGGATCGCTCACCGGACGCGTTGTTGGCTTATCACTATCTTTGTTGTCGTTCTCCCCAAAGCGGCGGGTTCGACAGGCTCTTCGAAGGGGTCCGCAACAGCCAGAAGCCTGATCGCGACGAGGCACACACCGCAATCCGCAGAATGCTCAAAGACGCAGCCTGTTCTGCGATGTTGGGCAAAACCCTCGAGCAACTTGACAATACTCGTCTGTCCTGGCCCATGGCCTATGCGCTGTCCTGGATTTCAGTCGCTGGAGGTGACTCCGTTATGCCGCCGTGGGTGCGCGCTCAATTCAAAGACGCCGCAAGGATTGTGCGGGACCTAAGAGACACCAATTGCAAGAGCCCTTGGTGCAACTATTGCAGAACGCACAATGATCCAAAGCGCGCCTTGTCCCGTTGGTTTGGATTTGAGAGCTTTCGCCCAGAGCCAGCGGATGAATTCGGCAGACCTCTCCAAGAGCGGATCGTGGAAAGCGCGATGGAGCGCGAAAGCGTGCTTGGCATCCTGCCGACAGGGACTGGCAAATCTATTTGCTATCAGATCCCTGCTCTTTCGCGGTTCGACAAAACTGGCACGCTTACAGTCGTTATTTCACCACTCGTCGCGTTAATGGCGGACCAAGTACAGGGAATGGCGCGTGCCGGAATATCATCGGCTGTGACTATCAATGGATTGTTGTCACTCCCTGAGCGCCACGATGCACTGGACAAAGTCCGCCTTGGTGATGCTGCTATCTTATTGATTTCCCCTGAGCAGCTACGCAGCACGTCGGTACGATCAGTGCTTGCCCAGCGCGAAGTTGGCATGTGGGTCTTGGATGAAGCGCACTGTGTCTCAAAATGGGGTCACGACTTCAGACCGGACTATCGCTATGTGAGCCGGTTCATTAAGGAAAGTTCTGGCGACGAAGTCGCACCTATTCTTTGCCTTACCGCAACCGCGAAGCCCGATGTCGTACAAGACATATGTGGGCATTTCAGTGAGCGCCTAGGGCTCGATCTAACGCTCCTCGACGGTGGTGCCTCTCGTACCAACCTCAGCTTTAAGGTTCTTCCCACGCAGCGGACCACTAAAATGGCTGACATTCTGGATGCACTAGAGGCCGACCTTCCAACCAATGGAGTATCCGGAGCTGTCGTCTATTGCGCCACACGTAGCGCCACTGAACGCGTTGCTGAATTTCTCAAACAACAAGGGCTTGCAGCCGACCGCTATCACGCTGGCCTCACGGTCGATGAGAAACGTGACATCCAAGAGGCTTTCCGCGTCGGTGAACTCCGTATCATTGCAGCGACCAACGCGTTTGGCATGGGGATCGATAAGCCCGACATCCGGCTGGTCATCCACGGTGATGTACCAGGCTCGCTTGAGAACTACTTGCAGGAAGCAGGCCGCGCCGGGCGTGATAGAGATCCCGCCCAGTGCGTCTTGCTGTTCAATACCGACGATGTGGACCGGCAGTTTAGCTTGAGCGCGCGCTCTAGGTTGGCGCGTCATGAAATCGGTGCGATCCTAAAGTCCATCCGGCGGTTGGATAGCAGAACGCGCAAGAACGGTGAGGTTGTCGCGACAGCTGGAGAGATCGTCAAAGAAGAGATGGATCATGACTTCCAGCGTGACAGCACGACCGACGACACACGCGTCAAAACTGCTGTAGCCTGGCTCGAAGAAGCAAAGCTCCTCAGACGCGAAGAAAATCGCGTCCAGGTCTTCCCTGCCTCATTGCTTGTACGTGACACTGCAAAAGTAAGAGAAATTCTAGAGCGCGTGGAAATCTCCGAGACCCGGAAACGTCAACTATTGAGCGTCGTCCAGCACATAATCAACGCTTCTCCTGAAGAAGGCGTTTCGACTGATGCGCTGTGTGGAGCCAGTGGGCTCACTGCACCAGCGCTCCGAAAGGCACTTACCGACCTCGAAGCCCTGGGTATCGCCAACGACGACACCAACATCACAATCTTTGTTCACGTTGGCGTAGAAAACGCATCGCGCGCGCGTCTTGAAGCTGCAGCGCGGCTAGAAGCCGATCTCATTGCCCTTTTGCGCGAAGAGGCTCCTGACGCAGACAGCGGCGAGCCAACGCCATTCAATCTTTCTGCCACAAGCCAAATGCTGAGGGAAAGAGGTCATATTTCCGTCCGTCCTGATATTGTTGAAGGCCTCTTACGAGGCATGGCTCAAGATGGTCGTGATATGGAAGGCGGGCGCGGGAACCTTCATTTGCGCAAGGCATCTCGCGGTAGCCTATTTGTTAGACTGCAGCGCTCTTGGTCTATCATTGAACAAACAGCCGAACTGCGCAGACTTGGGGCAGAACGACTACTCAATTACCTTGCTGACCGCGTGCCAAAGGGAACGCGCGGTAAGGACATTCCGGTCGAAACAACATTGGGCGGCCTCCTTTCCGCGATCAATGGTGATGCTGTTCTTAGAGGTTCGGTCAACGATCCCAACAAACTGATGGATCGCGCACTGCTTTGGCTTCACGAACAGCAAGTTATCACACTTGGTAAAGGCTTGTCGGTGTTCAGGCCGGCAATAACGCTTCATCTCGACCCTAAGGGCGGGAACTTTACCGTTCAAAATTTTACACCGCTCGAAGAGCACTACACAGAACAGACAATTCAGACCCATGTCATGGCTGCATATGCCGAAAAGGGCCTCAAGGGCATTGGTGAGGCGGAGAAACTCTCAGCAGATTACTTTGTTCTAGACCAGGACGCATTCATGCGCCGGTGGATGCCAGGCCGCGGGACTGAGTTTCGCAGGCAGGCCACGGGTCAAGCCTGGGAGGAAATCGTCGACTCTCTTGGGAACCCGATCCAGGAACAAATCGTACGCGATGACCGCGAGCAGACAAATGTTCTCGTCTTGGCAGGACCGGGCTCAGGCAAGACGCGTGTTCTGGTGCATCGCATCGCCTATCTTGTGAAGATCAAGCGCGAAGATCCCAACGGTATTCTCGTGCTTGCCTACAACCGCCATGCAGCCGCCGAAATCAGAGAACGCCTTCGCCGCTTGATTGGGGATGAAGCGCGCTTTGTGACCGTCTCAACGATCCATGCCCTCGCAATGCGTTTGGTGGGTGCAAGCTTTAGCGGGGGCGCTTCGACAGAGAGCCAGGACTTTAGCAGTTTACTTATGGATGCGGTTCGACTTCTTCGCGGCGATGGCATGGACAAAACCGCGGCAGAAGCGCTGCGTGAAACACTTGTCCAGGGTTACCGTTGGATGTTGGTGGACGAGTACCAGGACATCGGCCCCGAAGAATACGCGCTAATTGCTGCTGTGGCGGGTCGCAGTCTAGATGATCCAGACCTCCGTATCAGCCTATTTGCGGTCGGCGATGACGATCAAAACATCTATTCCTTTGCGGGAGCCTCAGTCCGTCACATCCGACAGTTCGAAGAGGATTACGCTGCCAAGCCTGTCTTCTTGACTGAGAACTACCGATCCGTGGGTCACATCATCGCCACTGCAAATACCGTCATTGAAGAGTCTGCAGACCGGATGAAGATTGGACACGACATCTCAGTGGATCGCGCCAGAACCAAAGAGCCTCTCGGTGGAGAGATGGCCGCGCTGGATCCTGTCGCCCAAGGCCGGGTCCAGATTCTTGGCTGCCCATCCGGTAACGATGCTCAGGCAATGGCAGCACTTGAGGAGATGCTAAGGCTATCTCGCCTCATTCCCGACTGGAACTGGTCGGGGACTGCGATCATCTCGCGAGATTGGCAAAAGCTTGTTCCCGTGAGGGACTTTGCTGAAACGCTGGGCATCCCGGTGGACGTTGCAAACGAACGCCTTCCGGGTCTCTGGCGCATGCGCGAAATGCAGATGTTCGTCGAAGCCTTGAGGCAAGATCAAACTCGTGTCGTTTCCGTGGCCGACATGACAGCCATGCTGAATGCAATTCCGTCCTCTCGTTGGACAGACCAAATCGGTTTGGGGCTCGGTATTCTCGCAAGGGAAATCGATGCTCGAAACCTTCCAGTCACTGATGTCATTGAGTGGTTTGCGGAATGGGCGCGGGAGACATGGGGCGAACAAACTGGCTTAAAGCTTCTTACAGCCCACCGAGCAAAGGGCCTTGAGTTCGACGATGTGATTATTCTCGATGGAGGCTGGGAACGCCCCTCCCGCAACGAAGACCAAGACGCCCCGCGACGCCTATTCTACGTGGCCATGACGCGTGCGCGACGCAACCTCATCGTGATGAGTAACGACAACCACGAGTATCTGCCCAAAAACTCATCTTCCGTTATCAACCGTGTTGTGATTCCGGATCTGGAGGCATTCCCGGGGCCGCGAAGGTATTTTCAGTCGGCTGAAGCGCGAATGGTTGATCTGTCGTTCGCTGGTCGCCAAGGACACAAGCACCCTGCCCTAAACGCCATCGCTGATGCCCGAATTAGCGATCCTATTGCCTTGAATTTGGAACAGGGTCGGTGGTATCTCAATGACTCCGAAGGACGCAGTCTGGGACGAATGTCAAAAAGCTTTGCGCCTCCCCCGAACACACGATTTGTATCTGGTGAAGTGGCGGCAATTCTGCGTTGGCGCAAAGAAGATGGTGACGAAGCGTTTCATCACACCCTCAGGCGAGATGCTTGGGAGATTGTTATTCCTGAGTTGGTCTTCGAGGCCGATGGCCCAAACGAGGAACCTTCTCGCGTAGTGGGCTTGACCAGTGGGACCGATATTCAGGAGACAAGAACGGCTCCTGGCGATCAGAAACTGCCAGAACCAGCGTCAATTCAAAACAATGACATCCGTGAAGCGAACCTAGATCAGCTTCGCTCAAAGTTCTCAGAAGCGGTCGACTCATCAAGGTCATGGGATGAGCTACAAACACTGCTCAGAATAGAAAACAGGGAGTTAGCCCCCCGTGGAGGGGGTCTTATTTTGAGATCAGTATCTCCTCAGGAGACCCTCTGCAAAGCCTCTGAGCTGGGATTTGGCTATGCTTCTCTTATCAAGATATTCAACGATGGATTTCCCGGTCACTCCCATACTTGGATCGCGGAGCGCGCGTTGGGGGAAGCCAAATCCGACTAAAATGTCTGACGTCAGCACTCATGTGACAGATTTGAGTATTTGGCTTGGCTTGAACTCGGGCCTGCTCCAAGATCCGGTTAGGGCCGGTGAGTGGCAGGGGGCTAAACGGATAAAATTGGGGAAAAATGATCTGGTTTTCTGTTATTTTGACTGCGGGGTCTCGCAGATACGCATGCGCCTTCCCTCACTTAAAATCTGGCTACCAACCCTATGTTTTAAAGTACTTATTTTCATCAAAAGCATGGAAAAACAAGGCGCGCCCACATTTTTCAGATACCGCGACTTCAACCTAAATCATCATGAAATTTTGCCCTTCGTCGGGAAAAAAATCTGCGAGTGGGGGCATAACAGGTGTGGCGCAGACCGGGTTTCTGACTTTTGACCCACCCCCCCCCAACTGTTTGGCTGAGAAAACAAAGACAACCCAAATTTCAACTTCCGAATATATGTTCAGACTATTCGGTCACAGCGTCCGAATTACCCGCGTGGTTAATCGACAAGGCCGGACGCCCCGACGGCACCTGGACACGCACAGACTTCGAATGGGACGCTGAGAATGATCAATATATCTGCCCCGAGGGTCACGCGCTTAAACAGTTCCGCCGGAATTATTCCGATCCGAACCGGGGGCCGACGGGCAAGGGCACAGCGCGCTATCGCGCCTTGAATGAAGTCTGCCAGGTCTGCCCGTCCAAACAAAAATGCTGCCCCAACGCCGATGCGCGCAAGATCACCCGCGAGGAGCACGAAGATGCGCGTCAGGTCGCCAGGAATCTGGCCAAAACCGAAGAGTACCAGATTGCGATGAAGCTCAGAAAGAAGGTTGAGATGCTCTTTGCCCACCTCAAACGCATTCTCGGGCTGGGACGACTGCGATTACGTGGGCCGTGCGGCGCAAATGACGAATTCCTCCTCGCCGCCACCGCCCAAAACCTCCGTAAACTAGCCAAGATCCTTCCTGCACCGCAGCAAACGCGCAAAGCCTGATAGAAAAGGCGCTCGCGCTCCGTTCGGAACCACGTTTTCTGCGCCAGCAACACGTTGTTTTTCCACAGAATCGGCGGATTCCGGCCATTCGCTGCAACCGCGAGCCCGGATTGCCTTTCCGGCGGGAGCCGACATTCAAATGATACCGAAACAGGTTTTGTTCTGCACTGCCGCAAGGCAGCTTCAAGCCCATTCCGGAAGTGTTTCGGCTGTGGCGCTCGCAGGTGCAGCAAGCCAATCGACTGACCCCGCCAGATGCGCCGCAGATAAAAAACCGTCGTTGCGCGAAAGTGCGGCTCGTTGTAGCTTTCGAGTAAGGAGATCCATCCATGCGGCGGATTGGCACCATCTTTGCAGCGATATTCTGTCTACTTGGGCCCGCTCAAGCGGGTCCTTTATTCGATGCCGCAAAGCAGGGGGATACTGCGACCGTCGAGGCCCTGTTGGAAGATGGGATCTCGGTCGATGAGCGGGGTCCGAACCAGGCTACTCCCTTGATTGCAGCTGCATTGACTGGAAACACTGAGGCCGCTGCGGCCCTGATCGAGGCAGGCGCTGATGTGATGGCGCGCAATCACAGTGGTTTCACACCGCTTCATGCGGCGGCTTATGGTGGCCATGTGGATATAGCGCGTCTGCTTCTCGCGCGTGGCGCAGATGTGAATGGGCGCATCAACAGGGCCGAAAAATCACCCATCTTTTTGGCGGCCGACGAGGGCCATATCGAGGTGATTGAGCTACTGCTCGACCATGATGCGGATATCGTGACCCTCGACAACGAGGGCTTCACGGTTCTGATCCGAACGATGTTCCGCAAGCACTATGATATCGTGGCGTTCCTCAAGCAGCACGGGGCCACATGCCCCCCGCAAGACGCGTTCGGCCCGGAATTTCATCGCCTTTGCTTGGAGGCAGGCAAATAAGGGAAGGTCAAGAAAATGAACTTTCGACTTCTGATGAGCGGCCTGTTTCTGGCAGGCATGAGCAATGCCGCGCTGGCCGCTGACCCCATCAATACCGGGCCCTTCGGCGATGTTGCGATCAAGGGCTATGACACCGTTGCCTATTTCACGGAAAGCCGTGCCGTGAAGGGATCAAGCGAGTTTGCATATGAATGGCTTGGCACGCCGTGGCACTTCAACAGCTCAGAGAACCGCGATCTGTTCAAGACCGACCCGGTCAAATATGCACCTCAATACGGCGGCTATTGCGCATTGGGTGTCGGGCTAGGAGCAAACGCGTCCGAAAACATCGACCCGGTAAATTCCTGGCGGATCATCGATGGGAAGCTTTATTTCGTCTCGGACCCGACCGGTGCGGAAGTGCTCGACCATCCCGAAGGGAATGCTATGCTCGCCAAGGCGGATGCGAACTGGGAAGACACCAAGCCTCTGGCGGCGAAGGATTACTCCAACTGACACGCGCCACCGTCGCGGATCACCCGTCCGGGCCAAAGTGAAACAGAATATGCGCGTTAACGTAGGTATACGGCAAGCCCTTACCGGCAGCGTCTTTGACTCTTTTGTAGATTGGACCACAGGCTGGGCGACCTAGCGCAAGACCCGGTTGTCGGATGCACAAGGTATCGTCTTTCACATAGGCCGACCCGGTGATGAACAATGTGGATGTGCGCATCGCCACACTACCACTGTCTGATATCTGCATCAGACCGAGGCCGTGCCCTTCGAAAGTTCCCTGCCACACATTTCCATCGATCAGCGCGGCGATCTGATCGGCAGACAGCCTTTCGCGTATGCCCGGTTGAAAATCGAAGGGCCATTCCTGCAGGCCCGCACGCAACATTGCGTCAATGATCCGATCGAGGTCCTCCTGTCGCTGAAAATGGGTAAAGATGACCCGGTAACGCTGCGCCGAGATGTGCGGCGCGAAACTGGCTACCTCGCCTGTGGTGGCTTGAGCCTTTTGCATCCGGCCAGCCTCCAAATACGCAGCGGCGAGGATCGTGAAGTAGTCCTCGATGCCTTGCGAACTGTCCTTGATCTCCTCGAGGATTTCGACCGCACGTTCGGGACGGCTTGCGAGTATGTAAGACAGGCTGGCGATCTGCCGCGCATAGCTGGGCAGGAGCGGGTTCAGACGCAGCGCTGTTTCGAAATTCTCGATCGCCTCTTCGTGGTGCCCGGAGAACGTCTGCGCGAAGCTGAGTGCGAGATAGGCGGCCGCTTCGCCGGGGGCCTTCTCGACCGAGAGCCACGCCGAGCGCATCGCTTCCTCGTAGCGGCGATCCACAGTTTGCAATTCGCTCAGCACGGCAAAGGGCATCGCTGCATCGGGATCGATTTCCAAGGCACGCCCGGCATGTTCGTAGGCGCGTTTCCGGGCGACCGGGGAAGGCAGCACGTCGTCGTAGTTTCGTCGCATGACCAATGCCTCGATACGCGCCTGCGCTGCGAAGGCTCCGGCAAAGGCCGGATCGATTGCGGTCGCCTCCGAATAGAGACCCAACGCCTCGCGCAGGCCGGGCCGGAAGCCGCTGCGCGCGGCCTCTTCGGCCCTGAGGAAGAAGTCATACGCTTCCAGATCAGTGGTTGGGAGGCGTTCGATCCGCTCCTTTTCGGACACGCTCAAATCCACCCCCAACCGATTAATGATCTCGGTTACCAAGCTGTCTTCGATGGAGAAGATATCGTCTTCGTCCCGCTCCATACGCTCGGCCCAAAGCGTCTGCCCGCTGCTCACATCTGTCAGCCGGGCGTTGACCAGAAGCCGTGCACCTGCTCTGCGCACGCTGCCCTCGAGAACATAGCGGACACCCAGCTCGCGACCGACGGCCCGGCTGTCGATTGTCCGGTCCCGGTAGGAAAACGCTGTATTGCTGCCGATCACCATCAGCCCCGCGACTTTCGAGAAATCGGTAATCAGGTCGTCTGTGAGACCATCGGCGATGTAGCGCTCCGAATCAGGCAGTCCGAGATTTTCAAAGGGCCGCACGATGAGAGAGGGGCGCACGTCCTCTCCCGCGATCATCTCGCCCTCCGAACCGCCGAACAGGGCCGCTACGTCGTCGAGCAGCACGAAAGCGGCACTTGAAAGAATGGCGACCACGGCCACCGCCGCGACGGCGACGCGAGCATTCCGGCGTGACCAGAGTGGGTATGGTGTGCCATTTGGGTCCGCCATGCGGAAGACCGCGATCGGCTCAGGTATGTTTTTGACACGGTGCACACCTGCAGGCTCGAACGGTCTGCTGACCTTGCCGCGCGTATGTTCGTAGACATGGCGCGAGATGCAGATGCTTCCGGGCTTCGCAAGGGGTTCAAGGCGCGCGGCAATATTGACGCCGTCTCCGTAGATATCGTCGCCATCGATGATCAAGTCGCCCAGGTTGATACCGATCCGGAACTCGATCCGCTGGCTGGGATCAGTGGTGGCGTTTCTGTTGGAAACTGCATCCTGTATCTGGATCGCGGCTTCCACGGCATCGACGACACTTGCAAATTCAGCCAGCAGACCGTCGCCGATAAGCTTGACGACCCGCCCGCTCTTTTCTTCTATCAAACGGGTCAGGATGTCTTGGCGCAACGCGGTCAAACGTTCGAACGTGCCCACTTCATCCTCGGCCATCATGCGGCTGAAACCGACCACGTCTGCGGCAAATATGGCGGCAAGCCTGCGTTCCAAGGTCTGCCCCTCTCCTCCGAAAATGCGGGCGGTACCGTCAAGCGTAACACTCAAAAAGCGTGACGGAAACTGCGCTCAATTAGAATATTTAACGGTGCCGCCGCGGGTCATTCAAGGGCACGGTCGAGCAACCAATCTGGTTGTCGTTGTATCAGCATAAGGCAACTTCGTCGCGCGATTTGTGAATTCGCTGATCAATCGATTTCGCAATCGCAGCGAATGGCCGGAATGACAGGCCTGACCGCTGCATAGCAAACGGTCGCTGGATGGCAGGTCCGGGCCGAAGTTCCGCGTGTCTTTTTTATCTGCTTTCACAAAGTCACCAGACGCATTAGGCAACCCTAATCTTCGCAATTCTGGGAAAAACCATGGCACAAAAAGCCACCATTTATAAAGTTGAACTGTCCGTTTCCGATATGGATAGTCACTATTATGAGACCCATAAACTGACCGTTGCCAAACACCCTTCGGAGACGGATGAACGATTAATGGTGCGTATTCTCGCTTTTGCACTGAATGCCCACGAGCAATTGGAACTAACTAAGGGCCTTTCAACTGATGACGAGCCAGACATTTGGCAAAAAAGCCTGAGCGGCGAGCTTGAGTTATGGGTGGCGTTGGGACTTCCCAGCGAGAAGATTGTCCGCCAGTCCTGCGGTAAAGCCAACAAGGTGATTGTCTATTGTTACGGCGGCAGGACGGCTGAGGTGTGGTGGGAGAAAATCAAAAATAGCACCACCCGGTTTGATAACCTTCGGGTTATAAATTTTTCGGAGAAGGACACCAACGAACTGAGCAAACTGGCAAGTCGCTCGATGAAGCTGCAAGTTAATATTCAGGACGGCGATGTGATGGTTAGCGTTGATGATGGCATCGTTTACGTTACCCCGGTCAAATGGAAAAATGCTGCGTAGTTTGTAGATGTCCGCAATGCGGAGGCTGCAACGCAGCACGAGACTAACCGACCAAGGTCGGCAATGGGCCGACCTTACCGGTGATGTTGTGCCCGTGAAGCTTACATTCTGCATTTGCTCCGATGGCTGCGATGAGCCCAAAGCAGACTTCAGTTAGTTATTCAGCAGCGTCGTAAGTCGGTATGGCTTCTTTGGACAAATCGCCCTTGTACTGGATCACTTCGGAGAGGTCTTGTTTTGTCCAATGGTAAAACCACCTATCCATGGTTCGGGAGAGAATGGCATCACCGCTTAGAAAAAGTCGGCCCTCTTCCAGTTCTCGTGCAATGGTCGTGCGACTGAGAATGATAGAAGACAGTGACATACAATTTGTCTCGATGTAGAGATCAATCTTGTCACTCGGGGCCGTTACGCAGATTTCAATAGGAAATCCGGGCCGGTTCAGCGCCCAATATTTGCTGTATTCAAGGTCCGGATCGGTGAAGCGAAATTGAAAAACCAACTGGCGGACAGGCAGATGTTCCGGGTCGAGATAGTTCCGCATCTGCCACATCAAGTTTGATACGGTCAGATTTGCCAGTGCATCATTTGCCTGAATGTTGCGTTGCGCCCATTTGCCCATGGCATCCAGCACGGGTTCAAGCTCAATGGCTCTTTGGGTCCTTATATAATCGACCTGACCGGTCGCCGGGTCTTCAAGCCTCTCAATCAACCCCTGTGCAACAAGCTCCTTCAATCGCCGGGACAAAAGAGCCGTTGAGATATTGCCCACACCCCGCCGAATATCATTGTAACGTGTCGCGCCGCCCCACATTTCGGTCAGGATCGGAATAGTCCAGCGCGGCTCAAGCACTTCGCAGGCATGCGTGATTGGGCAAATCAATCCGTAGGGTTTGGTGGGCATGAAATATCCTCCATCGGGTTCAGCCTACAGTGTTACCGCAAATAGAGCCACTTCACTATGTGAAGCGGGGGTGCTTCACTATCTAAACTATCCAAACACGGCTTCGCGCTCCACGATCATCGCACCTAAATAAAAAGGAAATCACAATGCCTAAATTCATCGTTGAAAGAAACATCCCCGGTGCCGATACGCTGACCCGTGACGATCTCCGCGACATCTCGGCCAAGTCCAATTCTGTCGTTGACGGTCTTGGGGTGCCCTATGTCTGGCACCACACTTATGCAGCGGGCGACAAACTTTACTGCGTACATGAAGCAGAGAGCGCAGACGTAATTTACCGCCATGCGAAAGAGGGCGGCTTCCCTGCTGACCTTGTGGCGGAGATCAAGAACACATTCGGACCTGATACCGCAACTAATGCTGCCTGACTTCACAAACCCAGGAGCCGTGGGGTTTGGTTCCTGGGTGCACCAACGAGCGGCTGCATTGTCCGCAATTTGTGAATTCGACGACACCAAGATTGTGCAGCTGCGGCGAACGACGGCAAAGCGGGTTGCCACCGCAGCATCGAGGTGATGTGGCCAATGTCGGCTTTGGGCCGGAAGCGCCCGCCTTCACGAAGGGCGGATTGCGGACTTTCGCTGCGGCGTAATGAATACTTGCTCTGAAATTGGAAGCCGACGATCAGTTACTGACCAACCCAGAAATCGTTCTGTAACTACACTGCCGTTAGGAGTGATCACAAGTATTATAGGCAAAGAGGTCGACCTAGTAATCGGCGACGAGTTAGTCGTCCCAACGCTGAGCAAAACGCTATGTATTTTGAACTCATCTGCGAGATCACGGTGAGATGCACTTGGAGCCCTCGCGCCCCAAGAGTACAGTTTTTGATATGAAGCGAATGGTTTTTGATCAAGCAATTTTAGTGCGCCATCGGGCTTCCTAAGGCCCCGATTAGGCTATAGCTTAATAAGCTGTAGACGCATCGTTTTAGGAAATACTGTGCCGGATTATAGTTTTGAGAATTTGAACGACAAAGAATTTGAGGTGCTCGTAAATGATCTCATATCTGTCAAAGAGGCTATCGAAGTCGACCGGTACAAGTCCGGAAAAGACGGTGGAATAGATGGGCGATTTTTCACAGTTAACAAGGGCGAGACAATTATCCAAAGCAAGCATTGGATCAAGTCGGGTATTGCCGCTCTGATTGCAAGGTTAGAGAAAGATGAGGTAGACAAAGTCCGTTCTCTTAATCCCAAGAGATATATCCTCGCAACATCACTGCCCTTGTCAAAGGTAAACAAGGATAAGATCAAACAGATTTTTGACCCATATATTTTGTCACACAATGACATCATAGGTCAGGATAATCTCAACTATCTGCTTGGAAAGTTCGGTGAAATTGAGCGAAAGCACTACAAATTATGGTTATCTAGCAGCAACGTACTGAGTTCCATGCTTAACGCCGCATTGACTGGGCGAAGTGAGGCAAAACGAGACGCCATCATCAATGCTACAAAAATGTATGTGATAACAGGCAACCACGGTAAATCTCTAGAAAAGCTTGAAACGCTACATTCGGTGGTAATCACCGGTGAAGCAGGCATTGGAAAGACCTCTTTGGCGGATCAATTGGCGCACCACTACATTGCGGAGGATTACGAGCTTTGTGTAATCGAGAACGATGTCTCCGAAGCTGAAGATCGATTTGAAAAAGGCAAGAAGCAGGTTTTTTATTTTGATGATTTCCTTGGCCGCAACTATCTTATGGCGATAGAAGGGCATAAGGACAGCCACGTTCTGAATTTTCTAGACAGGGTTAGTAGAGATAAGACGAAAAGGTTCATACTGACGTCGAGATCAACTGTATTGAGTCAAGGAAAGCAACACAGCGATCTACTGTACATCAAGAAGATCGACAAAAAGGAATACGAAATTACGATCCAATCCCTATCAGTTCTTGATAGGGCGAAAATTTTGTATAACCACATTTGGCACAGTGGACTGTCGGAAAAGCACATTGCGGAACTCTATGTTGACCGACGATATCTTAAGATAGCAAATCATCGGAATTTTAACCCCCGACTGATCTCGTTCATCACCGATCCTGATAGAGTTAGCAGTGTGAAACCGAAAAAGTACTGGGATTACATTATTGATAGATTAGATAACCCAAAGGATATCTGGGCTGACGTATACGATAATCAGATTGACGAGCTGACTAGGCAGACAGTTTGCCTCCTTGTCTTTAATGGTTCCAGTATTGCCGAAGAGAACCTACGTGCTCCACTATACAAAATCGCGATTTCTGAGGGCTTGATAAGCCCTTCGAACGCTTCTAGCCGTTACACAAATATGTTAAAGGCAGCCGTTGGTACAGTTCTCCAAAGAAATATTGGTGGTATTGACGGTGTAGCAAAATTGGATTTATTCAATCCTTCCGTCGCAGATTTCATATTGGGTCGATATTTGGATGACGCTCTTGCTATGCAGTTGTACTTCTTGAGTTTGAATACTCTAGCGTCATTGCGTAACTTGAAGAGCTTAAACCAAAATGATGGCTTGAAAAATGGAATTTATTTTGAGGTATTAAAGAAACTTTCATGCGAGAAGATCGACGAGGGTTTTTATAGTGAGAACCCTGAGTATGTCTTACGGCTTACCCAGATGATTATTGAAAACCCAAGCGCATCTTCAAAATGCGATGTGCAGAGCACTGTTGAGTTTCTGTGCCCTCTAATTGAAAAGAGCGTACCCAGCGGATTTGTAGATGAAGTTTCAAGTTTATTGGAGTTAGGTTTATCAAAGAAACTGGATCGTTTTCAGGAAGTTGCTACGAAATTCATTTCGAAAACTGCGTTGGAAAATCCGTCAATAGATGAATTGCTTAGAATAGAAAAACTAAGAAAAAATGTCCCGAACTTGCACCAAGATATTGATGCTAGTTTACTTGAGGCCATACAACGAGAGGCTGTTTCATACTGGAAAGATGAGGCCCGTCAGGAACTTCTTGACAATGGGGTATTGGAGGATTTCTTCTTGCCGGAGCATGAGGATGAAGCATATCATGTTGCGGCTGATTTCGTCGAAGAGGCTTTAGCGGCTTTTGGTATATCATCAGAAATTGCTACAGAAGTTACTGACTTCGTAGACGTTGCAGACATTTTGGAAGACAATCTCCAAGCTAGAAGTGAAGCGGAGTTTCATTATAGTCAAAAGGACTCGGGCCTCGGTGGTGCTTTTGGTGGCGATACAGATGCCCTAGTGGATGACCTTTTTGAACGCGATTAGCAAAGTCTATGAACTGTGAATTCACGGGTCACCTGATTTCGCGGTTTCGGCGAATGTCCGCAATGACGGTCCGCACCGCAGCATTCGAGATGGTTGGCGGATGGCGGGTTTGGGCCGAAGTTCCGCGTGTCTTTTTTATCTGCTTTCACAAAGTCACCAGACGCATTAGGCAACCCTAATCTTCGCAATTCTGGGAAAAACCATGGCACAAAAAGCCACCATTTATAAAGCTGAACTGTCCGTTTCCGATATGGATAGTCACTATTATGAGACCCATAAACTGACCGTTGCCAAACACCCTTCGGAGACGGATGAACGATTAATGGTGCGTATTCTCGCTTTTGCACTGAATGCCCACGAGCAATTGGAACTGACTAAGGGCCTTTCAACTGATGACGAGCCAGACATTTGGCAAAAAAGCCTGAGCGGCGAGCTTGAGTTATGGGTGGCGTTGGGACTTCCCAGCGAGAAGATTGTCCGCCAGTCCTGCGGTAAAGCCAACAAGGTGATTGTCTATTGTTACGGCGGCAGGACGGCTGAGGTGTGGTGGGAGAAAATCAAAAATAGCACCACCCGGTTTGATAACCTTCGGGTTATAAATTTTTCGGAGAAGGACACCAACGAACTGAGCAAACTGGCAAGTCGCTCGATGAAGCTGCAAGTTAATATTCAGGACGGCGATGTGATGGTTAGTGTTGATGATGGCATCGTTTACGTTACCCCGGTCAAATGGAAAAATGCTGCGTAGTTTGCAGATGTCCGCTATGCGGAGGCTGCAACGCAGCACGAGACTAACCGACCAAGGTCGGCAAAGGGCCGTCCACGACAGCTACCGGTGACACCTCAACGGGATTTGCTGCGACTGATCTAATGGCGGCAAGGAGCCCAATGGAGACCTTGCGAAACGCTATTTCTTGCGGATGCAGCAATGAATCGACTAAAATCCCTCGCTTTGGACGAAATCTCAGTTCGCGCGACGTTTGATTGATATGATGCAGTCGGCATGTTGGGGATGCAGAGCAGGCAAGTCTCGGCCAAGTACATCAATTGAACCGATATGGCGTAACGCTCCAGAGACTGAAACACGCCGATCAGAGAGCGATTTGCGCTGTCCGTGGCCACTTGCAACACAATGCCAAGGTTGTCCGCCCTCCGATGCTTCAAATTCTGGTAAATTGTGCTGTTCCTGACGGCCGGGGCTTCTCGTTATGTGTTCTTTTTTGAGTGCGGGAGCCGTTGCGGCCGATTGGTGGGACGTTGCCCCCCCCTTTGCGACAGGTTTTTGGGCAGTCGGCCGAGGTTTCGGCCTCGGTACCATAATCGGTTTGGCCTGCGGTGCCTTCGGGGGACTGGTTGAAGGCGTTTTTCCGTTGGTCTTGCTCTGGATGAGCGACGGTATCAAGTATGGTGTTCCCTGCGGTGTTTTTGACGGAATAGCTGTTGGTATTTGTGGTGGTATCTGCTGCGGTTCCGGAAAGGGGATCGCACCGGTCCCCGTAAAACTGGGTTGTGCAATGGGTTGTACGATGATGGTCGCCGGAACTTTTCCGTAACCCACAAAGGTCTGCGGAGAGTTGGGTTGAATTGTCACAACCGGCAGGCCGAATCCGGTAAAGGAAGGTGCAAGCTGTGGGGTTACTGTGGTTACAGGCGATGTCCCTGTGATTACTTGCGGTGGCAGAGGACGCAGCGTGATAGTCGGCGTCCCAGTGCCTGTTATTGTAGGTCCCGGTTGCCCGACGATTGGCGGCACCTGACCAGTACCAGTGATCGTTTGCCCCGGTTGCGGTGTAACCACGATGACCTGAGTAGGTAGCCCACCAGGTGTTTGCGGATTGGTGGGGCCTGTTGCAGGTTTTTGATTGGCAGTTGGCACGCTTGAGGGTGTCTGACTTGGTTGCGTTGAACCCGAGCTTCCACAATTTGAACCACGGTGCGGATTTCCTACGCCGTTACACCATCCATAGTGATTACCCTTGGCTGAAACCTGTCCGGCTGAAGTTGCGGCAACAAAGGACAGAATTGCGGCGGATACATAACGTTTCATAGGGTCACCAGCTTTTGGAAAGGGCAAGATAGAAGGCAGGGTCGCCGGAGTCTGTCTCGGGACCGGATGTCGTGGGCACGGCCACATAAGCCTGTGCGAAGAACCTGTTATCGAACTCAAGATCGACGCCAAAGCCAACGGAAGACAAGAACTCGTCATCCTTTTCTGTGGCAGACGGATCGTTGTTGTCCACATATCCCGCATCGACAAAGGCAAAGGGTCTGTAGCGCCTCACCGTGCTTGATTGGGGAAAGAAATCGCGCCCGGCTTGAAAGACTGCGGAGACGCCGGAATCGCCCTGAACTTCAGCAAAAGTATATCCGCGTTCATCGTCGATACCACCAAGATAGAACTCTTCGATGCCGGGCAAGCGGTCCGTCGTATACTGCCCCCAAATCTCGGCGCGGAAGCTCGAGTTCTCTCCGAACCACGACACGGGCTGTTGGTAGCCTGCACCCGCGCGGAGATGCCAAAAGTCTTCGTCGCCATCGTCAAAACCATCCGCGTCACTGCTGCGTGATCCAAATGCGAGGTTCGTTGCATATTCGAATGCCCCGCCGTTCTGCAGCGCACGCCCGTAAATCCACGACGCGGCAATCACATTGACGGTACTTTCAAAGTCCGTGCTGATGCCATCAACATCACTGTCCGAACTTGACCGGCGCGCCTCAAGCAATGCGTAACCGTAAGTGTCGATATTGCGAATAACCGGATGGCCGATTGCAAGGATCACAGTATCCCCGTCTAGGTCCGTCTGGCGCAGCGTTCCGGTGGCATCGCGATCTCCTACAGCGTTGCCCAAATAAACTTCGCCGTAGGTGCCCGAGACACCAATCGGCGCGCGATAGATCACAGAGCCATATAGATCGTTTTCGCCACCGTCGAAGGCTGCGGTGCCGGATAATTCAAAACGGAACAGGTCGCCGGGCGTGAGCAAGCTGACAAATTCCTGACCGAAGGTCAGTGTTGCCGCATCCCCGAACTCGCGCGCAGGGTTGTCCAGCGTTACATAGCCAGAGCTTGTGTCTTGCTGTTCGGCCACAACACGGACATGTGCAGTATCCTGACCCTCGGGGTAGTAAATTTCGGCGGAGGCGGCAACGGATTGGATATCTTCGGTCAGCATCACGGCGCGCTCGAACTCTGCGAGCGTTACACCCTGCTTGCCGACAACCGGACGGAAATAACCGTTGATTAGATTGAACGTCCTCTGGTCCACGCCTTCAATGGAAACAGAGCCAATTTCGCCTTCATCGACAATAATTGTGCGCCCGTCGCGGCTGACGCGCGCTTCCGCAAGGAAATAACCGTCTTCACGGTATATCGTCTCGATCGTGCGCGCGATCCCTGCAGCGGTAACGGCACCGGTTCTTTGCAGTGCTAGCTGTGCGGCAAAGCTCAGGATTTCTTCTGCATTGTAAGCGCCCGCGCCTTGCAATTCAAAAGTTTGCGTTTGAGCCTGAACGTCTGTGACACAGACTACCGTCAGGATCATAGCAGTTAATAGGCACACAATCGTATTTGCTGCTTGCACCTTGTGTCGGACATAATGTTGCAAATGCTCAAACCTCAGCATGTTTTTAGACAAGCATACAACTAAAAACCAAGGCGAAACTATGGCAAATGCTGACCTGCACATTTTTCATTTTGTTTGATATCAAAACAACACAACCAAAGATCAAAAGCGCTTCTTTAAAGCCTGTGCGGCATCAGTATACAAGATTGCCTTCGCGCTCATGATATTTTGCCTTAAATTGTTATCAGCGCAGGTCAGCCATTTCGCGCAAAGGATAAACAAATGTCTCGTTCACTCTTAGCACCACTGGTTTTGATAGGGGTCTTGGTAGGTCCTGCATCTTCTCAACCTCTTTTGGAGGAGCCTATGGCTTTCAATCCTTATAGTGAGACTGCAATGGCGATCACGGGACCGGTAATCTTGTCTACCACAAAGATGGTTTTCGAGACTGGTAAGTTTATCAATCTCGAAATGTTGGACTCTCAGGCTGCTGGGGGTTGGGGTGCTTCCGGTGATTTGCCCGTGGCTCAGGTATTTCGGGTGTTAGGGAGCGCCGGGCCGCTGCGTCGTGGAAACACGCTCTGTGGCGATCAGCCGGTGACCTACATGGCGGCCTGGAATGAGAACACCTCCGAATTTAAGCTTTTGGGCATTGCAATGTTTACCGGGCTGGATGCGCCGACGGGTGTCGCCGCCCAAGGTATTTGCGCGACCTATTTCTTCTCGATGGATGCCCTGAACTAATTTGTCGGGCAGATCATTCTATTGAGCTGTATCTATCGTTTACTGATGTCGAAAAGAGTTTGGTTCAGCGATAGGGAATGCTGAAAAACGTGTAACTGTTCGTCTGGGTGAGCGTTCCCGCTCCTGTTTCCGACACTAAACTGGACATAGACGCGCTTCCAGTCGGACAAGCAATAAGATCAGCTGCGTCATCTAGGAACTCGGAGGTGAAGGCGCTTTCACCGACAAGTTGGCACTCATCTGTTGGGCCACGGTATCCACGGACAAAGACAAGCTCGGGATCAGGTTCGCTGATCGCAAGATCCGGTGCAGTCTCGACACAACCCGTCACTAGCGTTGTCATGACCACGGCAAACAGGGTGATAATGAGAGGCTTAAGGATATCAGTCATTACTATTCCCACTTTGCTTCAGTGCTGCGCCACATCATTTCGTCATCGTCCCAAACGCTGGCCACAACGCAGGGGCTTGGGCTGATCCCGCCGCACTGCGAATAATGCACATTCGCCAAGAGAACCCTGTGGGGACCGATCTGTGCCATATCCCAACCCTGATTGAGCAGTGAGTCGATATTATCGCCAATCAGGAAATGAGAGACACATCCACCTGTGCCACAATACATTGAAGGTACAGAAGAGCAGGCGAACCTGGCTTCGTCCAGCACCCAGTTGTTATAGAGGTCACCATCAAGATCAACCCTGTGCACGGCTCCGAATTCGACGGCGAACTGCCCGTTGTCCAAATCTGAACATGCCTGCCATGCGGCCTCCACTTTTTCAAGCAACTGCGCGGGCAGCCCGGACAAATCCTGGGCATTCGCCGAGACGGCAAGGAACGCCGCGTTGACGGCTGCCAGGAAGACAGCCCGGCTGACTTTGCCATTGGTTTTGCCGACTGACCACATTTTGCTCTATCCTCCATTCATAAAGCCTGCGTCAACCATTCAACTGCGATGAGGGGCTCTCGCTTGTGTCCGAACCATCCAAAAAGTGCCAACCGCCCAGATGAAAAGGGCGATGGCATTTGTCGCTATTGATGCCCGGAAGGCGACGCTTAGGCGGCGCGCCACGGCTGCGTCAGAGAAAGCCTTCGTCTGTCAAAGACGTGATACCGGCGGTCGTTCCGTCGCTATAGGCAATGCACTCCCAAGGTGCGGCATCTGGGCCAACACCAACTTTAACCAAAGTCCCCGCTTCAGAAAATTCAGATGACAAAAGTCGCACTTGGCTATTGCCAGTCGACTGTGCAACCGCATTTAGACAAGCTTGGTCTGCCGGAGTCGGCGATGACGTCGCAGAGCCAGTATCTTCCACGCATGCTGACAATAAAGTGCCAAAGATCACACAAGAAGCCAGTTTAAGTGTTGTGTTCATGTTTATTCCTTTTCTGTGTTTTATGAAGCCATTTTGGTAGAACGTGTTAGATCTGCGACGAAAGCGGTGGGACTTGCCAAATTTGAGACAGCACGCCGCCGAGACATCTAAGTCAATTGCATTGGATGTATTGGTAGTCTCCGTATTCGAGCCAGTTCTTGTTGCCATCTTTGAAGACGAGGAACTCGGACCGATCTTCTCCTAACAGTGCGACCACAAATCCCCGTGGCGGCTCTGCATTTCCAAAGTAGCTATAGGCCGTCATTGCACGCGTGGTTTTGCCGTTGACTGTTACGATCGCGTCCCATTGGCCCTGTGCCTTATCAAGGATCAGGTACTCGATCTGGCGTTTTATTTGGCCACCACCGCAGTACACCACCCCCTCTGGGGCCTCCATGGTGTTGTTGCCTGCTTGCGGCGCAGAACCGCAAGAGGACCGTAGTGATCGAATAGCCTTGCCCGATCCTTTAAGGTCGAAAAGTCCATAGCTCACATCTTGATCCGCCATGGATAGATTGAGGACGGCGTTGGCTGCAATCTGATCAAGAACGAACTGGTAGTCAGCGGAGTCTTGGAACACAACTTCGACAGGGTAGTTATCGACGATCCGCAGGGTGGCGTTCCCTTGACCCGCTTGAAAAGATCCGACTTCTGTCGAACCATTTTTCATAAACCTAATTGAAAGGCTTTGCTTTCCGACGATATCTTCGCTGTCGGCATACCCAACAGGTGCAAAGCGCAATCGGTCACATTGCAATTCCAGCGTCATGTCGCCTGTCTGAATAAACGCATTTGGGGTCTGGCCACCGCTAAATCCCCATTCCGCAAATGCAGGTGCAGCGGACATGCAAAACATTAGACACCCAGAAAGAAAAGCACTTTTCATTCTTAACTCCTAAAAATCCCCGATTTCTGGGGTGATAACGGTTCTACAGTGTAGAGGTAAAAGTGATTGATCACCCGTTTACGACTGTGCTCCATAAGCATTCGTGCCCTCTTCTGAGGGCCGCGTCAGCCACCAGATCATCACGACTGAAAGGCAAAGTTGGATAGCGTACATGACAATCAAACCTGTTCCGCCAATAAGGGCTGCCGGCCCTCTCAGAGCCTCAGGATTCCCGCTTCCGGACTCGACGACTGAGAAAACAGCGACGCCGGTCAATAGCATTATCATCGTTGCGAGACTGAAGGCCAAAGGCAGAAGAAGATACCATCCAGGACGGCCTGTATCATGTAATCGACGCCACCCTGCGGCAAGCAAGGGAAGCATGATCGCCAGTTGAAAAACCGAGCTCAGCAAGTTCGATCCCTGACCCGTTTCCGGATCAGTGCCAAAAAGGACCGCACCGAGTATCGCCAGCCCAACGCTGACCAAAATTGCGAACAGCACGAACCACCAATACTCTGATCTACGCGCGCGGCCAGAAAACACCACATACTTGGACAGGCAGGTCTTGACCGATTGCGTAAAACCCATTGCTGATCTCCTGATTTTTCATTCTAAATCCCAACTTTGTTCTTTTATGATTTAGGACAATAAACGACGAAGCAAGTTTTTTTTGCGGATCGTGGTTTTCAGACTGGTAGCCCGCACGGCAAATGACGTACTTTAAACGCAGTGTTTTCGAACCAATACGTGTCCCCTAACAACCCAATTTTTTGTCTTTAGCCAAAGGTACTTAATGTCACAGCCCGCATATTTGCATCTGGTTTTGGGCGGAAGTGCCGGCGGCTGTGTGCGCGCCGCAGTTGTAACTTACGGCCTGACCGGACGTGTGCATGTGTTCGATGATGATCTGAGCCACGGCCCGTTGAACGACAAGCAAGCGCGAGCAGCATATTTCAGAACGCTTTACCAAAACTATGGTCAGCTGCCTGAAGATCCGGTTCCTTCATTGGCCGATTTTGATAGCCTCCCAGTCCATTTGGGGCAAGATATCTCGCCGGAAGTTTGCATATGGGTGGGCGAAAATGCGTCGGAACGAACGTTCATGGAGATGGCTTGTCATCAACTGGGCTATTTCAAGGGAACAGTGACGCGTGTTGGCAAGACGGGTCTAAAGTCACTGCCCTATATCGGCGCACAAACTCCGGCCCTATTGGCGAGCCTTTTTGATCAACGAGACGCGATAGACTCTATGACAAGAGCAGCGCTGTCTTCTGATTTTCTGCGTCTGCGAGACAGTGGTGCTACACTGCGTAAATGGGAAGCAGGCAAGATCGTCGATGTTTCCGAAGACTACTATGACGGCCTGCTGTTGGCATGTTGTGCAACAAACTGGTTTTGTGCCGCACGCGTGGTCGGTACTGCCATGGGTCGTGGCGATGAACATAATTTGTTGAGCGATGTATTTCTGTCCGGCAGGCTTCAGCGCCTGATTGCGACAGGCCTGATTGAGGCATCTGGCCCACAGACGAGCCTGCGAGACTATAGTGTGCGACTTACATGACCCTTCCGCACTTTGGCGCAATGTTGAGTATTGATGCGTCAATGACGAGCGGGTCCGGTAGGATGACACGCAGGCACCGTTGAGAGGATTTCGAATGACGAGGACGAACATGACGGTCATTGCGGCAATCATAGTGGCCGTAGTTTTGTCCTTCTGGGCCGGATCCGAATTTCGACAGGCACAAATTGATGACCTATGCCTTGATCTTGGTGGGGGGCGAAATCCGGGGGAGTACCCGATTTGCGTCGTTGAAGTGCAAAATACGGCACTTTGGTTGGGGCCGATCAGGGTCACGCGAAAGGACGTGGTCGAATTCGAACTCCAGCGCGGAGTTGATGGGCAGCCGCAGGTCCGCCTTGTGCTGACCCCTGAAATCGCAAGCCCTTTGACCGCTTTCACAAAGCAATCCATTGGCCAAGATATGGACATTAGTATTGGCAGCCAATTGGCCAACTCCGTGCGAATTTCAGATGCGGTTCAAGGCACCAGCTTCATCCTGGCGCTTTCTGAAGCACAAGCGGAGAAGCTGAAAACACTGCTCTCTCCGGACACAAACTGAGTCACAGGTACGCCACTTGTTTGGGTGTCCAGCACCCGGCTCAGATCCAAAAAGGAAAAATCATCATGAAATCTAAACTTCGTTCTGTTGGATTTGTGGCTTTGGTTCTCGCCGGGCTATCGTGGCTGGTTGAGACAGCGTTTTATGGCGATATAGACGCAAACGGTGTCGTTCAGGAGAGCTTTTCCTCCCTCTGACGTTCATTCTGGCTGCATTGGGGATTGTATTGCTATTAGCTTCTCTGCTGGTCAAGTTCCGTCAATGAGGGGCCAATCGGGTCTCGCCGTTTTGCACAACAGCCAAGCTTTGGATAAAGACATGGAAGGTTTCACATGAAGTCTCTTCGACTACGACTGGCAGTCTGCATCGCAGTCATTTTGGCGGCGGTTTGCGCAAACGCGTCAGGTCACCTCACTGTGGGGGGTGTGCAAGAAGGGCCCGGGGGCGAAATCGAGGCGCTGACCGAAGGCCAGTTCTACATAGACGGCACTGCCTCCAGCGCCAGAGTGTTCACGTTCTCGAACGGAACTCGGTCTCTTCATTTCATTCCTATGATTCACCAAGCCGAGCCAGCGTTTTATGAGGCGGTGGCTGGCGAGGTAAAGCGTCTTAAAGCGCAGGGTAGCGACCTTTTCTATGAGTTCATCGACTTCGAAGCAGCGACCCTCGCAGACAAGCGTAGGATCAGGGCTATGTATGGTCTCATTCCTACACCAGCTTTTTATGCGCAGAATGCATCTCACGAATTGATAGGGCAGGATAACGCGATGTTCTTGGGTTTTCCGGGTGGCAGAGACGTCAACGTCGATCTGTCTCCGGCAGAGTTGGCAGATGCCTATGAGAATTTGGTTGGTCCGCTTGATATCAGCGACGAGAACCTCACCACACCAATTGAGGAGTTCGTCATGCCAACTGCGGATGTCATGCAACTTACGAGTGTCATAATCGATCAGAGAAACGGGCACTTAGCGAGGGTGATCAATGAAGCACAGAGTAGTGTCATTGTTCTCTACGGCGCGGCCCACGGCGCGGGAACAATGAAAAACCTGCTTGCTCTCGACCCACACTGGCGTCGGGAAAATTGAGTCCAAAGCGACGCAACAACGTGGGATGTTGTGTCTTAGAGCCTATTTCATAACTCTCCTAATGGCATTACCAGAAGGATGCCCCGCTTTATCAGTTAAAGAGATGAGTGGCCGCAATGGGCCGAAAGCACCAGTTCTACTGATTTTTGCGAAGGTCGGGAAAGTCCGCGAACTGTGAATTCGCATGTTCGATGATTTAGCAGTCGCAGCGAAAGTCCGGTCTGACGGGCCGCACCGCAGCATCAGATTGGCTGGTCAACGGCAGCAATGGGCCGCCTTAACCAGAGGCAGCTCTTCGTTCAGTCAAGGCTTTGGCGCATTGGTGAAAAGGGCTTTGAACAGTTCTTCTGACCGGCGCAAGCCGTCGTTTGTAAGCACCACCGACTTTGCTTTGCCGACCGGATCCTGAATGAGTCCCTTTTCGTGCAGCCGACCGAGCACGTCCCAGACATAGCCCTTCCAGGCGCGGTGCCCGTCGTGGAGCGTCAGCCAGAGCAGCGCCAGAACCGCGTCGTCAACACTGTCCTCATTGATATTCATAGTCACAGGGAACGCCAGCAATGTGGGTTTCGTCAAGCTTCAATGCAGCAAATGGCCTAAGATATCAGGGGCTGCTTTGGGCCGGTTGCGATTGTTATTTTCTCAAATCAACGGCACCCATGTGCTGACACCGGTTCGCAACTTGACTAAGAATTGCGCTGAATGCGGCTAAGAGTTGGAGAGCTGACGTGCGCAATGACATCTCGGATTTACTTACATTCATCAGTCAGGATGATCTTTGGTTTGGACGCTTGCAGGAGGTTGTGGCGGAGCACTTGACGCCAGCTCTTGAAGAATTTGACCTTGACTATGATGATCTGCCCGAAATGTTGGGTGAGCCTTGGCCCGGCGTTTTATGGGGATGTGGTTTCGAAGATTTCCTCAGCCGCCAGTACGAAGACGGCAACATTGTCGACCTTTACCTCAAGCGACGCGGATGGAACGAACCAACTGCCAATCGTGAGTATTTCGTAGCTCTGCGAGATACACCAGTCAGCCTTTACGAAGTCAGTGAGGTTAAGCCCGGAACGTCCATGATGCTTAAGGATCTGCTTGGAGACACAAAGCCAGTCACGGTGCTTGAAGGATCGGCAACGCAGTCATTGAAGCAGTGGGACCGGATTGCCGTTCGTGTCATTGCCGAAAACGACGCCCACGTGATTTCGGGTGCGCTCCTGGCTTTTTCTAGAGAGGCGGTTGCGTTCTTGTTTGATGCTTTGTCCACCGTGCTGAACGTCGATAAAAACGATGAGCTATCACTCCCGACAGACCAGCTTTTGAAATGCGCGCCGATCTTCACCAGCGCTTGGCTATTTACCGCCCTACCACGGGCGCTTTCGGAGGAATTTCCCGAATTCACCAATGCAGATGGTGAAGACATTATGTTTCATGATCTGAGATTTCCATTTGAGACAGACGTTAGGCAGAAAGACGTTTCCGTTTGCCTGAACCAGGTCAATGGCTTTGCCGCTGATGGTGCACGTTGTTGGACTTGGATTGCGCCACACGGTGGCAAGGTCTCAAGGGAGAGCGATGGTCTAGTGTTGGATTCAAAGACCGACGGTCGCACTGTGCTAGGTCATCTCGAACTCAAAGGTAAATCGCTACTTATTAATGTGAACTCATCCGCTCGCGCGGACAGAGTGCGCAATGTAGTGATGAAGGCGGCGGGCCAACATTTAAAACAGCCTCTGACCACGATCCGCACAGTCGAACAGATGATGGCTGAAGAGCAAGATGAATTAGACTTGGAGGATGCTGACGAAATTCCACCAGAGACTGCTCGGCAGATAGTTCAGGAGCACATGGACCAGCACTATCGCGAAACGCTTGATGCGCCGATACCAGCGCTTGGCGGTAAATCACCGTACCAAGCGGTGCGGAGTAAAGCAGGCCGTGCAAAGGTGGTCGACTGGCTAAAGACGCTAGAAAACAACAGCGCTAAGCATCGCAATGACGCAATCGAAGAATACGATTTTGGCTGGATGTGGGCTGAGCTAGGTCTGCAAGAATACCGAAAGTAAGGTCGCTGGCACGATGAACTGAAATGCTGCGCAACCGCTCAACGTCCGCTATGGGGATGCTGCAATGCGGCAGCCCAGAACGCTATGAAACGCAGCTTTGGGCCGGAAGCGACAAATACCTGAACTTTATACAGATGCTGATATTACTGCACTGCGCATAGCAACTAAGCTCCAACCCGGACAGGCGGCCCCCTACTGCTCCCTGCCCCGTCTTGCCAAGAACTCTGCGAGCGCCCGCGGCAATCCTCCATCGTATTCAATTATGGCGGCCCGCTCTTCAAACTCATATTCCTGATCCGTAATCAATCTGCCTGCAGACGCTTTAGGCTGCGGCAACTGCGGCATTTGCGGCAAAGCTCGTCCCAAGAGTCCTTGCGCAGACTCACGGCAGCCTTCGGGGCAGACAATCGGGAAGATCTGTTCAGCGTTAGCAACGCACGTCTGAATAAGGCCTATACCGATTGAGGTCATTCTACCGCGCCCCGGCGCACAACACGCCAGTATGTTTTACTGTTGGACCCATTGATAACCTGCCGCCCAGGCTCACGAGCCAGCCAGCCGTGCTCAGTGAGCTTTTTGATGCAGAAGTCCAATGTGTTCCCATCACGCAGATGACCGGGGCCATTTTTCATCATGGTTCGCTTGTCGATGAACTCTTCGGCCCATTTGTTCACAACCCACTGCCTTAACGCTTCGGCCGCGCAGAGTTCCTCGTTTGGGCGGCCCGTATCCGAGACACGCTGCATCTCTGAGAGATACCACTCCATCATGATTATTCCGTTTGACATCATCCCTTCGGTAATCTCAGTCGCAAGTTCGTCCGCATAAAGCGTCTGCACACCAGCGATCCTCACTGCCATTTCAGGGGCCTTTGCCGCAAATCCGGTCATGTATTCAAACGCCTCACCCCTGTTTGAGGCGTGTTCCACGCAATTATAAAACTCTTCAAGTTTTGCACGCGCCTGATCGGATAGTTTTAAAATCCTGGGTTCAAGATCCGCCCTGGTCTCCGGATGGATTGGCAATGCAAGCTTAAGAAGCGCTTTAATGCGCTCATCAAATGCGACCAAATTCGCCTTCGCTTCGCTTTCCTCAGCAATACGTGATGGATCTTTAGTGATTTGACGTGATCCAATCTTACTGTCGGGCCAGGCGATCAGTATGCGAGAGAGGAGCCCTTGGTCCTTCATCATCGGGTCTCCAATCACAGTCTGCGCCATGCCTGGCTGAAGCATGAGATGCAACGACACCCGCTTCCCGTAAAGCACACTGGGTTCAGACGATGCACGGCTCTTGCTGATTGAGGAACCATCCCAAAGCTTGGAAAACCCGGCCGCTGTTTTGAGCGCGTTTTCTTTTTTCATACTGTGACCACCGAAGAACTGGCCACCTTCATCGGTCATCAAAGCGACAGACGGCGTTCCCGTCTCCAAACGCCGGTGGAGCCCTTCGATTGTGACATCGCTGATCAATATTGTGGGAACAAGCGGTGGTTCAGGAGCCAAATCACACTTTGAGTCTCCGGGATCTCCTTCAATAACCTCAAAGTCTTTATTAGATTTGCGTCTCTGACCTTTCTGGAACTCCAGCAACTCGGCTTCAAACACGCGTTTTGCAAGGCGGTACTGACGTTCCCGCTCTTGGTCCACGTCTTTAATTGCAGCTGTCGCCAACGCGTCACACGCCGATTTGCGCTCCCCAGACTTAGCAATTGTGAGCGCAAACAAGCTTATCGGCACATGCCCGCGAAGGGTTTCCACATCCGCAAGCCCCTGCGTAACGGTACTGACGACGGTCAATACACTTTGCATCGCGATCGCAGCCGGTGCTTGCGTCAACGTTGAGATACTCATGATGGGGTCAGCCAAAGGACCAAGCGCCGCCCATGGAACCGGCTCAGCTTCGCGCAGTTCGCCAAACAGAGGAACTGGTTCGGATTGGGGGGTAGAGGCACAGCTCTCCCCTTTGCTAAACTTACTAGTCAGCATTACTTTCTCCAGTGATTTTTCAGATGTGCCAGTGTTCTGGCAAAGCTATTTTGAAAGGCCGCTAGCTAAGGTGAGGATGACCGATTACAGCGCCTTTCAGACTGGGCCAGCGATAGCGAACTGCTGTGGTCCAAATACAGGTTGCCGATTAAACGACTTTCACAGCATCGACGGCGCAAAACTCGATCCAAGCTTCGATATCAGCGACGCGATACCTCACCGAACGCCCCACGCGGACTAAGCGGGGACCTTCTCCGCGGCCAATAGCCAGTTCGAGATAGCGTTTCGAGATGCCAAAGCGCTCTTCCACTTCGGACCTGGTAAGCAACCGGTCAATATTTTGGTGTTTCATCAGCAGTCTCCGTTTTACGTTTTGCTAAGGAGAAACTTGCAAAATTTCGTGTTCAATAAAACGGGTGAACCTGATTAATACTTAGGGGGTTTGATTTATCTTATTGATTTTTATGTATATTAATAATTTCTGCGGCCGCTCTTCTTCATATCGGGGATGTTTGCGTCTTTCCAAACCATCTTGGCAGCGTTCTTGCTTAGCCCAAAATTTTTCACCATTTCCTGGAGAAACCAATCCTTCTTTTGTATTGATTCGCGGTCACTTCGGCTCGCGTAACATTCCTCTAGCCAACGCAATGCATCTCTGGATGCTTTGCGGGCTCCTTTATCGAGCGGCCCGCCCGCTGCAGCAAACCATGTCTTTGGGAGATCTGCAGCGAAAACGAAACTGTAGCGGTCATTCAAAATATATTGATAGGGCTCTCTTTGCCATCGGGCTGGTGGCGTGATCCCATGGTCCGGACAGAATACTAATATCCGCCCCTCACGCAGACATTTTTGAGTAAAGGCATTCTGGGAGTGCTTCAACCTCTCGAGTTCCTCACCAAATCTCACCCATTCTGGTCCGATCATGCGATAATGGTAAGGCAAACCTGGTTGGGTAGGGCCGTGCGCGGGTAGCAGGCCAAGTTCTCTTCTGTCTTCGTTTGAATAGCGTTCGCGGGCACATTTAGATGGCGATGTGTTTTTTAGATTCCGCAATATTGCTTCTAGTTGAGCAAAGATGTTCACTGTGCGCCTGGATTTACAAAGCAGCACATTCCAGACATGCGGTACAAGGTCTGTATCGAACCAGCGTATCTCGCATTCCTCAACCAAAGAATTGAGTCGACCACCATCGAGTAACTTGGATTGGGTTTTCTCTAGCAGCTTTGGTTCGGTGACTGATGGACCAATCAGATCAACTTGATGCAAGAGATCGCTGAGGCCCTCGATTAAACTAAAAGGTGGAAATTCTTGTACCGGATCCAATTCGACAGCGCATTCGGATATCAGTCTGAGGGCCGTCTGATCAGACAAGGAAATGCGCATACCTTTGTGGACGGGTTGATCCTCTACATGCCCGTGATCTAAGGCTATAACTGAAACTTGAGTACTTGGCTTATCTACCATTGCGCACCTGTCCTCTTGACCAACTCATCGCATCCCATTTGCATAGCTGGGCGAAGCGCGTCCAAAGATGGACGTACATACCTTCTGCCCGTAATCGAAAGTGGGGTGTGGTTGAGAAGCCGCCCTACTATCTCTTCCAGCACACCAGCTTCCATCGCCACAGTTGCGAATGTCCTGCGATGCATATGCGGGTTGTACTTTAGCCTTTCAGGCTTTGTTATATGTCCCATCACCGACTTTGGAGACGGAAACACCCATTTTCGGCCGAGTGGGCGCAGCGGGGCCAAAATCTCATGGTGCAATTGGAAGATCGGCAAGTCAAAACTCCGGCCGTTCTTTGTCATCGGAAGATGGATGCGATCTTCCTGAATTTGCTGCCATTGCAGCGTAAGCGCCTCAGTTTTCCTGAGACCTGTGAATAGGAGAAGCTCATAGAACACGCGATGTATTGGGTTGTCCAAGCCATCGATTGTGGCCCGCCAATCCTTTAGGTCATTGATGATCCGACCGTCTGGGTTATCCTCGAACCATTCTATTGCTATCGCCGGGCATTCCCCCAGATCGCACGTCCGACGGGCATGGTTGTAGATTGCACGAAAGCTCCGAAGCACATGATTGGCAGCGGATGGCGTTTTAGCCATTTCCTGATGGCGACGGACAACCATTGCTTTGCTGATCTCGTCAAGTGGCAGTCGCAACCAGTCTTTGAGATGGAGTTCTATTTGCTGACGTGTTCCGCTCTTATGGGCATCAGATCGAAGCTTCGGGCGGGCTAAATATACTTCCATCGCAGCCACAAGCGTCGGCGCTCCAATCTGGGCCACCTTCCCTGCCCCCCTCCCCATCTCCAGCGCAAACCCAAGGGCCGTCTGTCGTGCAGCACCCGCCGAGATGGTGGGAAATCGGCCGAGCAGAATGCGCTTGGTCTGACCGCCAACGTCTTTCTGGAAATACCAGGTTTTGGAGCGCTTCCCGACGAAGAGCACCAGACCTCTGATTTCGGCATCCCAATACTTGTCCGTACCGGCTTTCGCGTGTGGTAGCTTCTTGGCAAACGTCTCTGTGAGCTTTGGCATTCTTTGTCGGCCTTTTGTAGGTAACGGTATGCAAATCAGTGCTACACCATGCAACTCTACGTAAGATAAAAGTCAACAAAAATAAAGACTAAGATACTATATGATACTGTGAGAAATTCAGAAGCTTTGTTTGGAAGGCTAAGGTCTTACCACTACACAACGCCCGCTCTGTGATTTGATCTAGTATTTCACGGTACTTGAATGGTCAAGTGTCGGCAGTTCGCATCACCATTTTCGGCAGCCATCAGTTTATAGAAGAAGGATATACAAAAAGACGCGTTTCCGTGCTAGGTTTCAAAGAACATTTTGAATAAATTCATTCATTTCGAGGGTATTGCAATGGCTGAACATACAGACGGACCTGTGCCATTTGCCGCTGATATTTTTGCCGGCGCTGGGCTTGGGTTGCTGTTGGGTTCTGTTATGGGGCTGTCCGTCACGCCGGTGGTGGCCATCGTGATCGGTGCGCTCACGTCAGTTTTGGCAGTGTTTTTGGGGCTGGACGGCAAGGGCAGCCTGACCAAACTGCCCAAAGTCAACGCGGTCAGGATTGGCGCTTTTGGCTTTGCCACTGTCGCGGGTTTGGCTTTGGGGTTGCACGTCCGGATCAACAACCCAATTGCTGTCGATCCCAGTGTTGCGCTGGCCCGTTGGGATGCGGCCTTTCCCGACAATGCGACGCTGGCCAGACAAATGATGGTCTATGAACGCACTGCGATTGTGCCTGCAACCCTCGCGTTTCAAGACAGCAAGTCTGCAACAAATGTGACAACCGACCCCACAGCGGCAGGTGCCAAACAGGCGGTCCTGTTTCTTACCTTGTCGAAGTTCGATGCCTGCTCTCGCCTTGATCCGGCGCGTTTTGCCACGCCCGCCGATGTCCTCGCCGCCTATAATCGCGACGATGTCCCTGATCTTGTGCGCGCATTTGCAGAGCAGATGAAGGGAACCGAAGAAGGCGATTTAGAAGCCAGGTTAGAGCTTGCCCATGGGGTATTGTGCCGGATGCAAGATCTGGGCGACGCGAAATGAGCCGGTGGCTCGTATTGCTCCTTCTTTGCATTTCGATGCCGACTGTCTTGCTTTCGCAATCCAAAGGAAAAGCCTCGCATTCTGTTGTGCAAATCCGTTGCGCGACACCTGATGGGGATATGAAAGCCACTGGTTTCATATGGCCTGAACCCGGATATGTCGTGACAGCATTGCATGCGATTGCTGGCTGCGCGCCGGGCAAGGGGCTGGTTTACAGCGAGAGCGCCAAAAAGGAGACCCTGATCGCAACGTACCTGACCGCTGATCTTGAAGGGGATCTGGCCTTGCTGAAGTTGGAAGACGATCTGGGTCTGCCAGCGTTGATGATATCAGATATGCAGCCGGCGCTAACAGACGCCCATATTGTCTGGGGCTATCCACTGGCCGCAGAACAGATGATCGGGCTGCGGATCGAATTCGCGCTGGGTCTGGATGCGGGTGCGACGACATTGGGTCGGGCATTTTCATCTGCAGATCTGGCGAAACTCTTTCGAAATCAGGGCTACCCGAAGCGCAATACTCAAATCCTGCGCGTCACAACCACCATACAGCCCGGCCATTCCGGCGCACCTATTCTCGACCCCAAAGGGCGGGTCGTTGCAATTGCTGATGGTGGACTTTTGGGCGGCTGGCGTGGGATCAACTGGTCTGTTCCGGCCGGTGTCTATCTCCCTGATCTGCCAAATTCGACCGACCCCTTCCCCAGCACAATCTCCGAGCAGGCCAATCTTTTCAGCGCCATGACAGTGCGCGATCCGATCACCGTGGCCTTGGGCCAGACCACCCCCAAGTATCGAACAGATCAGGATGGTCCGGCGCATGCCGGATCGGTTCCTTTCCCGGTTGCTTTGGATGCCTATGGCATTGCTGAGGACGAAGATCTGTCTTGGATCATCGATGATTTGATCGACATGCTGCCAACTCAAAAATCAAGAGACCTGCTAATGCTGACCGGGCTTTTGCCTGCGGGTGCCGACCAGCCCATCTTTGTCCCCGAACGCGTGAAATTCACTTACGATCCAGCATTTGGGTCCATTGAGGCCCTCAGCACGGATGGGTCTGTCCGCCAAGTAACGGTGAGCTATGAAGGAGATGATTTTGAAGACGCCCTTGCAAAGGGGTCGGCGCTACTGGTCGACAAACTCACAGCACTTGGCATCGACGCCCGGACTGTCACCGTTCCGGAAAACGAAATCGACCGACAGCTTGAATTTGTCAACTATGTTGCCCCCTTCGGCGAGACGGACAGCCCGTTGGCCACGAATTTCACTGTTCAGGTCAATGGCCCGCATTTTTCAGGGCGCGCCTTACACCGCACAAAGACAACCAAGGACATGACGGACACCGATTACATCGACTACTTGATGATGGATTTTGCGACCTTCGATCTCAACAGTCTTGCCCCGCTTGAGAATGAAATCTGGGACCGCCTGGACCCGGATGACCTTCAGATTGAGCAGAACGCGGAAGAGCCAAGCGCGCTGACACTGGTGCGCCGCATCCCGCTTGCAAATGTGGCACTGGAATTTGTCGAAGCACAGGATTTCGAGTGGAAAGAAAGTCTGGTCGGACTCAAAGAGCAACTGGATGATCCTGGCGATTTTGATGCTCTGGCTTTTGACATTTACGAGGATCGCCTCACCGGAGCGACCATTGCCGTGCCATCGGGATTGCCGCTGGCGTGGGATCCTGCACTGGGTGCTGTCAAGACCAGCATTGGTGACGGAAGCGTGGAACTTGCGATTGCCGTGGAACGGACGGCGGATTTGGCGACAGCTGCGGACAGAAAGCTAGCAAAGTTTGTCGAACAAATTTCAACGCATGCGGCTTGGACAGACCAAAAACCAACAGATTGCAAATTGGTGGAGGTGCCAGACGACGACTTGGCCACCTGTTGGGGGTACTTCGAGGGTACCGACCGCACGACTGACGAATTTGCGGATCTCTATCTGGCTCTTGATGTGCGCAACAACGTTCTTTTGGGGACGTCGGTCTACATCGTGGGCAAGGAAGAAGACCTGACCAAGCAAGAAGCCATCACGTATCGGATGATGCTGATTGCAGCAGAACATCTGACGGATTTTGCTGCAAAATAGAGCCCCTCGCACCGATCTGCGCGCGTATCAGATGGCCGCCAAGAATGTTGGTATCTCAGCGCATGATTTGATATACTGAACGGATATTCTGAAAAGTAATTGTTCGAATGCCACGGAAGTGGCGACCCAATCTTTTTCGTTGGCTCGGTTGCATTGCTGACATTTAATCGGAAACGACAAGGGAATATTAGTATGACTTCAAATGAGATTAAAAATTTCTTCACCTTTCGACCTATGTCTTTGGACGATATTTCGACGTTCGCGGAATGGTTTTTGGATTTTAATGACGTGGCGATGTTTGAACGGAATATGCCTGTTCCCAAAAACGAAGACGCGCTGCGAGAAAGCTGGCGAAAATCGCTGGAGTATGCGGCGATACCGGGTGCATTCTGGTTCGTTGCGGTCAGCGCGGATGGCCAGCCCGCCGGTATCGCTGGGTTGGAAGCAGTCAATTACATACACGGTGACGCAATTGTACCCTGCTTCATCGGGCCGCAGTTTCGCAAGAAAGGTCTTGCAACAGCGATGTCAATCAGTCTTTTGGATCTGGCCTTCAGGCAGCTAAGGTTGTTCAGGCTGACAACATTTTATAGAGAAGATAACTTAGGGACGCGGTCCACGCTGTTGTCGTTAGGCTTTGAAGAAGAAGGGCGGTTTCGGGGCGGGTGGTATACGGACGGTCAAAGGCAGGATGTCGTGATTGCCGGGCTTCTGGGATCTGAATGGGACCAAAGGCGGCAATCCGTACTCGACAATTTGAGGCAAAACCACAACGTCATTCTTAAACAAACAAGTTGGAAATCCACAGGTGAATAAGGTCAAGACCATCCCCCGTTCTTCGGAACGCAAGAAACGGCGTCTCGTCGCCATTGTTTTTGCTGATATTGCGAATTTCAGCAAGATGATGAGCGTCGACGAGGAGAGAACCACCGACGCGGTGAGAGAGCGGCTGGCCATATTCCGAAGTGAAATCGGTGACTTTTCGGGTGAAATGAAAGGGTCAGCCGGAGACAGCGCCTTCATGATTTTTGAAAGCGCAGTGGATGCTGTCACTTTTGCGGTCAAAATGCAGAACATTTGCCGGGACATGAACAAGGACCTGTCCTCTGACGAACAAATATGGTTCCGCTTTGGCGTCAATCTTGGCGAAGTTCTTGTCCACGGCGATGAAGTCTCAGGTGAAAGCATCAACATCGCGGCCCGCATCGAGGCATTTTCAAATCCCGGACGGATCTGCATATCCGGCGCGGCCTATGATCACGTCAGCAACAGCCTTGAATATGGCTATGAATATCTTGGCGGGCAGGATTTCAAAAACATTGGCAAGACCATTGACGTCTTTCAGGTGCATGAAAACCCGACCTCGGCGGCGATGACACCGGGCCTTCGGCGCGACATCGACAAATCGGTCGACTACAGGGAACGGGCAATCTCAAGCCAATCCATCGTTGTGCTTCCTTTCGGATTTCAGGGCAGCAATAGCGATGATCATTGGTTCGCAGAGGGCCTGACCGAGGACGTGACCTCCAGCCTGTCCCGGTTTCACCAGTTTTTCGTAATTTCCCGCGATTCTGCTTATATGTACCGGGATCGCGTCAAGGCACCAAAGCAGGTGGCGAGCGAGCTGGGTGTCCGCTACGTCGTCGAGGGATCGGTCAGAAAGGCCGGTTCACGGCTGCGGATTACAATTCAACTATTGGACGCGCTGCAAAACCGCACGATCTGGGGCGAACAATACAACCGGAACATAGAAGATCTGTTTGATTTGCAGGACGAGATCACGCAAGTGATCGTGTCCGCGACTGCGGCGCAGATCGAGGTGTCAGAACGCGAACGAACGCGGTTGTTGCCGCCGGCAAACCTGATGGCCTATGGATCGGTGCTCAGAGGTGAAAGGTATCTTGCCCAGTACACGCAGCAGGATGTGAAAAAAGCGGGTGAAATGTTTCTATCGGCTCTGCGCAGCGACGAAACCTATTCAAGGGCATATGCCGCGAATTCCCGCACATTCAATCTGGAATGGCGCTACGATTGGGCCGAAAATTCCGACACTGCGCTTGATGAGGCGCTGATGCTCGCGCGTCGGGCGATTGAGTTGGATCCGTCCGACGCGCGGGGGTTTGGTGAACTGGGTTTCGCGCATCTCTATCGCAAGGAGCATGACGCGGCCATCAATGCCTATGAGCGCGCTTTAAAGCTTAATCCCAATGATGCCAATGTGATGTCTGACATGGCCGACGCTTTGGCCCATTGTGGCCGATCCGAAGAGGCGATTGCCCTGTTGCAAAAGGCCATGCTGCTTAATCCGTTCTATCCGGATCAATACATCTGGCATTTGGGTGGGGCGTATTTCAATCTCAAGCGCTATGAGGAGGCAATCAAAACGATTCAGAAGATGCAGAACCCGACCGAAGGACGGCGTCTGCTTGCGGCGAGTTACGCATTTCTAGGACGTATGGACGAGGCCAGCTATGAAGCTGACCGCGTGCGCACAGCACATCCCAATTTTGTGGCCGAACGGTGGGCTGCAGTCCAACCTGACAAATACAAAGAGGATCTGCAGCACTTTCTGGATGGTCTCAAACGGGCTGGACTATAAGGCGCTAAGCGGTATGCGATGCCTGTCGGTCTAGTCGCTGGCATCGCCCCGTGCACCCGACACGCGTGCACCTGAGACACGCGCACCCGAAACGCGGGCACCTGAGACACGCGCACCTGAGACGCGTGCGCCCGATACACGGGCACCCGATACACGGGCACCTGAGACACCTGCGCCGCCATCGCCCCCGGTGTCAGGCAGCAGATTTTCAAATTTACCAGAATCGACATCCAGCCGGACCGTTTCGTCAGAGCGGTCGACAGTCCAGGCGCGAAGATCGGCATAGAATTTCTTGTCGCGCGGATTTGGGCCGGGCAGCGCAATATCATCTGCCTCTTCACCGTCACCATCGACCAGAAACAGCACCGGCGACGCCAACTCCAAGTAAATACCATCAAAAGTAAAACCATAAGCCCGCGCGAATTTCGGATCCTTACCCGCCGCTTTGTCAGCATCTGAAACGCTCACGGTCAAATCGTCGACGACACGACCAAATATAACAATTTTTGAGGACGTATGAATCGTCTCTTTCATGGCTTTTATCCTTTTTCGAGCAGAAATTGATTAATATTCAACCTAAAGTGTTGTTATTATAGCGCAAAAATCTCATCTAGTCTATTGGCACCATGGTCCGCACTGAATTTGCGTGGCTGCCTTTATCAAGCGGTTTGAGTTGCGGGCCGACTTCAACAAAGCCGATATCGCGCATGTCAAAGTTTCCTCGGATCAGCCGTTCAAATCGGCCCCCGGTATGTCTGGAATCGACTTCGACAAACAAATCAGCCACGTCAACGAAATTAAGATCGGCGTTTTTCAATTCTTTCCACGTATCGGCAAGGTAGGTCCCCAATATGTCGCGCGCATCAATCAGCGCCAATTTGAATGCCTCCGGATTAGCAGCAAAAGCCTCGTCGAACATTTCCTGCATCACGGTTGCGTACTCAGGCGTTGCCAGCAACTGATCTGACATGTCTTCAAGTTCCGGCGTAATCGCATCGTAATCCAGCAGCATTTCGTGAAAGATATCCACGAAGATATCAAAGAATGCACCGGTAAGCGGCTGCGCCAGATGGTGTTCCTTGACCCAGCCCTTGGCAAATTCACACAAACGGGAATCATTGGCGGCCACCCTGATCTGCTTGTTCTCAGACAGCTCGGCAATTCGGCTTGCCGCATTCAACGTATAAAGATTACCACGTGTCTGTTCCAGCAACAGGTCGACCAGAGAATTGAAATGCAGTGAAGAGATCAAGGCAACAAGATCAGCGGCACTTTCATGAAACCCAAAGTACTCTCCGGTTACGTTGTTGGGATCAGGGACACCCACTTCTGAATAGATGATGGCATGCCCCAATTCATGGGCGATCACATCGAAATTCAGGCTGAAGGGCGTATATCCACCATCGCTGCGATCGCCGCCCATTTCCAGGAATCCAAACCCCGAATAGGCGTTTTCCAATGACGGCAGGATGGTAAGTTCGACACGGTCATACGTGCCATCACTTTGCCAGGGAATTTCACGGCCGAAATAGCCTTCCCAGATGTCCATCACGAACCGCACCGTGCCAAAGAGGTGCGCCGTTTCGAATTGCGGTGTGCCGGGTTCCAGATAATCAAAATTACCCTCTGCGTCCGGATATGCAGGTTCTTCGATGGCTCCCTGCCATGCAGGCGTCAGTACCGCCGAGCCATCAGGCGCAATGCCGTAAGGCTCGGTCTTGCCGATGGGAAAGATCGCATACATCCGGTCATCAGAAGGCCCCGGCCCAAGGCTCCCTGCAACCGAGGAGACCATCACCGTTTCCGGCTCCGCAAAGTCTTTCAGAAATTGTGGCTGAGGGAACAGTCGGAACCGCGTGCCTTGCATGTATTCGACCCTTTCTTCATCTCGCGCTTCGTATCCTAGGCCAGAGATTAGCATAGCTAAAAGCAATCAGCTAAAAAAGTTGGTGTCCCCCAACAAGCGATAGCCCCCGACCTCTGGCGCGTCGGGCTCTTTACGCCGTTCTTGCCATTTCTGGGTGGAATGAACCCAAAGATCCGTCTGCTCAAAAAGAAAATCGGGCACTGGCCTTTGGAACTGACCCGTGACCATTCGATCCAAAAGCAGGCAGGCATCATCGCGTTTCTGATCGACCTCGTTTTCGGCAATCCAGTCCAACAGGTTTTGACAATGATCCGGTCCCGGTTCAGCAACTTCCGGGTCACGCAAAACCTTGTCCCAGGTCCGGTCTTTGAAAAAGATCGCCTTGGCATGGTCGATCACCGCGTCAGCTTGATGTTGTGTGATCACCTGTGCCAGCACCGCCGCGGCGAGCGTTGCCCGCAGATTGACCATCGCGACACTCAGCGGTGCAAAACCGAATTCCTCTGGCCCATGTGTCAACGCCACTTCATCATCGTCTTCCAGCACCCCGTCGCGATAATCGCCGTAAATCGAACCGATTCCGATCATACCGAACGCGTCCAGTTCCGCAGCGCGCAGTGCGCCCATGCTTGACGCGCCCAGCACGGCAATGCCTTGTGACATCGCCCAGAGGATTTCCTTGTGCCACACGGACGGCACACCGTCGAAATAGCCGTCGATGATCCCGATGGCGGAGGGCCCTTCCAACGTGGCAAGATAGACGTCACCTTGCCGAACTGGTGGCCGAATTTCAATAATTCCTGTACCCGGCAGCGCCACATTGGCCAGCGACGGACCTGCGAATATGATCATCGCAACCGGCCCTTTCCATTTGCGTTAAGCGCGCGATCCCCGGCAACATAACTGTCATCGTCATGCGGTGCCTCAAGCCCCGGGATGATGACCCGCACAACTGCGATCTCAAATTCCTTGCGTTCAAGATCGACAACCGCGATCTCTTCGACCCCGGCATCGCGCAAGCGTGTCTTGAGCCAAGAAAGATCGCTTTCCAGATCAGCGTTTACCGATGTCGGGACCTCATCAAATCGCTGCAAGGCCCTCTTTCCATCCTGTTCAACGGCAAAACCGGCCATCTTCTGGTCCCTGCCCGCCGTGCTATATTCCTCAAAAGACAGGTCTTCGCGGGCACCCGTGATATAATTCAACCGGGTCTGTGCTGCTTCGTTAAGTGCGCGTTGCAGGGCCACTGCGCGGTCCGGATGGGTCCCTGACCCCAACCCAAGGTGACTTGTTTCGGCCTGAGGGTCACAAATGACACACATGAATGTGGCCACCGCGACATCGGACGTCACATTCCACACGAAACAGTCCAGCCCCGCATCCTCGAACTTCTTCAGGGCAATCAGGCAAAGCGGATCATCAATCGAGGTGATATCCAGCTGTGACGCCCGCTGTGCATCGTCAGGCCAATGATGCCACAGCGCCAGCGCGTCACGCTCGATCACCTCGCAGATCGCATGGCATATCGCTTCAAGCCTGTTGTTGCCGGACGCCAGACCATTGGTGCTCGCCGGGAAGAAACCGGTGTCGGGCGACAGCGGATGGGTGTAATTCGCATGCACCATTTCGAGCGGGACAAGCACATTTCGATCGCTCATGAGATCAGTCGCATCGACCCAATGCAAACGCTCCAAGCGACCCGGGGCGCGCCCCCGGATACGTGGAAGCCGGTCCAGATCGATGAATGCATGATGCTTTGACAGGTCTTGAACACTCGCAAAAAAGACCGGCTGGTCAAAATGTTCCGCATGCCAGATTTCCACCGCTTCCATCAGGGCCGAGACCTTGGCCAGAGCAAGTGTCGACCCCTTTCCCTGAGAGACCGCGATGGAGCGCGCATTGGGGCGGATGGCCAGTGCGACCGGCAATCCGATCCGATCAAGTCCCGTGACATTGGCGAGGCGGGTAATTCCAAACTCATGTTTGATCGGTAAAATGCGATCAAGCGTCTGCTGGGCTGTGCAAATGCGGTGCAGTCCGTCCACCAGCAGTTTTTGCTTGTCGCCACCAGTATCTACATTCACGTGTACCCGCCATTTTGCTCGACTTGGAATATGAAATTTTTACCACCTTTCCGATGGAAAGTATAAATAAATCAATACGTGATGCCCCCCCACACCATCCAAAATGAGGGCGATGATCGTGGTGGTGGGATCGGTGCGATTTTTGGGGCAGTACAACCACGCGAGATTGCATGCGATTGATCGCCCAAATTGATCGATGTCATATCACCCGCCACCGCGCAGCTTAGATTACCGAGACAGGCGACACAAAAACCTATCGAGGAATTCCATCCATTGAGAGATCTGTTTACCTGGTTAAATGACCAATTGCTGCGCATGGAGTGGCTATCGGATCTTGTCACTTGGATTTTGCGCGATGGTCTGGGCATGGAAATGACCAGTCGGGTCGCCGGCAGCGTCCATTTCTTCATTTACGACGTCGTTAAAATATTCATTTTATTGTCGTTTCTCATCTTCGCCATTTCATATGTGCAAAGCTATTTCCCACCCGAACGGACACGCCGCATCCTTGGACAACGACAGGGATTGGGGGCCAATACACTTGCGGCCCTTCTGGGCACCCTTACGCCGTTCTGCTCTTGCTCATCCATTCCCCTGTTCATCGGCTTTACCAGCGCGGGACTGCCGCTTTCGGTGACGTTTTCCTTTCTCATCTCATCGCCGTTGGTTGATCTTGCCTCTGTGATCCTACTCGCAAGCATCTTTAACTGGACCATTGCCTTGAGTTATGTCGCCGTTGGATTGATCCTGGCGGTTCTGGGCGGCACGTTGATCGGTCACCTAAGACTAGAAAATCAGGTCGAGGCATTTGTTTTCCAAAGCCCGGTCAGTGATCACGACAATGACGGTCAGATCAGCCGCCGGGAACGGCTGACCTACGCCCGTGATCAGGTATTCGACATCGTGCATCGGGTCTGGCTTTTTGTCCTGATCGGTGTGGGTATCGGGGCAGCAATCCACAACTGGATTCCCGAAAGTTTCATTACTGCAACCTTGGGCCAAGACCGATGGTGGTCCGTCGTTGTTGCGACTGTGGCTGGCGTGCCGATGTATGCCGATATCTTTGGAACGCTGCCGATCGCCGAAGCACTGGTTCTCAAAGGTGTCGGTGTTGGGACCGCGCTTGCCTTTATGATGTCGGTTACGGCGTTGTCATTGCCGTCGATGATCATGCTCAAACGGGTTGTGAAAATGCCGTTGCTGGTCATTTTTGTTGGCATCGTAACAGTTGGCATCGTTGTGATCGGATATCTTTTTAACAGCACCACCCATCTGCTCATTTGAAACGGAGAAAGACGATGCACATCAAGATTCTAGGGTCCGGCTGCAAAAAATGTTTGGCTTTGGCCGACAACGCACAGGCTGCGGCACAATCTGCAGGAATCGATTTTGAGATCGAAAAGGTCACCGATTTTGTCGCAATCGCGGGCTATGGCATAATGTCCACGCCTGGATTGGTTATCGACGAAAAAGTTGTGGCTTCAGGACGGGTTTTGACCGCAACTGAGATAGGTGAGTTTCTTAAGGAAGCGTAAAGCGTTCCTCGGTCGGGCAATAATTGACGCGCTCTTTCTGTGACTAACGCCCTTGCCAACAGACCTTGGTGCCTTTCTCATTTGCGCGAACTTTGAACGGAAACGCTTCCTCTGCCTTCGCCTGATTCAAGCACCATTGCGTTAGTCTTATACAGCTACGGAATGGCGCGCGCTGCTGGATTGAAGATAGGCATCAAAAGCTGCTGCCGCGATGCGCACCAGGGGGCGACCCTGCGGCGTCATCCGTATCTTGCCTTCGGACAGGATGAGCAAACCATCGGCTTCCATCTCTTGCAGCGTTTCGAATTCTGGAGCCCACCATCGCTCAGGTGCACCATACTGCCGACCTATTGCGGCTGCATCGACATGACAGTCGCACATCAGCCGCTCGATCACCTCGGCCCGCAATCGGTCGTCATTGGTCAGCGGCAGGCCCTTGGCAACAGGCAATGACCCCGCAGTCACAGCCCGTGCCCACGCACCCGTTTCCGCGAAATTTTGCACATATCCCGACGGTGTTCTGCCGATCGAGGTCGCCCCCATGCCGATCATCGTCTGAGCGCGATCCGTTGTGTAGCCCTGAAAATTGCGATGCAATTGTCCAGTGCGGGACGCCACCGAAAGTGCGTCGTTGGGTAAGGCAAAGTGATCCAGGCCAATGGCCACGTATCCTTCTGCCACCAGCGCTTGGCCGGCTGCACTGGCTTGGGCCGCACGGGCAGCGGAACCGGGAAGCGCGTCGGTCTCGATCATCCGCTGGTTCTTGGCCATCCAAGGTACATGAGCATACCCAAAGAGGGCCACGCGGTCCGGCCGCATGGCGGCACACAGCCGGACCGTCTTCACGATGCTTGCAACCGTCTGATGCGGCAGGCCGTAGATCAGATCAAAGTTGATACCCGACACCCCCGCAGCGCGCAATTGTTCGACAGACCTTTGAACCATGTCAGGAGGTTGCAAGCGGTTGATGGCGTTTTGCACCTGGATGTCGAATTCCTGCACACCAAAACTGGCCCGGTTAAAACCCAATGCACCGATGCGTTCTGCCATTTCAGCGGTAAGGGTTCGAGGGTCGCTTTCGATGGCAATCTCTGCATCCCGCGCAAAATCCCAGCGCGCGCGCACGTCCTCCATGAGGGATTGCAGGTCATCGGGGCTTAGCGCCGTCGGCGTCCCGCCGCCCCAATGAAGATGCGAGACAGTCATCCGTCCCGGTAAAGCGCGGGCGGTCAGATCTATTTCCTGCCGCAAGGTCTGCGCATATTCCCCCACCGGCCCATAGCGGGATGCCAGCTTCATGTTGCACCCGCAGTACCAACACATCTGGCGGCAGAACGGGACATGCAGGTAAAGGGACACCGGGTCGTCCCTGTCGAGTTTCGAAAGCCAGTCGCGATAGCGCGCTTCCGCAAAATCCTTTTGGAAATGGGGCGCTGTCGGATAACTGGTATAACGCGGTGCCGGGCGGCTGGCGTAGCGGGCAAACACAGTGTCCATCATTGGATCCTTTGGTTCAGCGAAAGCTAAATGCGCACGGCACGAGCAGCGCAGAAAAATCAGCGCGCCCAACCCGAGGGGCAGGCACCTTCGACCACCTGTCTATGTTTGGCGGGACCCGATTTCTTTGATTTAGCGCAAAGATTTTCAGTTCAGTTATTTTTCATTCACCGGCAAAAGACACTGCGTTGGATTAATCCGCGTCTATCCCCCACGCATCAAGAGGTATGTCAAAAGACATCCCAGGACATTAACGCGCCATGGGGAATTTCCGGACCGCGGCCGTCGCGACGATGATCCACACAATCAAGCGCAAGGTCATGGCACCGACGGTGCGCATTTCAAATGCGCCACCTTGCAAGATATGCAAACCGAGGAGCGCGAAAACCGCAGCTATTGCAAGCGCGATGTACACTGCCATCCGGGCTGCCCAGCGTCGGCCCATCGCAATGCCGATGCCCGCTAAAATGTAAAAGAAACCAGAGAGGAAATTGAACCAGAGCACAAACGGAACGGCATCCCCAGCCGCGTCACGCATTGCGGCACTTCCAAACAGCGCTTGACTGCCAGACAGAATGGTCAGGACGCCAAACACAACGGCGACACCTGCCGCTAGTTTTGATGCCCAACTGCCTGTCGAATGTTCAACCATTGCCTTCTTCCTTCTTCCTTCTTCCTTCTGGTGTTCTCCAGTCTTCTGTCGCGCGGCACGACGTCAGGGAACCAACCCGATTTAACAAATACAGAAACAACCGGTGTCTTGTCGCTTACCCTCCCCGCTGTTTGTCCGCCGGCAGGGTCAGCAACAAACGACCGTACACCAAAGAGAACCCACCAAAGGCCACGACCCAACCAAGCCCCGCAAGGGCGTGAAGCCAAGCCGCCTCTGACGGCCAAAGCCCCGCCCCTAGACGGGACAGGACCGCGATAAGCGCGGACACATATATGCCAACCGTTGCCGGCCCTGCTGTTAACGGCTGGCCGGTATGGCCAAGTGTGGCGCGGGTCATGACCGCCAATGTCATCATCGCGACGGCACCGGCCATCCACAGATGTTGCGCCGCTGCCGACCCAAAACTGCCGGGCCAAAGAATCTCTGCCCCAATTGCCAGCGCGCCCAGCGGCAGAAAACCATATCCGATGTGCAGCACCGCCACCAGTGGTTCTGATCCCGTCCGGTATCCCGCCCATCGTACCAGCCGGATGATATGCAGAGTCCCCGCCAATAAAAGAAAGGCTCCACTTACCGAATGGGTGGGGGCCAGAACCCAGGCAAAGAGTGCCGCCAAAAGCACCAATAGCGCTGCTTTGTCGAACCGTTGCATGGGCGGTGTGGGAAGACGACCGCTGCCTCGTCTGACCAGCCAATTGCGGGTGAATGACGGCACGATCCGCCCGCCAATCACGCCGATCATCATCACGCCGGCACCAAGGCCAATGCGCAGCCCATATCCCCCTGCGGGATCGGCCGACGCTGCCGCTTCCCAATGAAACAGCGCATTTCCGAGCGTGAAAACAGCCAGCATGCCCAGCACGATTAGGTTGCGCCAATTTTCTCCCGCAACAATCTCGCGCGCAATCACAAGTCCCACGGTCACAGGGAAAGCAAGATCCACGAACGCCACCCCCAAGGGCGACAGATTGGCCGAAACCGCCACGCCGATGCGACCTGCAACCCACAGCGCAAAGAGCGCCCCGAGCGGCCAGCCAATGATCGGCAATCGCCCGGTCCAGTTCGGCACCGCCGTCAAAAGGAAACCTGCAACAACAGCAGAGAGGTAGCCAAACAGGAACTCGTGGGCATGCCACGACACCGGGTCAAATGCCGTGGGTAAGCTCATCATTCCGAAAAGCATCAGCAACCAAAGCGCCATCGAAAGGGTTGCCCACACCGCGGCCCCAAAAAAGAACGGGCGAAAGCCAAAGGTAAAGATTGCCGGTCCGCGCCAGGCGCGCATCTGTGCGGATGTGCTGCTCATGATCCCCCCGATTGGAGTTCAACCCCAAAGGTGCAGGGGCGTGAAGCATAGCGGTCGTTTGGTTTTGGATCATTCATCGCCTTATCTCTGGCATTCAAATTGGGCAAAAGGTCGGTCGTTTCCCGGACAGATTATCTGATGCAGATGAGTCAGGAATTCACTGATTGACTCATAGATCACGGCTCATCTCACTCGGGCCTTTTGCGGAACTATTGACCATCGTCAGGCGGCAGCTTTTGGCCAATACTGTTGCGTTAATACGTAGACCTGTTAATAGGTATTGTAAATGCCTATTAAAATCACAGGAAGCAAAATGCGCCTCATCTCAGTCACCGAATGTGGTCTACGCTTACCGATCAAAATGACCCAGCCTGACCCGGACATCCGTAAAAATATGTGCTTGGCAAAAGCCAGTCTATCTGCCGTGTTCCCTCTGGGTTCCGCAAACGTTGGCATCGCCCCCAGTCTTTGGAAACCACCTCATGACCTCCGTAGAATTTGACGACAATGGCTTCGTGGTAGATGCGGAGATAGTTGCTCAGGCCTTCGGTATCGCACCCTCCGAGGTGCAGGGGCTTATGCGATCTCAGGCCATGACCTCCCGGTGCGAAAAAGGGGTTGATGAGGATGAGGGGCGCTGGCGGTTAACCTTCATTTACCAAAACCGTGCCTTTCGCATGACGGTGGACAACACCAACCGAATACTCAGTCGCGCAAAATTTGACGTGCCACGTCAGGCTTGAGCGCTTCAGCCGACCTCAGATAATTGCAATCGCTTCAAGTTTCACATCCTGAAATCGGGCAAGACAAAGATCAATCTCATCACGCGTTTGGAACAGGCAGGCCGCCGTCGACAGGGCATCCGCAAGCGCAGCGGAAGCTGCTGATACTGTGATCTCACGCCATTTTGCCCGCGATGGTCGGCCCGTGCGTGGGTCGAGGATATGACCGACAGACGCATCTTGATCAAAAGTTGTGCCAAGCGGCGCTGAGGTTGCAAGAGCCCGCGTGGCAAGCGGCACTTCACCACCAGCCGAAAGTTTGACAGGCCACGGACGGCCATCGGGATGCCCGCCAAGCGCACGAATTTCACCGGTATCAATCAGAATATTGGTCAATCCTTCGGCACCCAGCATCAGTGCTATGCGATCCGCGATGTAGCCTTGCGCGATCCCATTCAGGGTCAGCGCCATACCGGGTTGCAAGGCAACGGCATCGGCGCTGAATGTAACATGCTGCCAGCCGGTCAGCGCATGTGCTTTGCTCAACTCAGTGTCCGTTGGCACTGTGCCACGCGCAGATGCGTCAGCGAAACTGGCCCAAAGGGGCTGGACTGTCGGATCGAACCGACCGTCGGTTGCCTCATGAACAGCACCCGCTAGTGACAGACACTCCAGCAATTCAAATGGCGGCGCGTGAAGCACGCCAGCGTTGTTCAGCTTTGCCAAGGCGCTGTTGTTGCGGAAAAGGCTGAAAAAATCTTCCAACCGCGAGATTTCTGCAGCAACCCCCGCACTGATCTTTTTGGCATCAGGATGCGCCAGACGAAGCGTGGCCCGGGCACCAAGGGCCACACCCTGCCATGTGTAGACAGGTTGCGCGTGGCCTTGACCCGGCAAGGCAAAAGCGGCGGCACTGATCGCAAGGAAACGACGGCGGCTGGTCATGGTCTTACTCCCCAGGGGTGCGCGACAAGGCGCGCAAGCGATTGCTAAAATCTGCATCATCCGTGTCGCCATCCAAGGCCACGGGGGCCAGAACGGCGCTGTTCGGTATGTCGGCAAGGCGCATGACTTGCCCGCCATTGGCTTTGGCAAACCGATTGGCATTTTCAGGTGTTGAAAAAGGCACGATTTCAGGCGCACCCATGCCGCCCTTGGCACGGCCACCCACAACATAAAGCGCGTCTTCAGCAGCGATCCAGTTTGTCGGACCCGGCGCTTCCCAAGTGGCATCAGGTGCGCCCATGTCATTGACCCAGACCGCCAGAATATCATGACTTTGCTCAGGCATCCGCATATAGGCCACGACGTCGCGGACCTGACTGAAAAACAGCGGCGCGCCCGGCAATCCTGACAAATGCGCCTGTGCCTTTGGGCCATGATGTTCAAGCAGGTTCATCTGGCAAAAATGCCCAACCGTCTCTTCGGTCAGAGGCAGAGCTGCCGTGTCGTGCACCCCATCTTGCTTGCAGGCAGTCAGGACCAGCACGGCCGTGGCCAACAAAAGGTGTCTCATGGCTCGAACTTTCTAAAGGCAAGTGCGGCCAAGGCCAGCGCCAACAGCGGCCAAACCAACAAAGAGCAGAGCGATTGCCATTGCGGAATGACCGTTGCGGCCCCCCCAACGCCTGAAGCTGCGGATGTGGCTTGCGATGCGGTGAGGTTGAACAGCCGAAAGGCGTCTGCAGGATTGGCGAGCAGGGCCGCAGGGAAAATATGGGTCGTAAACGTGCCGCCGCTATCGGCGACAACCGCCGCCAGCAACCCCAGATCATAGAGCACCACCAACCCCAGCCACAGCCCGATTGCCAGACCCGCTGCTGCCGAGGCGCGCCGCGCCAAGGCCGAAAGCGCATACCCGATCCCCAGAAATGTTGCTCCAAGCAATATGGATGTCCATGTCAACCGCCACAAGGACCCCAGCCCTATGACTGCCGCGGGATCAGCCGCTATGGTGACGGCTGCCGCCGTGCCATAGCCTGCGACGATGGCAAATATCAGAATGACCGTATGCGCCAGCAACTTACCTGCAAGAACCTCCCAACGGGCAACAGGATAGGTCAGCAACAAGGGTAATGTGCCGCGCTCCACCTCGCCGGCAATGGCATCAAACGCCATCAAAAGCGCGACCAGCGGCACCAGATAGACTGACAAAGACGTCAGCGATGCCACTACGACCGACAGGCGGTCCGCCCCAAGCGCGCCGGTCGGGGCCGACCCCGCTGCCGACAACACCAGCGAAAAGACCACCATCAGCAGCACCGCAATCAGCACCCAACGGTTGCGACGGGCGATGTGACCCTCGGTGATGGCCGTGGCAAGGATGCGGGCGATCATTGTCCGTCCCTCCGGCTAAAATGTCCGTAAATGTCTTCCAGGCTCGGCGGGATGACGTCGAGGTCCGCAACCATGTTCTGCATCGCCGAAATGCGAGCGAGAGTGGCAAGCTTGTCGCTTTGTGCACACGTCAGATGCAGCGTATTTTCAACGCGGATCGCATGCGGCAAGGCTGCCATGATTTCCGTGTCATATCCATTGAGCGCGGTGATCTGCATGGAGATCGGCAGCGCCGCTTCCCGGCGCAATGCCTGCAAGGACCCCTCAGCCACCATTTTCCCGCCCGACAAGATGCACAATCGGTCGGTGCGCGCTTCAACTTCGGTCAAGGCATGGCTCGACAAAAGGATCGCGGCACCATCGGCGGCCAGATCATCCAGCAGATCATAGAAATCGCGCCGCGAGACGGGATCAAGGCCGCTGGTCGGCTCATCCAGAACCAACAGGGCCGGACGCCCGATCAAGGCCTGAGCCAGACCGACCCGCTGCCGCATGCCTTTCGAATAGGTTCCAATCCGGCGCTTGGCCGCAAAGCCAAGCCCGACGCGCGCCAGCAGGTCCATCGCCCCCTTGGGGTCCACCTTGCGCAGACGCATGTAGTACGTAATCTGCTCCAGCCCGGTCAAAGCGGAATGAAAGGCGGCGTTTTCCGGCAGATACGCCACCTGCAAACGCGCGCCGGGATTGCCCGGAACCGCACCGCAGACTGAAATGTCGCCGGTATTCGGTGCGATCAAGCCCAGTATGACCTTCATCAACGTGGATTTGCCGGCGCCGTTATGGCCCAGCAATGCCACACGTTCGCCCGGTGCCACGCAGAGCGAAACGTCAGACAGGGCTGTCACCCTGCCAAATGTCTTAGTGAGATGTGAGATCGTCAATGTCGAAGTCATCTAAATCACTTTCTTTCCGTCGGGCGACCGCCTCGGCCTCCATCGCGGTGTATTCGGGCGGGACTGTTACCATGGGGGCGGCCATCAAGGGTGCGCTGTCCACAACCCCCCCGGGCAGTGTGGCGGGAAAACTGGATTGCGCCCATCGAATGAGCTGCACAGCCGGGGCACCGGTCAGCAAGGCAGCGGCCGGTTGCGACCACAAGATATGATCCATCAGGTCGTTTGGACGAAAGGCGCTGTCTGCGATACCGTCACCGCCAAGGTCAAACCCAGGATGATCAGACCAATAGTTGCCCCTGCCCTCAAAACTCCATTCGATGTCACGGGTACCGACGTATTTGACCTGCGTCCGGTTTCCAACGAAAGCGTTTCCCGTCAGAATGTTACGTTCTGAACCAGCCGTGAAATGAATGCCTATGGCGCAGCCTTCAAACCGGTTATCATAGATCAAATTCTTGTGGGCGTTGTAGATGAACGTGCAGCGATCCGCGCCGCCGCGCACCAGATTGCCCGACACATCCGCGTTATTTGCATAGTTCAACATCACCCCGTGGCTGATGTCGGACAGGCTCAGGTTGTCTTTGATAACAACCTTGTTTGAGAACATGATCGCATACCCCAGATGATTGCCAATCGACACATTTCCCGAGATTTCGGAATCGTTCGTGTACATGTAATGCACGGCAAAGCGCAGATCGCGGAACAGGTTGTTGCGGTAGATACCCTTGCGGGAGGTGTTCGAGAATATCCCGTCACGACCCCAGCGGATCGTATTGCCTTCAATCAATGTGCCGGGGGCATTCCATACATAAATGCCGTTGCCGCGGTCGTTCATGCGAGGCGTCTGCGTCCCTTCGATCGTGTTGTTGCGTACCACTGCGTCCCGCCCGCCATGCACATCTATGCCATGCAGATTGCCCAACAGGCGATTGCCCTCAATCACTGCGCGATCTGCCTTTTTCAAGATCTTGATCCCGGCGTCCAGATTTTGGCTATCAAGCCCTGATCCGGTTATTGTCAGCTCCGCAATACGCACATCTGAGGCATCAATTGTGATCACCGTCCCCCGCCCCAAGCCATCAATGAAGGCGTCTTCGGGTCCGGTAATTGTCAGCGGCCTGTCAATCGTGACCGGGCCAGCAAACTGGCCCGCATCCAGAACCAGCACATCGCCGGGCGCTGCCCCGGCGATGGCATTGGCAAGCGTCCCCGCCCCCGGCAGCACGCGAACCTCTGCTGCCCAAACGGGCAGAGCGATCAGCAGTGACACCAGTAAGGTCAGGGAGCGCAGCATGGCTTAGCTCGGCTTTGGTTCGACAAACATCCGGCCGCGCATCTCCATATGGAGCGCGTGACAGAACCATTGACAATAGTACCAGAAAACCCCGGGCTGTGCCGCAACGAAGGTCACTGACGAAGTCGCCTGCGCCCCGATTTCCATCGCCACACCATGGTTGCCCATGGTGAAACCATGGGTCAGGTCGTCAATGTCATCAAGGTTGGTGACGATCACTGTCACCTCGTTGCCTTCCTGCACGGTAAAGCTTTCAATGGCGAAAGCCGGTGCCTGACTGGACATGTAGACGCGCACCTTGTTGCCGTCGCGGATCACTGTGTCCTGATAGTCATCCAGATCAATGCCGTCCGCTTCGGCCTGTGCCCGCGCATCAGCCCAAATCGGATCGTTGCGATCCCAGACCGACCTCGGGCTCAGTTTTGACGGGTCCACGATGATTGAATCGTGCGGCTCGGCAAAGGTCGGGCCGTCATGGATCAACGTCATCTCATCGCCATCAATGGTAAAGAGCTGTTCGTTCTCCGGCTTGAGCGGACCCACATTGAGAAAGCGGTCTTTCGAGAACTTATTCATCGTCAGATAGTACTTGTCCGTCGCTTCCAGCGTCTCGCCCATCACGGTCGAATTGTGACCGGGTTGGTAATGCACATCCTTTTTGGTGCGTATGGGGTCAACGTCCTCGCCGTTGTAAAGCTTGATCGCATCCTCAATGTTCCACTTCACAACCTGGCTGTCGAGGAACAGGGTGGTGTAAGCGCCGCCCTTGCCGTCAAAGCAGGTGTGGAGCGGTCCAAGACCCAGTTCCGGCTCTGCCACGATGACGCTGCGCGGTTCAGCCCCATCGTTGAAAACCGCATCCAGCTTGCGCACGTCAATCACTGAGACCGTCGGCGACAGCTTGCCCCCGATGCACAGGTGGATCTTGTCTGGTGCCATGTTACAGCCATGCGGGTTGTTCGGGATAGGAATGTAGCGGGTGTATTTGTTGTCCAGCCCTTTGCGCCCGTCCAACACTTTGACGCCGTTCAGCTCAATAAAGTCACCGGCCTCAATGCCTTTTTCAATCTCGGCAATGTTGAATACCACGACATGATCCATGTCGGCTTCTGTCATGTCGGCAAGGGTCATCCCCATTTCCGAATTATACGAAGTTGAGAACGCGTATTTGCCCTCATAGTCGCAATCGGTGTTATCAAGGTTGCCCGAAACCATGACTTGCCATGCCACCGTCATTTCGTCGGCGTTCACGGCGGTATAAAAGTTCACGTACTTTTCCGGCTCGTCCAAAACCGAGCCATCGTTGACCATTGGTGTTTCATCTTCACCGTTACAGAAGACATAGTTGGTGCGCGGCCATTTTTGCGGACGCAGCCCGTGGATGGCTTTGGCGTTCGGGATCTCGATGATCTTGTCACATTTCATCACATCACAGCGCACGCGGGCCACGCGGGTGTTGGCCTTGTCATTCATGAACAGATAGCGCCCGTCATAGGTGCCTTCGGTGAAAGACATATGGGGGTGGTGCAGATCACCATTTGGCGGGAACTCATGACCATTCGAGGCCAGATACTTTTTGGTCTTTTCGGTCAGACCCTCGGTCAGGATCTTCTTGGATTCATTGCTGATGCCCCACCCGGTTGCAGAACAGATGTTGAACACCGGGACCCGCATCAGTTCACGCATCGACGGGATGCCCAGAATGCGCATCTCGCCGCACTGGCCCGAGGACCAAAAGCCATAGTATTCGTCAAGCTGGCCCGGACCGACGTCAGCCGCGGCGCGCGCGCTGGTGGCAGTGCCCAGTGTCGCGGCACCAATGGCACCGCCCGCAAGAATGGCTCGTGTGCCGAATGCACCTGCAAGCGCGGTACCCCCGGCCGTGGCCCCTAGCAGACCGCGCCGTGTGATTGGCATTTTCTTATCATCAGACATAGCTCGTCCTTTCAGTTGGTGGGTTGTGAATTGGGTTGGTTTGGATGCCCCAGATTGGGGCGCACGACGTCCGGTGCTGCACCGACCTTTTCGCGGCGCTTCACTTTTTTGATGACGACGGGACAGATCGTTTTCGATTGGTAAAGCACCTGACAATGCAGGCAGTTCACACACTCGTTTGGATTAATCTCGCCCGTCGGATGGATCGCTTGGACAGGGCATTGGTTGGCGCAGGTCTGGCACGGGTTCCCGCACTCATGATAGCGCTTAAGCCAGTCGAACATCCGCAACCGCGCCGGAATGGCGAGTGCGGCACCCAGCGGGCAGAGATAACGGCAAAAGAACCGCTCGACAAACAAACCGGCAATCAGCAGGGCCGCGACATAGGCCACGAACGGCCATGCCCGCACAAAGTTCAGGATGATCGCCGTCTTGAACGGTTCAACCTCGGCCAGACGTTCGGCCTGTTCGATGCTGGCAAGAGAAACACCAAACAGACCAAGAAAGATCATGTATTTCAGCGGCCAGAGGCGTTCATGAAGCCCCCATGGCAGCGTCCATTGCGGAATGTGCAAGGCGCGCGCGACGCGATTTAGCAGCTCTTGCAAGGCACCGAACGGGCAAAGCCAGCCACAATAGGCACCCCGGCCCCAAAACAACAGCGCTGCCGCCACCGCAAACCATAAAATGAACGTCATTGGGTCAAGCAGAAACGCCTGCCAGCTAAATCCAGAGACCAGCGAGCCAAACAGCGCCATCAGGTTGACCACAGACAGTTGCGCGTTCGCATACCAGCCCAGATAGACCAGCGTCACCGTCAGGAATGCGATGCGGAACCAGAGAAACCCGCGTTCGTTACGGGTTGCGTAAGTCTGAAAAAAGAACACGCCAGTCAGCACGCTCAACATGATGCAAAGCACGACAATCTCGACCTGTTTGCTTTGCCAAATCCGCTTCCACAGCGCCTGATGTGCATCCGATTCTGTGAGCGATGTGACCTGGACCACCTCTGCAGGCACCTCGGCGGCTGGTGGGGGTGCCACAGACCGCAAGTATTTGTCCGGAAGTTGATAACCCAGATCAAAAGTCGTAAAGACTTTTTCAATCGCCCCCACCTCGCGTTGAACAAGAAGCTGAATGCGGAAAGGCTGTGTCGGATCAAAACCGCTGTCTGCGGGGATCTTGAACAGGTCCGCCTCGTGATAGACAGGTGCCCCTTCGGCGGCGATTGTGTTGATGCGTTTGTGCATCCGGTCCCGGAACCGCACGGAAACGTCATGCTGGATCAGCACAATCCGGTCGAAAATGCCGCCCCGCACATACCCCGACCCCTTGAAGGAATAGAGCCCGCGCCCAACGATTGCGATGGCATGGTCGCCCTCTTCCAGCCAGTCGTCCAGATTGCCGGCAACAGCTTCCCCCAACAGCGCCCGACCGATTGTCGGATGAGAAACAAGCGCGACTTGCATCTCAATAAAAGTTGTCTCAGGCGCTTCTTTGAGGGCACGTTTGCCTGCGCGCTGATCTTTCATGCCCGCAAAGGCGGCATTGACCTGCCCGACATCAAGCGACAGCCGGCGTAGGGTGCCGTCCCCTTCCAGCGCCATCCAGCTTGATGCGGCCTGGGCGTCCGGGTCGATTTCAAATTTTGGCTCAGTCCCCGTTTCCTCAACAGCCAGCCCGCCCAACCCAAGCTCTCGGGCAACCTTGAGACCCGCCCGAATGATGGAATCGTCGATCACCATGACCGTCACCGTCGCGCCTGAAATAATATCAAGCTGGTGAGCAGTGCCGCCTGATTGAGCCTCGGCAACAAGGTCGAGGCCACGGTAATTTGCGACCAGCGCCTTCATCTTCGATTCTGAAATGCCAATGAGAACAATCGGCTCAGAATGTTTGACCAGCTGCACCCCGATGACCTTTGCTTCATCATCCACGGCAACCATCGTATGGATCGGCTTTCCCGAATAGCCGGTGGTTGAGACAAAATCAGATGTAACAAATGCCCAGCCGATGCGGTCCCCACCCTTGAGAATCTGCACTGCCGGGACGTCAGCATGGAAGGGACCAAAGGCATCGGCCCCGTCGACCAATTCACCGGCCTGAACGTCAGACACCAATTTTGAGAGGACCGATTCAGCCGCAACAACTGGTTGCGCGCAAAGCATCACAGTTACCAAAAAGGCCAGCACGGTAAACAGGAAACGGAAATGCTTCATGCGCGGCCACCCTTGCGAGGGAGGTGTCCGGGGCAACTGATCAGAAAGTCACGGGGATTCTGGTTTGGTGCGATCAGATCATCGGCAGGCGCTGTCTTTGAAACACCGGTGGCGTTAATTTCCGTGGAAGCCGCTCCTCCCTTGCGTCCAGCAGTCGCCACCCCAGTTGGGACATGAAAAGCAAGGCCGAAAGCCATTAGCAGGGTGAGCAGAAAGGAACTGACGTTCTTCATGCTCATGCATCTAGCAACCGGCCAATTTAAGTTCTTTGAGCAAGCGCAAAGTCGCGATTGATTTCGGCCTTTGTATGAAATGTCGTTTTGATGGAATGCGCATGAAAAACTTGCACCATTCACGCAGTGCGGCCATGTGGAGTGTCATGCACAATGAAAGACCTCACGCTTCCAAATTGCTGGCATCCCTTGGCTGGTCACATTTCTTTGCCGACCAACTTGAACCAGATGAGACGGCACTGGCCCACTTGCGCATTGCAACTGTCCATCGGACCCGAATGACAGCTGTGTCCGAAAACGGCCCGGTCAAGTTGCGTCTTCCCGCCCAAACAAATACCGCAGATTTCTCCGTGGGGGACTGGGTGCTGGCCGAGATGGCAGACCATATGCTTGTCCGGCGACTGGAACGGCAATCCTTGCTGCAACGCCAGACTGTGGGGTCGCGCACCCCGCAGTTGATCGCAGCGAATGTCGATACCCTTTTCATTGTGACCTCGTGCAACGACGACTTCAATGCAGCTCGGTTAGAGCGATATCTGGCATTTGCAAATGAAGCCGGAACAAAACCAGTGATCGTCCTGACCAAAGCAGATCAAGTGGCAAACGCGGCGACATACACAAAACAGGCAGCCGCCCTGCAACGCGGGCTGGCCGTTGTGACGTTGAACGCGAAATCACAAGACGCCGCTGCGGTGCTGGCGCAATGGTGCGGGCATGGACAGACGGTCGCCCTTGTCGGGTCTTCCGGGGTGGGAAAATCCACGTTGCTCAACACACTTGCGGCCAAGCCGCCCGAAGAAGCACAGACAACAGGTGGCATTCGCGAGGATGACGCAAAAGGACGACACACAACCACGTCGCGGTCACTGCACGCCATCCAAGCCGGTGGCTGGGCGATTGATAGCCCCGGCATGCGTACCCTTCATCTGAGCGATGTCTCGACGGGTCTGGACGTTCTGTTTGCCGAGATCGCTGAACGTGCGTCCCAGTGCCGCTTTCGCGATTGCACCCACTTGCATGAACCGGGTTGCGCGATTCAGGCAGCCGCTGCCGATGGCACGATTGACCCTGCACGCCTTGAGCGTTGGCGCAAACTTCATGACGAAAACCGCGACAACACCGCCACCACATCCGGGGCGCGTGGCAACAAGAAACCTGAAATCCGGGGCAAACGGCGTTGAAGCCATAGCCGGGTCGCGCAGCGAAACGTGATCAGTGCTCTTTCAGCAGGATAGGTTTCGTTGGCGCACTATGCTGCTAAAATCCAACATAGGGGGCTTCCGCCGCCTCGAAACTCCCGTAGGCAATCCACAGAACCAGGATCGCGACACATGCGGCTATATAAAGGATGCGTCCGGGTTCCATCATGTAAACCAAACTCCATGCGCAATGGCAGACAGGAAGACCACGTAAGCCAAGGAAAGGACACGGATCATCAAAGGGTTCACTTTTTTCTTTTTGGCCCAAGGCAGAACATATGCCAAAGCAAGCCCGTGCCCAAGACCCCAGATTAGAAAGTTCACTGACAGATTGTGCCACAAGCCCATGAACACAAACGCGCAAATCAATGCCAGCTTTGAACTGGCCGAGGTGACGACGAGGGGCAGATAGATGTATTGTATGACGAAATCGGCCATCGACCGGTGCCACCTTTTCCAGTAATCGCCGACGTCGCTGGCCAGATGGGGCTTGTTAAAGTTCTGCGGAACCGAGAACCCAAGAACAAGTGCAGTTCCTTCAGCCATGCGCGAATAGCCATAGAAGGTGGCAAACAGAAATCCGAAACTGCTTAGCGGTAAAAAGAGAAAGTGAAAGGTGCCATAGGCGATGAGGCTGTTTTGCTCAAAAAACATGTTCTCCCGAAAGTGTGCATATTGAACCGCCATGCCGAGAAATCCAGCTACTGCAAAAAGAAAGACAAACCCCTCGAATATCCGGTAAAGCCCGTCTTTGTAGTTTGGGCGGCGGCGTTCCCTGAGCGCCTTAAGCACATCAAGTCCATTGAAAACCGGGCCCGACGGAAGTGCGGCAAAAAAGAAACTGGCGATTGCAAGTGCGGGAAAGTAGTCGCGCGGGCCTGCCTTTTTCTTGATCGCCTGCGTCGTCGTCATCATTTGCCGGATAATAAAAAAGGCACTTCCCAGCCACAGAATGGGCGCGTCCCATAACAGGTCGAGAATGTCAGGAACAAACAGCAGCAGAAGGATCAGATAGGGGAGCCGTGCATTGACGCGGTCGTTCCCCAGTATCCGGCTTGTGCCATATACCGCGATGTTAAAAGCAATGGCCGCGAAAGCCAAAGCCAGAGCAGCCGGATGCGTTACAAAAAGCAGTAACATACCGGGCGCGATACACCAAAACATGCGGTTGCCCGGACTAAAGCGAAACACCAGCGTTGCGTGAGACAGACCCAGGACAACCAGAATGAGCACGACATATGAGACCGGGTCAATCATCAGCGCGCGCCCGGGCCCAGAATATCAACGACATGCTCCGCCATAAGGGCCGTTGTCAGCAGGGCCGTCGGATGCTTTTCAAGATGGGCATCGTCATACCAGAAGTCGTTGAATTCCATGCCAATCTGCGCATAAAGATCAAATATCCTGGCGCTGTCGGGCAATGCATTTTTCAACGCGACCATGTCATCGGGATCAATGGTATACCCATAAAGCGGCATAGGAAGCACAATGACCTGCGCGCCCCTTTGGGCAGCCATCCGGGCCATGCCCGTGAGGTAAACCATCTCTCCCTCTCTGTAAGTCTGGTCAATGTCGTAGGGATAATCCTGATCGGTAGGCAGATTTCCCTGCCAGTCCTTGAGCGTTCGATCTTTAGACAAGGCCGCGAGTTCGGTCCTCAACGCAGCGATAAGCTCAGGTAGCCCGGCTTCTGGCTTGAAATCACCATAGGTAAAAGAAAAATCCTTTGGCCATGTCGCTTCGCGCGTGATCTCATCATAGCCACAGCGGCTGAACGACCAGTCCTCAAAGGGCGCTTTTGCAAATTGGTAGACAAGCGCCCCGGCTCTGAGGATGGTGCCGCGCAACCGCAACCGCCAAACCGTGGCCAGATTTTCGGCTTCCGTATATGGCATGGCAACTGCGGGTTGTGTCAACAATTGCCCAAAAGTCATCAGGTTTACGTCGCGCCCGAAAAGGTAATGCTCTGACGCCTGTCCTTTGGCGGCCGGGGCAAGGCGTGTCACGGTACGCGGTGTCATAAACGAGGCTTCGAGTAGAACGATTTCTGGCGCGCCTCGCCGATCTAGGTAGGTATTGAGCAAGGCGTGGGAGGACCGCAGGGTGATATTGCCCATGGCCATTCGTTCGACAGTTGGATTTCCGGTAATTTCGCCCTGTAAAATGCTTTGAAGTGTCAACGGATCCAGCGCCACACCGGATCTGCTGCTGCCGACAATCAGAACATCTGCGGCGGGGGCGTTCACGCGCGCCAGCATCAGATTGCACCGCGACAAAATCGTCGCGGGACCGCCTCGCGTCTGGTCAATGACGATAAGCGACGCCAACAAAGCCAAAAGGCAAACCAGAACAGCCGTTGATTTGCTGAACAGAAAACGCACTAAGCAGTTTCCAACATGGACTGAAGCGCGATGCGGTCGAGTTTTCCGTGTGGTGTCACGGGAAGAGCATCGAGTTTGACAGATCGTTTTGGCATCATATACGTCGGCAGGCTCAGCTCTGCGGCATCCAGACGCGGTATCTCATCGATGCCTTCAACAAAAAGCACCAGTTCTGTGGGGTGCTGCTTGGGAAAAGTGACGACCGCCAAAGTCTCGACCCCGAGCAGTCGGCGCAGATGCCACTCCACTTCCATCAGTTCAATGCGATGCCCACCGATTTTTACCTGATGATCCAGACGCCCAAGGTGAAAAAGCCGATTGTCGCGCCACAACACTTTATCACCGGTTCTGTAATATTCAGATGCGCTTCCATCACTCAGAAACGGCCTTGCAATCGCAGGATCTGCATAGCCATCAAAACACTGTGCAGTCTTGAGCAACAGCTCACCAATACGTTCCGCAGTGTCCACAACCAACGGCAAGACCTCGTCTCCATCTGCAACCGCGACCTGGCAGCCAGGCAGGGGTGAACCGATGGAAACGACACCGATCTCACAAAGATCATCGCGATCTGTCCAAAGCTGCGCAGTGGCGGCCACAGTGCATTCAGTAGGGCCATAAGTGTTCCAGACAACGGTCTCTGGAATGGCCGACTGCCAGTCCCGTGCAATCTGCGCGGTCAAAGGCTCGCCGTTGAATATTGATAACCGGATGCTATCGAGGGAACTTTGCTCGAAGGCTCTGTTTGTCAAAATGACACGCGCCAGCGACGGAACTGAAATCCAGACAGAGATCGCGTTCTTTGCGATAAATTGCGCCGGATTGAACAGGTCAATCTGGCGTGCCGGGCAAAGTATGGCCCCGCTCAGCAGTGCCAGATAGATTTCATGCACACTGAAATCAAATGAAAGCTCGCAGACCTGCGAACATATGCTGTCGGGCGGGTAAGGGATCGTCGCCATCATGTTGTCAACAAACGCCAACAGGTTTTCATATGAAATTGGAACGCCCTTTGGTTTTCCCGTTGAACCCGAAGTATACAAAACGTAGGCGATTGAACCGCCGCTGTTACCTGCAGACCAAATCTGAGGACCGGTAAGGGCACCATCAGCGTCGAGGTCCAGCAAAAGAATATGCTCGGCATCAAACCCCAGTTCGGCTGCCAGATCGACGGTATTCGCTTGGCAGATCACAAATTCCACGTCCGCAGAGCTGACGATTGGCTTTAACCGGCTGGTTGGATAGGTCTGATTGAGCGGCACATAGGGACGTCCCTCACCAATGGCGGCCCACATTGCTGCGTAGGCTTGCGAAGACCGATCCAGCAATAACCCTATGGCCGACCGTCCATCGCGATCTGCGGCGTTCAGCATGCCACGATACCCACCGACCATACGGCTGAATTGCTGATAGGTTACATTCCCGGCCGCTTCGCAGACCGCAACAGCGTCAGCGCGATCTTGAACGACCGCCTGCATCCGTTGCAACAAAAGTGTGCGGCTATCGGACACTAGGTGACCTGCTCTCTCAGGAAGTCAGTAAGTTTTGCAACAGATGTATAATGAATCGCATCATCAAAATCGGGGGTGATCTCAAAGGCTTCGTTTATCGACAAAAACACTCTCATGAAATTCAGCGAGTCCCACTCCGGCACCGTGTCCATTGAATCCTCAGGTGCCACAAGCAGATCATCCCGACCACTCTCGGCTCGCAGTGTGTCCTGAACAATCAGAATTACTTTGTCGCGCACATCATCAGCCATAAATTGTATCCTCCAGAGGGCGTGCAAGTTCTTCGTAAAGTGCCCGTTCGGCAGGGCTCCATTCAGAAACGGGACCGATCTGATAAGATGCCCGTTGATTTGTCTTTTTGGTCGACAGCTCCATACATTTTTTCCGATTGGCCTCAGTACTGACATCCAACGTTTGAAGCAGCGGCACCCAAAACCGGTCTGGTTCTTCGATCAGATCCTCAAAAAGCACCTTGCGGCGCAAAGCACCATTTTTGACGAAATTGGCAAGATGTGTATTCACAGTTGTCCAGAGCCAGATGTTGCGCTGAATGGCGGACCAATCGGTCCAAGCGTCGAAGTACGCACTGTCTTTGTTTGGTTTCAGTCTGCCAAGTGATATGAATTTTTCTCTGTCTGTCAGCGGCTTGTCGCGATCGGGCCAGCCGGCAGGTTGGGTGTCTTCACCCGAAACGATGGTAGCTGATCTTACAAACCCCTCGCACTGCCTGAAAATCGCAACAAAACCCGATGTGGGATGGCGGTTTGCAAGTGGTACCAAAAACGGCGCGTTGTTGAACGCGACATCAACCAAAAGCGACGCACCCCCTGCAGCTTGCTCCAACACTTCCTTCGATCTCAGCTCATCGACAGTTTTTTCTGCATAGGCTGCATCATTCCATGCTTTGCGGTTTTGAAGATTGATGAGCGGAAGCCGCTGTGTGGGCGTGCCATCAAGCAAATGCCCCTCATGAAACGCCGTCACCTCAGGAAGCGCATTCAGTGTCTTGGCGACAAACATCGTCGCTGTCCTGCCAGTACTGGCACAGAACGCAAAAGAGCATGCGTTTTCCTGCTGGTTGGCGTTTGTCACTGCTTCGACCTCTACCCGTAATGCCGCAACGTTTTTCTAGCGAGCTAACATCCACCCGTTTATTAACACAAGGGCGATGACTCCGTCGAGACTATATGCTCCGCCAAAAAACGGGCAGCTAGGTCGAGCACGAGAATTTCAGTGAAGTCGATCAGGGCAAGATCACTTTTTGCGAAGGTAGGCCCAAGATACATGTCCCTTGAGGCCACGCGCCTGCTTCAAAGTCACCCTGCACCAGCGGGTGCCTCCTGTCTGCTGGCAGTCCTGAACCCTCAAGACGGTGCCATTGGGAAGACCCAAAATCACCTTGTATCCAATGCCCGGACCTGCCCGCATTTTCAGCATGTCGTCATCCTCGACGCCATGAACCTCGTAGTATCCAAGCGACGCGGCCGCCGCGGGATCAGCTCGAAAGATGGTTCCCAGCGCCAATACTGACAGCCCGACAAAGATGGCTTTGCGCATCGGTTTCTCCTAATTTCTGCCTCGACATCAAGTTTAGTCTGTCAGCGCGCCCAATGGAACAGCCTCTGATCGCAGGCAGCAAGGTTTCAGGGTTTCGGCGGTTCATCCAGACCTTGCGGCCCTGCTGATTTCATCGGGACTGATCGTTGCGCTACTCGGCGATCCGCACGTTCGTGGCCGAAGACCCCGCCTCAGCACTGGAAAAACCGATGCGCGTCAGTGCTTGATTTGCACCAACCGAAATCACGACCAGTGCCACGAGGGCCAAAAGAAACGCTTTCATGTCGCGGTCCCCTTCTTGGGCTGGTCGGTCGTGGTCAGGACCTCATCTGCCCAGATGCTGTGATGCTCGCGCGCCCATTGCTCTTCAACCTCGCCTTTGCCCATCGCGTCAAACGCACCTTCCATCCCGACAGAGCCAAGGTAGATATGCGCAAAAATGATCGCCGTGAGGATCAAACTGACAAGCGCATGCCAAAGCTGCGCGTATTGCATCTCTTCCTGAGGCTGCAGCGGGTATGGCATGTCTGCGGCACCAAACCAGCCGGGTATGCCCCAGCTGTTGAGCGTAGAGAATGTATGACCGAACAGGTTCATTTCGAACGGGAACAGCAGGGACAAGCCGGACAGTGATATCGACCCCCCCAAGATGATCACCGCCCAGAAGATCAGTTTTTGACCTGCGTTAAACTTCTTGGCTGGCGGATGCTCCCCTCCGAAAAGGCCGCCTGCTTTGGCAAGCCAATGCAGGTCGGTGCGATCGGGAATGTTATGAACGACCCAGACGACAAAAATGATGACCAGTGCCACCATAAACGCCCAAGAGATGTTGTTGTGAACCCATTTGCTGCCAACCGCCAGAAACGCAAACGTCTCGTGACCAAACGCCGGGATCAGGACCTTTCGGCCAAAGAGCGAGATGAGCCCGGTGACGCCAAGTACCAGAAAGGAAGACGCCAAAAGCCAATGGCCGAACCGTTCAAACGCCTTGAAGCGCGTGATCGTGCGCCCGGTTTTTTCGCCGTCAATGCGAATGCGACCGCGGATCAGGTAAAACAGCACCAGCAACACAAGTGTGCCACCCAAAAGGTAGACTCCAAAAGACAAAAGCGGTCCCTCGCGGAACTTGAGCCACCACATACCACCGTCCTGCATCAGTGTGGTTACGGCTGGACCGCGGGTTTGCGTGGTAATATCGGCTGACCCATACCGCAGCGCCCGCCAAAGGTCAGGATCGGATGCCCCACCAAGGGTGCCAAGTTGATCGTTGATACTGGCAGCGGCATCAGGATTGCCCGTCAAGACACTGCGAAAACTGTCATCTATCACGATGCCTTCCTGCCTGCGCAGGATGTCCTCAAGCGTCTGCGCACCCCCAGTTGAGGCGCGCGGATCATCTGGTGCCTCTTGCGCCGAAGCAGGTACAGCGAGGGTCAACATAAGGGCAAGCAAGCCTAAAAGACGCAGCATCAGCAACTTCCTCATCATAGATCAAAGAGGGGCGGCCCAGATTAGGCCGCCCCTTTTAGCAATCTCAAAAGGGGCCATTACCCGCCTTTTTGATCGTAAGCTGTACCCCAGCCCCATGCGCCGGATCCAAAACCACGCGCCACAACCCGTTCGCGGTAGATGCCGGATACGACATCGCCGTCGCCTGCAAGCAGAGCCTTGGTTGCACACATCTCGGCACAGATGGGCAGTTTGCCCTCTGCAATCCGGTTGCGGCCGTATTTGGAGAACTCGGCAGTGGAATTGTTTTCCTCCGGGCCACCGGCGCAGAAAGTGCATTTGTCCATCTTGCCGCGTGAGCCAAAGTTGCCCGCCTGCGGGTATTGCGGTGCGCCGAAGGGGCATGCGTAAAAGCAATACCCACACCCGATGCACAGGTCTTTGGAATGCAGGACGACGCCATCGGCGGTCTGGTAAAAGCAATCCGTCGGACAGACGGCCATACATGGCGCATCCGAACAATGCATACACGCAACCGAGATTGATCGCTCGCCGGGTTTGCCGTCATTGATCGTGACAACTTTCCGGCGGTTGATGCCCCACGGCACCTCATGCTCGTTCTTACACGCAGTGACACAGGCGTTGCATTCGATGCAGCGTTCAGCGTCTACGAGAAATTTTGCTCTAGCTCCCATTTCTCAATCTCCCTTATGCTGTCCAGATTTTGCAAAGAGTCGCTTTGGTCTCTTGCATCTGGGTTACGCTATCATAGCCATATGTCTGTGCCGTGTTGGAGGATTCACCAAGCACGAATGGATCGGCCCCTTCGGGGTATTTGTCCCTCAGATCAACGCCTTCCAAATGACCGCCAAAGTGGAACGGCATGAATGCCACGCCTTCGCCCACCCGTTCCGTCACCATTGCCATCACCTTGACCTTGCCGCCTTCGGGGCCTTCGACCCAGACCTGAGCACCGTCGCGGACGCCAAGGTTATTGGCATCACGGGTGTTGATCTCAACGAACATGTCCTGCTGCAATTCGGCCAGCCATGGGTTGGAGCGGCTTTCGTCACCGCCACCCTCGTATTCGACCAGACGACCTGAGGTCAGGATAATGGGATAGTCGGCTGAGAAGTCGTTTTGCTGAATGGACGCGTACATTGTCGGGACGCGCCAGAACTTCTTGTCCTCGTAGGTTGGATATTCAGCCACCAGATCACGCCGGTTGGAATAAAGCGGTTCGCGGTGGATCGGGACAGGGTCGGGGAAGGTCCAGACAACCGCCCGCGCCTTGGCGTTACCAAACGGTGCACATCCGCGCGCAATCGCCACGCGCTGGATACCGCCTGACAGGTCGGTTTTCCAGTTTACGCCGCCAGTCGCCTTTGCGAAATCGGATTCAATCTCGCCTGTTTGCGAGGTTTCACCCACTTCTTCGGCTTTGGTGTCACCGGTACCGCCATCGTCAGCGGCCTCGGTGGTCAGCGGCGCGCCCTCTGGATACCCGGCAACCGCGTTGATCGCCGATTTTTCGCCATCTGTGAGGTCGCCCTCCCATCCAAGATCACGGAGCATCTGAACGGTGAATTCAGGGTAGCCATCCTCGATCTCTGAACCGGGGGTAAAGACACCTTCGGCCAGAAGGTTATCGCCATCGCGTTCCACACCAAACCGGGCGCGGAAGGTCAGCCCGCCTTCTGCCACTGGCATCGACATATCGTAAAGGTTTGCCGTACCGGGGTGGTTCATTTCGGCCGTGCCCCAACAAGGCCAGGGCATCCCGTAAAAATCACCGTCAGCCGGTCCACCGACCGCCCGCAAGCTGGTGCGGTCAAAGGTGTGCTGGTTGGCCATGTGCATTTTCATCCGCTCAGGGCTTTGACCCGTATAGCCGATGGTCCACATACCCCGGTTGAATTCGCGGGTGATATCCTCGACATTTGGTTCCCCGCCTTCATCAATCGCGATGTTGCGGAAAATCTTGTCGTGAAAGCCGAACTTTTCGGAAAACATCGCCAGGATCGTATGATCCGGCAGCGATTCAAACAGCGGTTCGACAACTTTGTCACGCCATTGAAGCGACCGATTGGACGCTGTGACGGAACCGCGCGTTTCAAACTGTGTACAAGCTGGCAACAGATAAACACCGTCGCTGCGATCCTGCAGCACAGCTGAGACCGTCGGATAGGGATCAACCACGACAAGCATGTCGAGCTTCTCCATCGCCGTCTTCATCTCTTTCTGGCGGGTTTGCGAGTTCGGTGCGTGGCCCCACAGGACCATGGCGCGGGTGTTGTCAGGCTGATCAAGATTTTCCTTGTCCTCCAGCACGCCATCAATCCAACGGCTCACCGGGATGCCCGTCAGGTTCATCATCGCCGTTTCGCCGACAGTTTCCGGCGAAAACCGGCCTTTGAGCCAATCCAGGTCCTCTTCCCACACGCGTGCCCAGTGTGCCCATGATCCCGCTGACAGACCATAATAGCCCGGCAGCGTGTCTGCGAGAACGCCAAGGTCAGTTGCGCCCTGCACGTTGTCGTGACCACGGAAGATGTTGGTGCCACCACCGGCGGTCCCCATGTTCCCCAGCGCCAGTTGCAAGATGCAGTACGCGCGGGTGTTGTTGTTGCCGTTGGTGTGCTGCGTGCCACCCATACACCAGATCACGGTGCCGGGACGGTTGTTGGCCAAGGTCCGGGCCACACGCTCCAACTGTGTGCCGGGGGTCCCTGTGACCCGCTCGACTTCTTCCGGTGTCCACTTGGCCACTTCTGTTTTGATCTCATCCATGCCCCAAACGCGGGTGCGGATGAATTCCTTGTCTTCCCATGAATTTTCAAAGATGTGCCACAGAATGCCCCAGACGAGGGCCACGTCAGTGCCGGGCCGGAAGCGGACATATTCGTCAGCGTGCGCCGCGGTCCGCGTGAAACGTGGGTCACACACAATCAAAGGCGCGTTGTTCTGTTCCTTGGCTTTCAACATGTGCAGCAAGGACACCGGATGCGCCTCGGCCGGGTTGCCGCCGATCAGAAAAATCGCCTTGGAGTTATGGATGTCGTTGTAGCTGTTGGTCATGGCACCGTAGCCCCATGTGTTCGCAACACCGGCCACAGTGGTCGAGTGGCAAATCCGGGCCTGGTGATCAACGTTATTGGTGCCCCAATAGGCCGCAAACTTGCGGAACAGATAGGCCTGTTCGTTGCTGTGCTTGGCAGAGCCGAGCCAGTACACTGAATCCGGTCCGCTTTCTTCGCGGATTTTCATCATGCCGTCGCCGATCTCGTTGATCGCGTCTTCCCAGCTGATGCGGACCCACTCGCCGTTTTCTTTCTTCATCGGGTACTTCAACCGGCGTTCGCCGTGCGCGTGCTCACGCACCGCCGCGCCTTTTGCGCAATGGGCACCAAGGTTGAAGGGGCTGTCCCAGCCGGGCTCCTGACCTGTCCACACACCGTTGTCGACTTCGGCAATGACCGTACACCCGACGGAACAGTGGGTGCAGACAGACTTGATCGTCTCAACGGCTCGGGTCGCTGCGGTCTGCGCCGTCGCTTGCGTGACAGAACCACCTGTGGCCGCAATCGCCGCCAATCCGCCAATCGCCAGCCCCGATCCCCGCAGAAATCCGCGTCTGTCGATCCCGCTTGCACCCTTGTTCACGACAATCGGCGAACGGCCGGAGCGGCGTGTGTACCCGTTGGTCTTCTTCCTAAGCATTGTCTTCCTCCCTGATCCAGCTTGGCTGGACAAATTTGTATCGTCGTCGCGCGCAGTCCTAGAAGCGTGTGCTTTCGAGGTAGGCCCGTGTATGTGCCGTGTCTTGCATTGTCTCAGACGAAAGGTCTGCCGGTTGCGCCGCGGCGGCTTGCGTGGTCCCGCCTGCGACCACTGCAACTGCAGCAGGTGCAGCGGTGCCCGCCAGTTTCAGGAAATCGCGGCGGCTTTTGCCTTCGGTCTTATCGGTCATGGGATGTCTCCCCTTCCATGCTTGGCGGGCATCCCCGCCGGTTAAAAAGCAAACCCGTCAGTTTGCTGTCATGCGAAATGCTTCGCGTTCAATGTTCATAAACGCGGACCCGACGGCCCCCACGGATGCATAAAGCACCGATGATTTTGCGGCCTGCAGATCCGTGAAATAATGCGTGGACCATGTTCCAATATGAGCATTGAAAAACTCATTTTGTTCCTGAAGTGTCGCGACCCGGCCAAAACGACCGACGATCATGCCAGCCATCATTTCCATGAGCGACGCGATATTGTCCTCGGGTTCAAAGACGTCATCAGCACGCACCATGCCAAAGTTGGCCATCGTCGCACGCAGGTTCGCCAAGGGTTTTTCATTCAGGAACCCGGTGAGATAGTAGCTGGCATATGGCAAAAGCTCGCCACGACCCAGACCGATGAACAGCGCATTGAATTCTGAACGCACAGCCTTGGGTTTTGACACTTTCGCGACACGGGCAAGGCCCTTGATCGCCTGCCCCAAATCTGTGTCATCCCCCGTCAATGCGGCTGTCTGGTCCAGCAACATTTGATCTGGCGGTGCCGACAACATCAAACCCAGATAGTTGTAAAGATCAGCGCGCAGGCGATCCTCATCGGTGATATCTGGCAGGGCGGTCGCGACATTCATGCGGTGCGATCCTCGAATTGGAACTGCATCCGGCGCGGCGCGGGGGATGCGGGTTCATCATCATGAGCGGCTGGCTGAACGTCCGGTGTTTCGGCTTCTAAAACCTCAACTTCAACCTCCGTATCGTCAGCCACAATATCATGCTCTTCAATCTCCGCCTCAGCGGCGTGCATCTCATTTTTTTGACGCTCGACCTCGATCAGATGCGCCAACATGCCTTTGCCCACCTGATAGGTCGTCTTGATAGCACCTTGCCCGGTGCTGCCGGTCAGATAGTCATCATCGTAATCGTTCAATCCGTCCACACAGGCCAGTACCGGATTGCTGGTCCAAAGCTTGCGCAGGGCAATCTTGCGCAGATGTGCCGGTACTTCCTTAGACATGAACGCTTTGAAATCATCGCCCTGCACCAAAGTCATCGGATCAGGCAGGTTAAGTTCCTGCAAGATTTCCGCGTCAGACTTTTCCTCTAACGCCGCAGCGTCCTTCATAACCACGGCGTCAAGCGCAGCCTGCTCTTCAGCCGCCGCCTCTGCTGCGACGGCTGCACGTCTGCGCGACCATGACGAAAGAACGCCGCTCAATTGATGACCTCCCTGCGGCGTGGCGCGCGGTACACATCACTGACCTGACGAATGCGCGGATCGCCGATCCCGTCTTCGGTCTGGTCGACCGACATGTTCTTGCGGCGACGCTTCACAAACACCTCTTCTTCATAGTGCTGATCCACAAAGCTTGCGATCCAGGCGTGCAAGCCTTCGGGCATTGTCACCTTCTCAACCAGTTCTTCCGCAGAATCGCAGTAATCTTGTGCCTCATAAGGCGAGGCCGTCACAAGCGCGACTGACCAAGGCTTGTCTGCTGTGGCATCATTTGGTCGCAAGACAACATAGACCGACGGCGAACGGGCCTGCAACTCGTGTGCGTAGGCCTCTGCATCTGACACATAAAGCGTGAGCGGCAGCGTTGCGGCATGAAACTCTGTCACGCCATCTTCCGTTCTGAGAATTTTCCAATCAGCATCTGGTGCACCCGGCAAAACCGAAGACGCTTTCCAGGCGAACTTTGTCCAACGCGTTACACCCGGTGACCGCTGAACAACGACACCCAATGGAATGGTCTGTGCATTTGGATAGTTCAACTTCAAAGAAAATCCCCGGACAAGAAGCACTTATCTTCGTATAACTTAGACCTATTTGCCCAAAGTCCAAAAGCCTTTTTGTATACATTGGTATATTGCCGTTTATTGCTGCATCGCAGAATACTCAGACCCCAGGTTTCTATGCCTATTTGGGTCGCAGCCGCTCACGGCACTGTCAAGTTGTCGCAGCAATTGCTGCATATGCATATAAGTCCATAACAGAATCGCATCCAAATATCGGTTTACTGTCGGCCCGTTTCCTGAATAGCTGCGGATCGGCGAATGCTGTGCCAAATGGGGAAAACCATGTCTAAGTCATTGCTGCTATGCGACTGTCTGGGTTCGCAAAAAATCGACACCGCCGCTTTGGAAAAGGCGACAGGTCTGGCCTGTGGGGCCTGTCATAACAGCCTGTGTACGGATCAGATCGACATTGCAACGGCTGCAATCGCGTCGGGCGACGTGATTGTCGCCTGTCAGCAAGAGGCCCGTTTGTTTGCTGAAATCGCCGATGAAATCGACGCGCCCGAACCAGTGTTTGTCGACATCCGTGACCGCGCCGGCTGGTCTGATGGATCAGATGATACAACGCCCAAGATGGCCGCGCTGGTCGCTGACGCACAGCTGGCGCACCCAGCATCCAAATCGATTGATGTTGTCACCGAAGGAACCTGTCTGATCATCGGCAAGGCCGAGGTATGCCAGCCCGCCGCAGAAAAACTTGCAGACATCCTTGCTGTGACCGTTTTGCTGGCATCCGGCGATGACATTGCGCCAACGCAGGCCTTTGATACGGTTGTCGGTGCACTGCATCAGGCCACAGGGACACTGGGAAGGTTCGATATCCGGATCAACGCCTTCCAACAAAGCGTCGTTGGGGGGCGTGGAACGCCTGCACTGACCGCGCCCCGCGACGGCGCACTGTCGCAGTGTGACATAATCCTTGATCTCACAGGTGGCGTGCCGCTGTTCCCCGCCCCTGAAAAACGTGACGGCTATCTTAGGGCTGATCCAAAAAGCCAGCCTGCCGTCGCTGACGCAATATTCGCGGCAAGTCAGCTTGTTGGCACATTTGAAAAACCACTGTACGTCCGGTTGGAGCCGTCTTTGTGCGCCCACTCACGGGCGGAAAAACCGGCATGCTCAAATTGCCTGAACGTGTGTCCCACCGGTGCAATTGTTTCGGCGGGCGAACACGTCAGCATCGACCCGCTGATCTGTGCGGGTTGCGGTGCCTGTTCGGCGGTGTGCCCCTCTGGCGCGATCAGCTATGATGCGCCTTCGACCGATTTCATCTTTCGCCGGATCACGGCGCTCGCGACGGCTTATCGCGCGGCGGGCGGTCGAAATGGAACCCTGCTGGTCCACGATGATCACGGCGCTGAAATGATCAGCCTGGCCGCGCGCTATGGCCGTGGGCTGCCTGCCCATGTCATTCCGATGGAAATCAGCGCCTTATCGGGCTTTGGTCATGCGGAAATGCTGGGCGCGCTTGCCGCTGGATTTGCACGGGTCGACCTCTTGCTTGCCCCAAAGACAGAGCGCGATGCGCTTGATCCCCAACTGGAACTGGCCCTCGCAATTTCAGGTGAAAGAATTGCACTGCTCGACATCTCGGACCCTCATGCCTTGTCTGACCATCTGTTTGAAAAAGAGCCAGGGACCGCGATTGAAAAACCGGTCTTGCCAATGGGCACAAGACGGCAAATCGCGCGGCTTTCAGCCAAGGCATTGAACCCCGAAGCCCAAAGTATAGCTCTGCCAGAAGGGGCACCATATGGCGCGGTCATTGTTGACACCGATGCCTGTACCCTGTGCCTTGCTTGCGCATCGCTCTGTCCATCAGGCGCGCTTGGCGACAATCCGGACCTGCCGCAACTTCGGTTTCAGGAGGACGCCTGTCTGCAATGTGGCCTATGCGCCAACGTCTGCCCTGAAGACGCAATTACGCTGGAACCACAGTTGAACCTCACGGACATGGCGCTGAGCCAAACGATCCTGAACGAAGAAGAGCCGTTTGCCTGCATCGAATGCGGCAGTCTTTTTGGCGTCAAATCCACTGTTGAGAAGATCACCGAGAAACTTGCCGGCAAACATGCGATGTTTGCCAATCCCGAAGCGGCGCGGATGATCCAGATGTGCGATAATTGCCGGATCAACGCGCAGTACCATTCCGACAACAATCCCTTTGCAGCAGGCGAAAGACCGCGCCCGCGCACGACGGACGACTATTTGTCAAAGCGAAAGGATCACTGACTTTGCAAGGGTGCGCCCAAATCCGCGGGCTTAATCGTCGCCGCATAGGCAAGGATCGCGTCCAGGTCGTCCTGGGATATCTCGACCGGTACAATGGCTGGCGGCAGATGCGCACGGAAAGGCGGCGTAATCCCTTCGACCTGACTGAAACTCGGATGCGGGTTGAGAACGTAAAACGTGCTGAACCTGTTTTCCCAATCATCAAAGGTGCGCATCAACGCAAACGACGGGGTCTGGCCCATGCCCTTCATGCGGTTGGTCTCGTTGATCACATGGCAGCGCCCGCAATGACGCAGCGACAGCGTTTCGCCAAGAACGGGATCGCCTTCAAAAACGGCCTCAACCGCGACCTCTTCAGCGAAAACTTGGCTGCTGAATGGCGCGGTCCCTTCTGGCTGAAACCCATCTATCGTCCGCTTGCCAATGTCGGAAAGAAGCCATTCGGTAAAGAGCACAGGACCCGCGTCATCGGACCCAGAGATGTGCCACACGGTCCCCAGACCTGCAAAGACCGGGACACCATCCGGCCCAATGACGACATCACCGCCCGACTCTATCACCGAAACGCGTGCGCCATGTTTCAGAGAAAAGCGCGGCAGGACGTAGCGCAGAAATCCTGTGTCGGTGATTTCAGGCGGGGCGGACAAGGTAAAATCTCTGTCCTGCGCATGCACGCAAATGGGCAGTAGCGCACAACACAGAACGAAGATAAATTTCACATCAGTCATTCCCCAGCGATGGGCGCAGCCTAAAGGGCGTCCCGCCACACAGTCAAGAAAATCGGAGAAACGATCATGAGCGAAGATTTCAACATGTCGATGCGCAAATTCCTCAAACAGGTTGGCGTCACCTCACAGCAGGCTATTGAAGAGGCGATGCGCAATGCCGGTGCCACGTCTGGTCAGAAATTCGAGGCAAAGATGGTTCTGACCATCGATGGGCTGGACGTTGAACATGTCGTGACGGGCACAATTGAAGGGCAGTCATAACGTGGCTGTCACCCGCGACGCCGTCACCGCCATCCTTCAATCCATTGATGATCCGTTAAGCGGAACCTCTCTCGCTGAGGCAGGGATCATCAAGGCACTGACCGTCGATGACGGAAAGATACGCTTTGTCATGGAGGTCAGCGGTGCCCATGCCGAGACCTACACAAAAATCAAAGACGATATTGAGGCGCGCATAAACGCGCTGGACGGTGTGGAGGCCGTTTCGATCGTGATGACGGCGCACAGTACCAAGTCTGCCCCGCCGGATTTGAAACCCTCGCGCAGTGCAGCACCCGCTGGCCCGGAAAAAGTACCGGGTGTCGACCGGATCATCGCGGTGGCGTCCGGCAAGGGCGGTGTCGGAAAATCGACTGTCGCCTCCAACCTTGCCTGCGCTCTGGCCGCCGAGGGGCGGCGCGTCGGTCTGCTTGACGCCGATGTCTATGGTCCGTCCCAACCCAGAATGCTGGGTGTGTCGGGACGGCCCGCTTCGCCAGATGGCAAAACCATCCTGCCGATGCGCAACTTTGGCGTCACGATGATGTCCCTTGGCCTGATGACAAATGACGATCAGGCGGTTGTCTGGCGTGGCCCGATGCTGATGGGCGCGTTGCAGCAGATGCTGGGTCAGGTGCAATGGGGCGCGCTGGACGTGCTGATTGTGGACCTGCCGCCCGGCACTGGTGATGTGCAGATGACGCTGGCGCAAAAGGCGCAGCTTGATGGTGCGATCATCGTCTCGACCCCTCAGGACATCGCCTTGCTTGATGCACGCAAGGGCATTGATATGTTCAACCAGTTGGGCACGCCGATCATTGGCATGATCGAAAACATGTCGACGCACATCTGTTCGGCCTGCGGGCACGAAGAACATCTGTTTGGTCATGGTGGTGTCGCTGCCGAGGCTGCGAAACTGGACGTGCCGTTGCTTGCTGAAATCCCGCTCCATCTGGACATCCGACTTGCCTCGGATGGCGGTGCACCCATTGTTGTGTCCAAGCCTGACAGTCCACAAGCGCAGGCTTTTCGCACCATCGCAAAGGGCCTGATCGCCAAGGGTCACGCATGAACGAACCCAGCTTTCCACCGCTGTTCAAGGGTCAATCAGCGGCAGGCGGTGATCCTTTTACACTTGCCTGCGCGGCCGCAGAGGTCGGCTGCGATGCCGGTCTGGTGGTTTACGATCTCGCACATGACACCCTGCGCGCCGCGATTGTTTTTGCCCCGGATGCGGTCCTGTCAGAGGCTGTGGCGATCCTGCCGATCTGCGGTGTTGGTTTCCAGAATGCACTGGGAGCATTGGCCCCGCCAGAAGTCGCGGTGCATCTGGGCTGGGACGGCTCATTATACGTCAACGGCGGGCGTTGTGGCCATTTGCGAATGGCAGCGGGAGACACGGTCGAAGACATCCCCAACTGGATGGTGATCGGCCTGACGCTTTCGCTCTGGCCAGACAGCGATGAAACCGGTCTCACACCTGACGTCACCGCCCTTTTTGCCGAAGGGTGTGCAGAGGTGGATGCAACAGACCTGCTTGAGGCCTGGGTGCGCCACACCCTTATTGGGATCAACACCTGGACCGACACAGGCATGGCATCGCTGCACCGCGAATGGGCCGGGCTTGCGCATGGGCTAAAGGGTTCCATGACTGTCGCCGGACAGTCAGGCACGTACGTAGGACTGGATGAAACACTGGGACTTCTCTTGAAGATCGACGACAATACCGTTCTAATCCCGCTCACCGCAAATCTAACGAGGCCCACATGAAACTCGCCCGTGCCATCCATTTTGACGAAAGCGACACGCGCGTTTTTCACAACCCCGCACGCACCGGGGAATGGTGCATTTCGGGCGGATTTGAATTTTCAAACTGGGGAGAAGCCGATTTGGTCGGCAAGGCACGACAGGCTTTTGCAAACGGCTGGATGGGGTGCGAAACCTTCGGGCGGGTCAGTTTTGTCGCCGTCACACAGATCGAGCCACAAGAGCGGGACACACTCGCGACGCTGCTCGCCCATCACTTCGTTGATATCTATGGCGCGCCATCTGTGGAGGCCGCCCTTGATGTGGCCCGCGAAGAGATAGATCAGATGGTTGAGCTTTGCGCAGATCATGCCCCCAACACCCTTTTGACCGTTGCCAGAGAATTGACACCAGCAGGCGTGAAAGAAGCCTACCGTGTCATTGAGGCGCAGGAAGCCGATATCAATCAATTTGCGGTGCACGGATCGCTTGATGAAGAACCCCATCACCATTGAGTGTTCATTCACGGCGTTAAATAGCCAAAGACCGCGTGTCGCGCTGATACCAGAATGACACCCAATTCGCCGCACTTATGTGACGATATCACCTCTGAGGAAGGCGGCCAAAGCGTCCGTTTTCGGGTCCGCAAAGGCCTGCGCCGCGGCACCGGTTTCGTGTATTTTACCATCGAGCATAAAGATCAGATCATCGGCAAGCCTGCGCGCCTGTCCCATATCATGGGTCGACATCACCAGTCGCGTGCCGGCCGCAGCGGCCTCTTGCAAAAGCACCTCAATGTCGCGCGTCGCGTATCCATCCAGATTGGCACAAGGCTCATCAAGAAACAGGACTTCAGGCTTGCAGACCAGCGCCCGGGCAATCGCGAGTTTCTGCCGCTCGCCCCCTGACAGCCGCCGCGCCGGCGTATCCCTGAGCGGGTAGAGATTGATCCGGGCAAGCCAGTGGTCCACTTCTGCACGGATGGCCGCCTTGGACAATTTTGCCAACCGCAGGGGATAGACAAGGTTTTCTGCAACGGAGCGACGCATCACAATCGGAGATTGGAAAACAAAGGCATGTTTCGCCGGGTCGTTTTGCGCCCATGTCACCTCACCGGCGTTGATCCGGTCGATCCCATGCATCACGCGCAACAACGTGGTTTTACCAGACCCGTTTGGGCCAACAATTATGGTCGGCCCTTGCGGGTTCAGGGTCAGGTCAACAGGGCCTATGACCCTCCTGCCCTGCCGTCTGACGACAACCTGTTTCAGCTCCAGGGGGAACAGCACGGTCACCAGCGCCCCTCCCGTTCGGTTTGCGACAAGGTGTGTATCGTGATGTTCACCACAATCGCGATCCCAATCAGCACAAAGCCCAAACCCAGAGCCAGCGCAAAGTCGCCTTTGCCAGTTTCCAAGGCAATTGCAGTGGTCAGAACGCGGGTCGCGTGGTCAATGTTGCCGCCCACAATCATTATCGCCCCGACTTCGCCGATCGCGCGTCCAAACCCGGCCAGTGCAGCAGTCAACAGATTGCGGCGACCGTCCCGCACAAGCGTAAAGATCCGCTGACGCTTTGATGTATTCAGGGAAATCAGCAGATCGTGATATTCGGCCCAAAGCTCGCGCATCGACTGGTGCGCGATGGAGGCGATGACCGGTGTGATGATGATAACCTGTGCAATGATCATTGCCGTGGGTGTGAAAAGCAGGTTCAGAACACCAAAAGGTCCGGCGCGCGACAAAAGGATATAGACCACAAGCCCGACCACAACGGGCGGCAGCCCCATCAACGCGTTGATCATGGAAATGACCAGACGGCGGAAGCGAAAGCGTTGCAGCGCAAGGTAGGTCCCAAGCGGAATTGCAATGACCGAGGCGATCACCAAAGCGGTCAGCGTCACGCGCAGAGATCTGAGGCTGATCTCCCAAAGCTCGGCGTCGAACGTGACAACCAGCCAGAACGCTGCCTTCAGGCCTTCCCATATCTCGAACATGCAGCCTTGAAACCCGTGCCAATTATCAGAAAACAGAACGTCCAGCTTTCCTGCCCGGAAAACAAGTGGCAATCGGTTGAAGTATGACCACTATGCAGTGTGAGCGGACCCAAACTCTCGTGAAACATCTGCGATTTTTAACGTGATGCGGCGCAAGCGGCATCACCTGCACCGCCCCAACGGTCAGTGCTGATCGCGCAGTGTTCTTGTCATCAAATTTAAGAAGATGGCTTTTTCTTCTTCAGTCAAACCTTGCAGGATCTCCGCTTGCAGTGCACCCACAATGGGCCTAAGCGCGGCAAGAAGCGCCGCGCCATCTGACGACAACCAAAGCCTGAAAGCGCGCCGATCGGTTTCGTCTGGGACCCGCCGGATCAGGTTTTTCTGCTCCAGCCGTCTAACCACGCCACCAATCGTTGCACGATCATATTTGATGCGTTTGGCCAAACTGGCCTGATCCAGACCGGGGAAATTTTTCAAAGTGTCCATCGCGGCGAATTGCACCGATGTCACGTCATGCCCTGCCTGTTTGATACGGTCCTGAAAGACCGAGGTAGACTGTTGATTAAGCCTTCGGATGAGGTGGCCGGGCATCTCAGTAAGAGCAATATCATCGGTCATTCAATCGGTCCGCGAATAAGTAAGTATACATATCATATTGACAGTCGGCTCAGGCGTCCAGTAATTAGTATGTGTACTTATCAAATAGTGGACACTGCCGGATGCAATACCATTTGAATGGCTTTCGAACCGGTGATCCATCGGTCTCACCTCAGACAAGACGCGCCGCATCGTCCCAAGGCACCGTAGATGTGCTGATCGTTGGCTGTGGCCCGGCTGGCCTGACATTGGCAGCACAGCTTGCCGCTTTTCCTGAAATTTCCACCCGCATCACCGAACGCAAATCCGGTCCGCTGGACGTGGGGCAGGCTGACGGCATTGCCTGCCGGTCCATCGAGATGTTCCAGGCTTTCGGGTTTGCCGAAAGGGTGCTGAAAGAAGCGTATTGGGTAAACGAAGTGGCGTTCTGGCGGCAAGATCAGGACGGCACCAGCCTGCACCGTGCCGACCGCATTCAGGATGTCGAAGACGACCTCTCGGAAATGCCGCATGTCATCCTAAATCAGGCACGGGTACATGACTTCTATCTGGACATCATGCGGCAATCTCCGCACCGGTTGGAGCCTGACTACAACCGGGAACTGGTTGCATTAGCGACAACCGACGACACAGAGTATCCGGTCTGCGCAACATTCAACTGCCTTGATGCAGAGGGCAGGACCGAAACCATCCGCGCGCGTTACGTCGTGGGATGCGATGGTGCCCGCAGTGCTGTCCGCAAATCATTGGGTCAGGTGTTAAAGGGCGAAGCCGCGCGTCAGCTTTGGGGGGTGATGGATGTACTTGCGGTTACAGACTTTCCCGATATTCGTCTGAAATCCGCCATTCAGTCTGTGGATCACGGCAGCATTCTGATCATCCCGCGCGAAGGCGGCTATATGGTGCGGATGTACATCGAGCTTGATGAATTGCACGGTGATGAACGCGCCGCAGATCGCAACGTTTCGCCGCAGATGCTGATCTCCAAGGCCCGCGATATCCTCTCACCCTATTCGCTTGATGTGAAAGAGGTTGCTTGGTGGTCGGCCTATGAGATCGGACAACGGGTGTGTGACGCTTTTGATGATGTGCCCGATACAGAAAGACACCATCGCGCGCCCCGCATTTTTATCGCCGGGGACGCCTGCCACACCCATAGCCCGAAGGCTGGACAGGGCATGAACGTCTCTATGGCCGATACGTTCAATCTGGGCTGGAAACTGGCCGCTGTTCTGCGTTTTCAGGCCGTACCGGGACTGTTGCACACGTATACGCAAGAGCGGCAGGTCAAAGCCAAGGAATTAGTTGATTTCGACCGTGATATGGCCCGGCTGTTCAGCGCAAAGCCAAAAACCGCCGCAGAGGCCGAACAATTCCAGACGTATTTCAAGAAACACGGGCGGTATACCGCCGGGGTCGAGACGCGCTATGAACCCTCATTGATCACCCGAACGGATCGGCATCAGCCCCTCGCCTCAGGCCTGAAAGTAGGAACGAGGTTTCATTCCGCCCCGGCGATCCGACTGGGCGACGGCAAACCCATGCATCTTGGTCACGTCCTCAAGGCAGACGGCAGATGGCGGTTGATCGCATTTGCTGCGTCGGATGATGTTGGACAGCCCGGCGGCGACATCGCAAATCTATGCAGCTATCTGGCTGAGGACCCCGCCAGCCCTGTCTTGCGATATACCGCCAGGGGTGCCGATATCGACAGCGTCATAGACCTGCGCGCGGTGTTTCAGCCGCACCATCATGACATCGCGCTTGAAACGCTGCCAAAGCTGCTCTTGCCGAACAAAGGCCAGTACGGATTGGTTGATTATGAAAAGGTCTTTTGCCCGGCTTCTAAACCGAGCCCCGACATATTTGACCATCGCGGCATTGATCGGCTGCGTGGTGCCCTGATCATCCTGCGCCCCGATCAATTTGTGGCATCTGTTCAACCTTTGACGGATTTAGACGGCATCGCAGAATTCTTTGACGGGTTTATGATGACTCGGTGAACTTTCTCGGATGAAAATAGCAGTTTTCACCGCCGACTAAAGGGCCTGATATGTTTGCATCCAAATGCCGCCACTTAAGTCAGGCAAACTTGGGTTTTTGGCTTTCTTGAATGGGCATGTGGATGATCGCGGCAAGAATCCCGAACACGACGGCAGCCCACCACATCGGCGTGTAACTTTGGTAGATATCAAAAATGCGTCCACCCAGCCATGCACCGGTAAAGCTGCCCACCTGATGGCTAAAGAAAACCAAGCCCGCCAACGTTGAAAGATATGTGAGCCCTTGCGTCTGGGCGACCAATCCCATCGTAAACGGAACTGTCGACAGCCACAGCAACCCCATGACAGCAGAGAAGACATAGATGGTGGTCGGCGACGCTGGAGTCAGAATAAAAACAACGATCACAATGGCCCGCGACAGATAGATGCCGGCCAACATGTTCTTTTTGGAATGATTTTGCCCACTCCACCCGGCCAAAAGCGACCCGGCTATGTTGAAAAGCCCGATCAGGGCAAGCGACCAGCCGCCCACAAGGATCGGTAAGCCCAGGTCCGCAATATACGCAGGCAGATGCGTGCCAATGAACGCCACATGAAATCCACAGACGAAAAAGCCAAAGAACAGACACAAATAGCTTCGGTCTTGGAACGCAGTTTTGATTGCACTTCCGAATGCGCCAACACCCTGCGACGACGCTGTCGGCATGGACACACGAGACACAAAGATCAGAAACGGCAGAATGGCAAGAAAACTGAGGCTGATGAGAATAATGGTCTGCTGCCAGCCAAAATAGTCGATCATCGCAGAGGTGGCTGGCGCTGCCGCGAACATCCCCAGAGACGCGGCAGCCGTCCCAAGCCCCATGACAAAGCTGCGCTGCCTCGCCGTCACGACCTTGCTTAATGCGGCGATCACCACCGGGAACGAACATGCGCCAGTGCCCATTCCGACAATGACGCCAGAAAATACAAATACCTGTGGAATCATGACTGATCCTCTGAGGTAAAAGCCAAGCGCCGCACATATCGCCCCAAATGCCAGAACGCGCGCAGTGCCGTATCTGTCCGCAGCCATGCCTGCAAAAGGTTGCGTAATGCCCCAGGCCAACGCCTGAATCGCGACGGACAGCGAAAAGACCTCCCTGCCCCATCCCAGTTCGGCTGACATCGGCCGCAGGAAAACCCCGAAGGTCGCGGAAAACCCAAAACCAAGGAATGCAATCATACAGCCAGCAAATATGGCGGCATTCAGCGTGGATTTGGAAAACTCAGTTGTCTCGTCCATTAGACCTTAATCCACATTAGAAATGGCAATGATGGATCATTGGGCAGCATGCAGTTGATAGCAAGTGCGGATGTGAAAACCCTTCGACGAGATCAGGACAATGTCGGACGGCCAACGCACTTTGCGGCTCTACGTCCACGTTTTCTGGGGCCTGCAGTATTATCTGGGCGACATGGCTGCGGTTCAGGGCGGCATGTCACCTGATGCTTTGGGTCTCTATCGGCCCAAGATAAGGTGGGGGTGACCCTATTGCCGCGAAATCCCGCCTTAGCGCTTATTCCGGCCCTTCGCTGAGCACGCAAAACACCACTGATGTGCCATCAAGTCCCAGTTCCGCGCGCTGTGTCTCGGACAGCGACAGCAGCCCTGCGATCCCCGCAGCACCAGATGGTGTTGAAGGCAACCCTGCAACCATCGCCGTGCCAGCCCCTGCCTGACCTTCACTTTCCGAGATCAACGCAAAGGCATCGGCATCCCGTGCCAGCCCTTTGAGCGCAATCAGGGACGGCATCTTGCAATCCAGACGGCCCATATCGCTGACCGGGCCGCTGCTTTCCACGGGGCACCCGGCGGCGACCGATCCGTGCAATGCCGGTGCGACCTCTGGCTCGACCACGATAATACGCGGCCCGTCCCCCCAGACCTTGCGCACCAGTGCGGCACAGGCACCGGCCAGACCGCCGACGCCCGCCTGCAGAAAAATATGGGTCGGGACCTGTGGCATCTGCGCAATCGCCTCGGCCATCAAGACCAGATAGCCTTCCATCAATCGGTGCGGGCGCGTGGTGTATCCGGGCCATGAGCTGTCTGACAAGAGCGCCCAACCCTGATCCTCCGCCGCCTGCATTGCGGCCGCCATCGACGCCTCATAGGTTGCGCCTTCGCGCACAACCGTGGCCCCCTGCTCTGCCAGACGCAGTGCAAAGGCCTCTGGTACCGTCTCAGCAATATACACAACCGACGAAGCACCGAACGCCGCAGCACCCGCAGCGACCGACATCCCGTGATTGCCCGCGCTGGCGGTCACATAAGTCTGCCCCCGTGCTTTTCCCTGCGATGCATCATGGGCAATGACATAGGCAGCACCCAGCGCCTTGAAGCTGCCAAGCCCCATGCGCCCGCGTTCATCTTTGACCCACACATGCGCCACACCCGCCTCAGTTGCAATTGCCTGTGCATCCACCAGCGGCGTTTCCGCCGCGACAGGGCAACGGGCGACCAAAGCCTGCGGGGCTGCGGTGTCAATCGACGGCAAAGGAATGTCATCCAATCCGGCAACAGGTACGGGGCGTTTTACATGTAAAATATCCATAGCTCACCCGACATCGCCCCGGCGCAACAGTCAACCCTTTCGCGGCACAATCGGCATAAAACACTTCGCCAGCAGACAAGCATCAGTGGCGCTGATCTGCAATAGTCCGGACACGTCTCAAAGGATCACATCATGTTGTCAGAAAATCCCGTCCGTGCCCGTTCAGGTGGCCGGGCCGCCCGTCGCGCCCTGCGTGCCGTGCCAAATGTCGAGATGTTGCCGGGGCTGCACAACAAGATCCCCACCTGCGAAATCATGACCGGATCACAGATCGAACGCATTGACGCGGCCTCTATGGACATACTCGAAAACACCGGCGTCGTGTTTCGTGATGACATCGCGCTGGCCGATTGGAAGCGCGCCGGGGCCAAGGTGAAAGGCGACAGGGTCTATCTGGACCGCGCGCTGGTGCGTGATTTGATTGCCACGATCCCGGCTGCCTTCACCTACCACGCCCGCGACCCTGAAAAAAACGTCGCCCTCGGCGGCAACAAATGCATCTTTGTCCCGATGACCGGGGCCCCCTATCTGCGTGATCTTGAGGATGTGCGCCGCAATCCCACGCTTGATGATCTGGCGATGTTCCACAAACTGGCCCAGATGATGCCGGCGCTACATTCATCAGCGCATCACATCGTGGAACCCTATGATCACCCGATCAGCCAACGCCATTTGCGCATCACCTACAGTTCGATGAAATATTCTGACAAGACTTTCATGGGCATGACCACCAGCCCGAAAAACGCCGAGGATGTGATCGAGATGTGCCAGATCCTGTTTGGGGCTGATTTCATTGACACGCATCCTGTGGTGACAGGCAATTGCAACGGCAACTCGCCACTGGTCTGGGACGAAACGATGCTGGGCGCAATGCGCGCGTTTAACAGGGCAAACCAGCCGGTGCTCTGCTCACCCTTCGTGTTGGGTGGGGCGAACACACCCGCATCTGTCGCGGCATCTGTGGCGCAGTTGAATGCAGAGGCCCTCAGCGCGCTGGCCTACACACAGGTTGTGCGCAAGGGCTGTCCTGCGATCTACGGCCATTACCTCAGCACGGTCAGCATGAAATCCGGCGCACCCATGGCTGGGACACCCGAAATATCGCTGATGAATTTCATGATTGGTCAGATGGCGCGGTTTTACGGCGTGCCTTGGCGCACCTCAAATACGCTGGGCGGGGCCAAGACATTTGACGCGCAAGCGGGTTATGAAAGTGCGACGACACTTTCTGCTGTCATGCATGCGGGGGCAAATTACATCTGGCATTCTGCGGGGTGGAATGAGGCCGGCATGCATTGCTCGGTGGCCAAATTCATGGTCGATGCCGAACAATGCGCCATGGCCTACCGCATGGCCCAGGGACCCAACTTTGATGACTTTGACGCGGCTTTGGCCACCATTCCCGATGTGGGGCCGGGCGGGCATTACCTGGGTCATCCGCATACCCAAGAGAACTTTCAAACGGCCTATTTCATGCCAGAGCTTTTCGACAACAATTCCATCGAACAATGGCAGGCAGATGGATCGGTCGAGATTACCGAACGTGCCCTGAAGCATGCCAGAAAGATGCTCAGCGAGTATCAGGAACCAACACTGGACGCGGCAAAGAACGAAGAACTGCTGGCCTACATTACCCGACGTGAAAGCGAAATCCCGGCCGCTGATGAATTGAACCAGAGCTTTTAACGCCCTTCTTCCCCCTTCACCCTTTTCTTAAATACCTTGCGCGGCATCAGCGGCACAGGGTGCCATCAGCCATCCAGGCAAGGCGTTCCTGCAGCCCCCCATACGTCCAGATCTTGCGCCAACTGCGTTGTGCTGCCGGGTGGCATTGAACGCCCTGCACCGGGCGCAAAACCCCAGTTTACGAATTTGGATGTCTTCACGTGGTCCATCAATTCAGCGATGCTATGGCCATCATTGGTATCGGGGTTGCGCATCTGTGCACAAATCTCGGCGCTGGTTTTATCCAGCCACGAAAATTCAGCAGGCGGCAACCGCCACGCTTCATCGATATGCGGCGGCGCGTGCGGTACTGTGTTTTCAGATGCGCTGGTGACATGACAGGTGCGGCACGGCACACTTTCGGCACCAATGCGGCTTTCGTCAGCGCGCACGTTCATCCCGTGCACCCTGTCCTCGCCATATCCCAACCCGTCCCACATCGGCGCGCCTTGTTCTCCCACATGGCAATTGGTGCAGCGCGGGTGGGACGCCACCGCAAACACACGGTCCCAGGCCGCCAGCCCTTCTTCACGGGTCACGGTCACGTCCTGCGCGGCCAGTGGCTGCGCGATAAACATCACGGCAATAAGCATCCGCATCAGACAAACCTCACTGATTTTGACAGCGGCAGTTCCCTGATCCGCTGACCCGTTGCGGCAAAGATCGCATTGGCCAGCGCCGGTGCCGCCGGAGGCACGCCGGGCTCTCCGATCCCCCTGATCTTGTCGCCGTTTTCCAGCCCCCGCACTTCAATCTCTGGCGTCTGATACAGGCGCATCCCCTCAAACGCATGGTAATTGTCCTGCTGGGCGACGCCCCCCTGATAGGTCAGTTCACAGTTCATCGCATGCCCCAACCCCCAGATCACACCACCGCTCACCTGCGCTTCAAAGTTCACCGGATCAATCACCCGGCCCACATCAGCGGCCACAAATACCTTGTCGATGCGAATGCCTTTATCGGTGTCTGTCACCTCAACCACCTGTGCCACTGGCACACCAAAGGCCAGTGTAAACGCCAGTCCACGCCCCCGGCGTGGTTCCAGCGCGCTGCCCCAACCGGACATCTCGCCAACCGCCTCAAGCACCTTTTTTGATGGTTCGTGGAAACATAAACGCAGCCGTTCGGCCAAAGGGTCAACACCCGCCGCATGGCACATCTCATCCATGAAACTCTCGTGCAGAAATCCATTGCCCGAGGCCCCGACCGATCGCCAGGACGAGATCGGCACCATCGCCGGCACCCGGTATCCGGTCACCCGGTAATTTGGAATGTCAAACGGCTGGTCCCAGGCACCTGCGACAATCGCCACGTCCGGCCCAATCGCGGGTTGACCGAGCCGGGCCAGAGACGATTCCGCCACAGAAGGCGCGGCAATGCGCAGATCAAAGGCGTCAACTGCGCCGTCCATCACTTTGCCGCGCCCGCGCGCGATGGCCAGAGGTCGGGGAAAATCGTGGGTGAAATCCTCTTCGCGGGTCCAGACCATCTTGATCGGTGTGTCGGGCAGTTGCATGGCGATCTCAACAGCCTGCAAAACATAATCATCTTCAAGCCGCCGCCCAAAGCTGCCGCCGGACATCAACACATGCACATGAACCGCGTCCGCCTCGAACCCTGCTAGTTTTGCCGCATTGTCCTGCATAAAACGCGGGATTTGCGTGCCGGTCCAAATGTCGAGCCGCCCGTCTGACAGGCGCACCAGCACTGACATTGGCTCCAGCGGCGCATGGGCCAGATAGGGTATGCGGTACTCGGCCTCAAAGACCTCGCCTTCGCCAAATGCCGCCTCAACGTCGCCCAGATCCTTGAACCGGCTGTCTTGGAAATCATCCATAAAAGAAGCTGCGACCGCTTCAAACTGTGCCTTTGTATCGCTGACATAGGGCGACGGGCCCCAATCGCATTCCACTGCCAGCGCTGCCTGGAACGCCCGCCACGTGTTATCAGCGACGACCGCGATACCACCTTTGATCGGCAAGATCGCCTGCACGCCGCGCATCTTGTCCGCGACGCTTGAATCAAAGCCCAGCATGCCGCCACCAATGGCCGGGTTTGTGCGCGTGGTTGCATAGACCATCCCATCCATCACCATATCAATGCCGTAGGTTTGCGTGCCCGTCGACTTGGCCAGAATATCCGTGCGCACCTGCGGCTTCCCCAGATATTTCCATGTCGCAGGATCGCGCAGCGTGACGTCCTGAACCGGCTCAATCTCTGCCGCGGTGGCAGCCAGATCGACATAGTCCAACCGTGTGCCATCAGGCAGAACCACAGCCCCCATGTCAGTCTTTAACTGCTCACGCGGCAAGCCGGTCTGCTCAACTGCCGCCGAAATCAACGTCTCGCGTGCCACCGCACCGGCGGTGCGCAATCTCTCATACATGTCGGGAACTGTTGAAGAGCCACCCGTTATCTGCAAACCCAAAAGCTTTCCCAGAACATCGGCCGCCCCGCGGCCAGTGCGCGCCAGAACCGTGTCAGATGTTGCCGCAATCGGCATGGCCTCGGCCCCGACAACCCCGTTGTAATACGCGGCACTTGGCGGGCCGGGATCAATGCGCACGGTTGCGAGGTCGACATCCATTTCCTCGGCAATCAGATGCGCCTGGATTGAATAGGCCCCCTGCCCCACATCAGCCCGCGGCGTGATCAATGTGACCCCCTGCGCGTCAATTTTGACAAACGGATTAAAGGTCGCCTCACCTGCTTTGACATCCGCCAGCAACGGGTTCGCGACGTCGCGCTTGTACATATAGGTGCCAAATGCCACACCGCCAAAAACAGCGGCAGACCCGACCAGAAAACTGCGCCGTGCGATGGTCTTGATGCGCCCCATACCTCAAACCCCCTGCAATTTGGCCGCAGCCGTCTTGACCGCTGCGCGAATACGCGGATAGGTCCCACAACGGCATAAATTTCCGCTCATCGCGGCATCAATCTGATCGTCGGTTGGGGCGGGGTTCAGGTCCAGAAAGGATGCCGCCTGCATGATCTGACCTGACTGACAGTATCCACATTGCGCAACCTGATGTTCCACCCATGCGGCCTGCACGATGTGCAGAGCCTCAGGCGTGCCCAGCCCTTCGATGGTGGTGACCTCACCGTCCAGATCACCCACAGCCAATTGGCACGAACGCACGGCAACCCCATCGACATGCACCGTACACGCCCCGCATTGCGCGATACCGCACCCATACTTTGGTCCGGTGATCCCGACGACATCCCGCAGCACCCAAAGCAGCGGCATGTCATCCTCGACATCAATCTTATGATCGGTTCCGTTGACAGTGATCTGCATGTGCGTGGCTCCGGTCAGTTGAACTATGGGTTGAAATTAGCGCACAACTTAAGACTGTAAAGACCAGATACCGGATGCAACACCTACCGTTGCGGCAGTTGGCCTAGCTCACTGCCTTTGCCGATCAGGTAAACCGCGCCCCCAATCAGCAATCCTCAAACCGGCGCGCTGATATCAAGAAGGCTGATCCCGGATGCAGTGGCCAACAAGGTGACAATCACGGCCTCGCGGTCTGCTGGCTGGGCAAACGCCGCTTTGGTCTATCCAGCCGGTACATTCACCAAAGATAGGCCCGCACGGCTGGCGAGCGCCACGACAAAACCCGTGGCGATATACGGGATCGGCGGCAACGCGGTGTGGCTCAGAATTCAACCACGGCGCGGATGCTCTTGCCCTGATGCATCAGATCAAAACCATGGTTGATCTCGTCCAGTGTCAGCTTGTGGGTAATCATCGGGTCGATCTCGATCTTGCCGTCCATGTACCAGTCGACAATCTTGGGCACATCGGTGCGTCCCTTGGCCCCACCAAACGCCGTCCCGCGCCAGACCCGGCCCGTGACAAGCTGGAAGGGCCGGGTGGAAATCTCGGCACCCGCAGGCGCAACACCGATGATGATGCTTTCGCCCCAGCCCTTGTGCGCGGCCTCCAAGGCTGTGCGCATCACCTGGGTATTACCGGTCGCATCAAAGGTGTAATCAGCACCGCCCTTGGTCAGGTCCACCAGATGCGCAACCAGATCGCCCTCGACGTTTTTCGGGTTCACAAAATCGGTCATGCCGAAATAGCGACCGACCTCCTCCTTGTCGTCGTTCAGATCAACACCGACCACCTGATCAGCCCCGGCCAGCCGCAGCCCCTGAATAACGTTCAGCCCGATGCCGCCGAGACCAAACACCACGCAGCGCGCGCCGATCTCGACCTTGGCTGTGTTGATTACCGCACCGATGCCCGTGGTCACGCCGCAACCGATATAGCAGATCTTGTCAAACGGCGCGTCCTTGCGCACCTTGGCCAGCGCAATTTCCGGAACAACCGTGTGATTGGCGAAGGTCGAGCACCCCATGTAATGGTGAATCGGGGTGCCATCCAGCATCGAAAATCGCGTAGTGCCGTCGGGCAAAAGGCCTTGGCCTTGGGTGATGCGGATCTTCTGGCACAGGTTGGTCTTGCCGCTCAGGCAATACTCGCATTCGCGGCACTCGGGCGTGTACAGCGGAATCACGTGATCGCCAGGTTCCAGCGTCGTAACGCCTTCGCCGACTTCCAGCACGACGCCAGCGCCCTCATGACCCAGAATGGCCGGGAATATCCCCTCCGGGTCGTCGCCCGAGCGGGTGAATTCGTCGGTGTGACACAGACCCGTGGCCTTGATCTCAACCAAAACCTCACCGCGCCTTGGCCCTTCAAGGTTCACGTCCATGATCTCAAGTGGTTGGCCTGCGGCAACGGCAACGGCGGCGCGGGTTTTCATCATGGCGGTATCCTTTGGTTGGGTATTTTCATCCGAAAAGGCCTGAGACGCTGCAACTTGTCAAGGCATGCGGGGCTGGTCCTCAGAGGTTCATTTCCGCGATCAGCGCTGCCCAGGATGCGCCGTGCATATCACGATCCTTGATTGATCCCTGGATCGTCGGGCGCGGCAGGCTGATCTTGATGACATTCAAGGAAGGAATATCAAAACGTTTGATATCCTGGGTATTGGCCCCCAACACTTGTGCAATTTTCTGCGTTTTGAGCTGACCCAGCACTTCTTGATATGCCGCTTCCGAGCCGCAAAAGATGTCGATTGTCAGCCAGAAAGGACCGGCATTCTTGGACCGTACCTTTTGCACAAGTGTGCCAAGCGTTTTCATACGTCGAGCACCTCAAGCGCAAAGGCCTGCATCGGGTCATCCAGCGTTAACACATGGTTGAGCGCAAATTCATAGGTCTGACCGCGCGGCATTTCGGCGGGTGAAAACAGAAAGGCAAAGGTCGGTTGTTCCTCATCGGCGGTCAGCGGATGATGCAGCATATAGGGGTTCAAAAGCTTGCCGATTTCCATCGACAGCGCATCCGTCGAGGCGGTCACAATCCCGACCACACCAATTTCTGTCGGCGTTGTCATGCGGCTTTCCAACGCACCAAAGCTGGCGGACTGGCCCATCAGACGCAGTTCAATGTTGAAATCCTGCACCGAAAGACCAAGCCGTTCACAGGTTTTTGCAGTGCATTTCGCCTCAATATCTGCGGCCCATTCTGCCGCATGTGCCACATATCGCGCATCGCGCAGGATCGCCATCAGCACGGTTTGAAACCCCGCCGGGCGCGCGCCTTCAAGCTTGACGGTATACTGATCCGAAGGGACCCATTTTGACCCGGTCACCCGGACACTGGTGTCATCCAGCGCCGTGTACTGCGCGTCTGTTACATCAAGATGCCCGCCCGGTTCAAACAGGATGAAAGGATCGGAATTCTCATAAAGCATATGCGCCGAGACCGTATGCGGGCTGGCGTGCGCGCCATCGGCCAGCGGCGTGACGGTGAAGCCCGCATCGTCGAAATCGACCAGGATCACACCCGATTGCGGATTGGTTGCACAAAGCGCACCACATTCACCGATCTTGGCACCGTGCCACGCGGCCCCGGCGTCACAGCCCTCCATCAAAGGCAAAGCAGCAATGATGGCAGTATCCGTGGTGCGACCCGCGATGATGATATCCGCATCTGTTTCAAGCGCTGCTGCGATCTGTTCGGCCCCGGCAAGAGCAACGATGTTGGAACACCTCACGATCGTTTGTTCGGAAATCTCGGGGGCGTTGGACAGTGGCGTAATCTGGCCCGCCGCCAGCGCGCGCACCATGTCGTCAGGATTTTGTTGTGAACGCAGCACCGCGATCTTAAGCGGCCTGCCCTGCTCTGCTGCGATCTCTCGGGTGATGTCCAACATCCAGTCGACTGCTGCGTCTGCACCGCATGTGCCCGCTGTGCCAATCACCAGAGGGCATCCCGCCTGCGCCCGCGCGTCCATCAAACCGGCCCATTCAACCTTGGTCGAAGCGCGGGCATATTTTGACACGCCCCGCCCCAGATAGGATGGTCCGCTATCAGTGGAGCCCCCATCAATCGCGATGATGTCGGGCCGCGCGTCGATCCCCCGTTGCAGGGCGACATTGTCATAATTGAGACCCAGCGCACCCGAAGGGATCAACACCCGCACCATCAGATCAATCCGTCACGGCCTGTGGTTTCCTGAGAATATTGCGCATGAACATCGGTGCCACAAATCCCGCGATTGCGAATATCCAAAGACCGATGGAGATCGGCGAGGACCACAGGAACATTGCATCCCCATCCGACAACACCATCGCGCGGCGCAGCGCATTTTCCATGTTGCCGCCCAGCAGAATGCCCAGGATCACCGGCACGGTTGGAATATCCAGCTTGCGCAGCACGTATCCAAGTGCCCCGAAACCAACCATCAGCAACAGGTCGAAATAGCTTCCTGAAAGCGAGTAGATGCCGACAAAGCTGATCATCGTCACACCCGGCAAAAGGACCCACGCAGGCACCATCAGGACTTTCACAAAGACCTTGACCATTGGCACGTTCATCAGCAGCAGCACCACGTTGGCAATCAACAGCGAGGCGATCAGCCCCCAAACGACCTCTGGATTATCGGTAAACAGGGTCGGCCCCGGCGTGATGTTCAGCGTCATCAAAAGCGCCAGCAACACGGCCGTTGTACCGGACCCCGGCACCCCCAAGGTCAGCATCGGTATCAGCGCACCACCCGCAGCGGCGTTATTGCCTGCCTCGGGTGCGGCAACACCTTTTGGCACGCCTGTCCCAAAACCACCCTTTTCACCGGCAATGGATTTTTCCGACATATAGGCCATGAACGACCCCAGCGATGCCCCCGCCCCCGGCAGAATACCCGCGATAAAGCCCACACCGGACGCCCGCAGCATCGTCCATTTGGTTTCCTTGATGTCCTTCCAGGGGATACCGACCTTGTCGAGCTTCACGCCAATGGAAGACCCCTTGCCGTGGCTTTCGATGAAAAAGAACACCTCAGCAATGGCAAAGAGGCCGACAATGGCCACCAGAAAATCAATTCCGTCCATCAGGTGCAGATTGCCTCCCGTCAGGCGCGGCATACCGGAATTATTATCGACACCGATCATGGCTATGCCAAGGCCAAGGCAGGATGCAATCGCCGACTTTGCCTGATTGTTTGACGCCATGCCGCCCAGCGTACAAAACGCCAGCAGGTAGAGCGCGAAATATTCAGCAGGGCCAAAGAAATATGCAACCCGAGCCAGCATCGGGGCCAGCAGCATCAAACCGACAGTCGCGAGAAACGCCCCCACAAATGACGCCACACCGGAAAGCACCAGCGCATCGCCGGCGCGTCCGGCCTTGGCCATCGGATAGCCATCAAGCGTGGTCATCAACGCCGGTTCATCACCGGGAATATTGAGCAGGATTGAACTGATCCGCCCGCCATACATCGCGCCGTAGTAGACGGATGTCATCAGGACCAGAGCCGATGTCGCATCAAGGCCCAGTGTAAAAGTAATCGGGATCAGGATCGCAACACCGTTTGAAGGCCCCAGCCCTGGCAAGGCCCCGATGATCGTACCCAGAAAACAGCCAACAATCGCCAGCATGAGAGTGAAGGGCGAAAGGGCGACACCAAAGCCCAGCGCGAGATTTGAAAAGAGTTCCATGGTCTAAAACCAGCCCTTCGGGAAGGCAACAAGACCCAGACCCAATGCAAATTTGAAAAGAATGAAAAGCCCGACCGACAAACCGACACCCGCCAGCGCGGCAGAGGCCGGACGCGGTGATATCTGATAGCTGAGGATGCCAGCGGCCATCACCGTTGGGATTATGAACCCAAATGGTTTTAGGGAATACGCATAAAGAACCAGCACAACCACCGCGATGAGCAAAGAGAGAAATGTCTTGGCCGCCGGCCAATCCGGGTCAGGATCAGGGCGCAGGATCATCACAAGCGCGCAAATGACGGCGACACCACCGATCAGCAGTGGAAACGCCTTTGGCCCCACGGGATCGGCAAGAAAGCTGGTCTGAATCTTTGTCGCGCTGGCCATATAGGCCAGCGCGATGAACAAGGTGACCAGACCGAAAATCCGGTCAGAAGCCATTACTGGATTACTCCCAGTTCTTTGGACATGGTGTTGATATCGGCAATCAATCCGTCAACATAGGACTGGAAATCACCACCAACTTTGGTGAACGGCGCAAGGCCATTGGCCTCCATCGCGGCTTTCCATTCGTCGCTATCCGCAACCTGTTGCAGCTTGCCAGCCCATTCTTCGAACTTTTCGTCAGAGATGCCTTTGGGCACATAGAGACCACGCCAGTTGACCGCAACCACATCAAAGCCCTGCTCTTTGGCAGTTGGGATGTCTTCAAAGCCCGGTACACGCTCTTCTGTCAGAACCGCAATGACCCGCACTTCGCCGGATTTTACAAACCCGACAACCTCGGACATATCGCCTGTCATGGCTTGGGTGAAACCGCCGACGGTCTGCGTAATTGCGTCCGCGCCGCCGTCAACACCGATGTATTTGATGGACTTGATGTCGGTGAAGTCAGCTTTTTGCAGGATCATCAAAGGTTTCATGTGGTCAAAACCACCAACCGCTGAACCACCCGCAAATGCAACCGATGACGGATCGGCTTTGATCATATCAACCATGTCAGTCAGATTCTGGATCGGGCTGTCCTTAGCTACGACAATAACCCCCGGATCGGCACCGATGGCACCCACAAAGCGCACCTGATCTGCTGTCATCCCTGCATAGGCATTCTGCGCCAGACGCGTGGTTGTCGCAGATGATGCCGCGATGATCAGATCGGCATTGTCGTTCTGATCATTGACCACATGGCTGAACGCCAGACCACCGCCAGCACCGGCCATGTTGGTGACCTGAACGGGCTGATCAACAGCGCCGATGTCAAACATGATCTTGCCAATCTGACGGCAGGTGAAATCCCAGCCGCCGCCGGGGTTGGCAGGCGCAATGCACTCTGCCGCTGTTGCGGCGGTACCTGCACCTGTTGCCAGTACGGCGCTCGTAATCAGCGCCTTAAAAAAGTGATGTTTCATGAATGTCCTCCCAGACTTTTCTTTTATCGGTTTTTTCCGGCAGTCCAGAATCACGTTCTGCCGCTGTTAGCGCCATTACCCTAACCCGCAACCACGCGCGGATGCACGGCTAAATTTTGGAACGATAGCGCGTTAAGCCCTGATATTGCTTGCGATAGCGCGATATCACCCAACAGGCGCGTTCGACTTGATCCGTCGCAGCACCACGTTTGTCTGCGCTGAATTAACCGCAGGTTGCACGAATAAAAACTTTTCCAGAAATTCGTTGTAGGCCTCGATATCCCGACACAGGATGCGCAGGTGGTAATCAGCCTGACCTGTTGTGGCGTAACATTCCGTCACCTCGTCACGCCGCTGCACCGCTGCAATAAACCGGCCAAGCGCCTCAGTGTCGTGCCGGGTCAGATGGACATGCACGATCGCTTCAAACTTCAAACCCATCGCATCTGGATTGACGATAGCTGAATAGCGCGCAATCACGCCAGCATCCTCCAACGCCTTGACGCGCCGCCAGCACGCCGAAGCAGAGATGTTCAGCCGTTCGGCCAGCTGCGCATTGGGCAGGCGCGAATCCTGCTGCAGCAAAAGGATCAGTTTGCGGTCAGTGCTGTCCATGGCATCTCTTGGTCATTTTTCTCGGGTGTAGCCAATATGACGAAAAATCCTTTCATATACAACCGGTTTTGCCAAGATTTTTGAGCGAAAAAACCGGCAGACCTGCATTATGCTGGTCAAAGAGGAGGCCCCATCATGACCAACGCAGACCATACCTTTGCCACCTATCAGCTCAAGGATCGCTATGCGTTGGATCAGGGCCGGGTTTTCATGACCGGCACACAGGCGCTGGCGCGGATCATGTTGGATCAGGCGCGGCGTGATCGCAGCGCGGGGTTGAACACAGGCGGGTTTGTGTCGGGGTATCGCGGGTCACCGCTGGGCGGGCTTGATCAGGAATTATGGCGCATCTCAGATCAGTTGGAAAAGGCCGGGATCAAATTTCTGCCCGCGGTGAATGAGGACCTCGGAGCCACTGCCGTTCTAGGTGCACAACAGGCACATCTGGACCCGCAGGCCCAGGTCGATGGCGTGTTTTCCATGTGGTACGGCAAGGGGCCGGGTGTGGACCGTTCGGGCGATGCCCTGAAACACGGGAACGCCTATGGCAGCGCGCCAAAGGGGGGCGCGTTGGTGGTGGCGGGTGATGATCATGGCTGTGTCTCATCGTCGATGCCGCACCAGTCTGATGTGGCGTTCATGGCATGGTTCATGCCGACGCTGAACCCCGCATCGGTGGCAGAATATCAAAGCTTTGGTGAGTACGGTTTCGCCCTCTCGCGGTTTTCCGGCACATGGGTCGGGTTCAAAGCAATCTCGGAAACTGTGGAATCCGGTGCGTCTGTTGATCTGAGCCCTGACCGCGTTTTTCATACCCCCGACTACACGCCCCCCACGGGCGGTCTGCACATTCGGCTGGGCGATCTGCCCTCACCTGGCATTGAGACGCGCCTGCATGACAAGCTGGACGCGGTGCAGGCCTTTGTCGAAGCCAACCCGATTGACCACCATATCTACGGCAATGGCGATGCACCCTATGGCATCGTGACCACAGGCAAAGGCCATCTCGACACGATGGAGGCGCTGCGGCTCTTGGGCCTGGACGAGGCAAAGTGCCGGTCGCTTGGCATCGACATCTACAAGGTCGGCATGGTCTGGCCTTTGGCACGCCGCGACGCACTGGATTTTGTGCGGGGCAAGCGTGAAGTGCTGGTCATTGAGGAAAAGCGCGGCATCATTGAATCGCAGTTTAAAGAAGCCTTCTATGACTGGCCCGGATCAAAACCCGCGCGCATGGTGGGCAAGCATGATGAAAATCTGGATGAACTGGTGCCGTGGACGGGGGAATTGTCGCCGCTGCTGTTGGTCCCGATCATCGCCGCACGGCTTAATGATTTTTTCCCGGGCGAAAACCTGACCCAAAAAGCGCAGGCATTAACCGCCGCGCCCCCTGTCCTATTGAAGGTCTCGGGGGCCAACCGCACCCCATATTTTTGTTCGGGCTGTCCGCATAATACATCAACCAAATTGCCGCTGGGATCCAAGGCCGCATCCGGCATCGGCTGTCATGTGATGGCCTCCTGGATGGACCGGGACACCGCCGGGTTTGCGCAAATGGGCGGCGAAGGGGTGCCTTGGGTCGCGACCTCGCTTTTCAACGGCGGCAAACACATCTTTCAGAATTTGGGCGAAGGGACGTGGTACCATTCCGGTTCGCTCGCCATCAGACAGGCGGTCGCAGCACGAACCAACATCACCTACAAGGTCTTGTACAATGACGCTGTTGCGATGACAGGGGGGCAACCGGTGGATGGTCCGGTATCCGTGCATGCCATCGCACAATCTGCGCGCGCCGAAGGGGTGGCGCGCATTGCAGTTGTGTCAGACATGCCCGACAAATTCGCCCGCGCCGATTTTCCCGCCGGCACAACCTTCGACCACCGCCGCGATCTTGATACCGTGCAACGTGAATTGCGCGACATCCCCGGTGTCACCGTTCTTATCTATGAGCAGACCTGCGCCACAGAAAAGCGCCGCAAACGCAAACGTGGACAGATGGCGGACCCCAAAAAATTCGTCGTGATCAATGATCTGGTCTGCGAGGGCTGTGGTGATTGTTCTTTGGAATCAAACTGCCTGAGCGTTGAACCAAAAAAGACGGAGTTCGGCACCAAGCGCCAGATCAACCAATCGACCTGTAACAAGGATTATTCCTGTCTGAATGGGTTCTGCCCCTCCTTTGTCACCATCGAGGGTGGCAGCAGGCGCAAGAAATCTGGCGCAGAGCTTGATATTGATGCGCTGGTTTGTGATCTGCCAAATCCTGATCTGCCGCCCCTTGATACGCCCTTTAACCTGCTGGTCACCGGCGTTGGCGGCACCGGCGTTGTGACAGTCGGCGCGCTTATTTCAATGGCGGCCCATCTGGAGGGCAAAGGATCAAGCGTGCTCGATTTCACCGGCTTTGCGCAAAAATTCGGCACTGTGCTGGGATATGTCCGCATTGCCCAAACACCGGCAGAGGTGCATCAGGTCCGCATTGGTCAGGGGTCTGCGGACGCCGTTATCGGCTGTGACATGGTGGTCAGTTCCGCGCCCAAAGCCTCTGTGCATTACCGATCCGGCACCCGGATCGTGCTGAACCGGGCCGAGATGCCAACCGGTGATCTGGTGCTGAACCGGGATGCTGATCTGAAAATCGACCTGCGCGAACAGGTCATCGCCGATGCTGTGGGGGCGGAAAACCTCGCGGCGTTTGATGCCAACCGGATGGCTGAGGCGCTGATGGGCGATGCGGTATTTGCCAACGTGATGATGCTGGGGTTCGCATGGCAAAAAGGCCTGGTGCCTGTCTCATTGGATGCGCTTTTTCAGGCGATTGAATTGAATGGTGTTGCACCAGAAAAAAACAAAGCTGCCTTTGCCTACGGACGGGTGATGGCGGTGTCCCCTGCAAAGCTGGAAATTGCACAAGACACGGCACCCACCGATGACAGCCCCGCCACCTTGATCAGCCGCCGCATGGCGTTTCTGACCGCCTATCAGAATGCCGTCTATGCCGCACGGTACAAGGCCACGCTTGACGCAGCGGCCCCGCATCTGAACGACGATCAACGCGTCGCAGCGGCCAAATCGCTGTTTAAATTGATGGCGTATAAAGACGAATACGAGGTCGCACGATTGCACAACTTGTCGGGCTTCGCCCAACGCATCGCCGCAGATTTTGAGGGTGATTACAAGATTAAATACCATCTTGCCCCACCGCTTTGGCCCACGGGGCGCGACACACGCGGGCGGCCCGTCAAACGCAGCTTTGGCCCGTGGATGGGTCACGTCTTTAAACTATTGACCCGCATGAAAGCCCTGCGCGGCACTTGGGCGGATGTGTTCAGCTATAGTGCAGATCGCAAGTTGGAGGTCGCCCTGATTGCATGGTTCGAGGATGTTCTGATTCAGGTTGCCGCCGCAGAAATGGATGACGCTGAAAAACTGGCGCTGCTGGCCGCCCCGATGGACATCAGGGGCTATGGCCCGGTCAAGGATGCCGCTGTCAAAAAGGTCCAGGCTGAGGTTTCCGCCAGATTGCAACGCACCTAGGCCTGCCGATTGGCTTTGATTGAATAGGCCACAAGTGCGTCGACCTCTGTTTTGCGCGGGGTTTGCCCGGTAAAGCACAACACATAGTCATGGACGCGTTTCAGGCGTTCCTCAATCGGCTCGGACAGCTCAAGCGCATAATATCCGACCTGCATGAAATACATCACCCGTGCGCGGACTTCGGCTTCGGCTGGTGCATAGTCGAACCGTTCAAAAAGCGCTGAAAAGGCCGCGACCCGCGCCGCGTCTGTCTGATCAATCCGGCGGCGCACCGCCCCATCCCGGCGCGCCCATTCCCGGATCGCAAAGTCGAGCTTGTGATTGAAAAGTGCAGGATCAATCCAGCAACGCGACAGGTTGCACACTGCTTCGGTGATGGTGTCAGCTGGCATGTCGGCATGCCGGATCAACAGCGCGGTGTTGGCCTGTTCCCAATTTTCCAGCAGTGCCGCAAGCAGGTCCTTGCGGCTTTTGAAATACCAGTAAAAACTGGACCGTGACACCCCCAAGCGGTCGCTGATGGACAGCACTTTGACCTCGCCCACGCCTTCGCTGACCAAGAGGTCCAGGGCGACATTCAGCCAATCCTCGCGGGTGACTTTGGTGTTGCCATAAAGGGGGATAGGATCGGTCATGGCTCAGCTTTCCGGCGGTGCGCCGCCCTGTTCGATGCGTTTTGCGACGTAGGCTTGCAAGGCGTCCACCTTATCTGCGTCGGGGGTAAAGTTGGGCGGCCCTTCCAGAATATCCTGCCAGATCGCGGTCGCGCGGGTATTTGCATCCAGACTGCCGTTCTCGGCCCAGGTGCCGATGTTGGACCAATCATAGGACACGGGTTCATAAAACGCGGTCTCAAAGCGTTCCATCGTATGCGCGCACCCAAAGAAATGCCCCCCCGGTTGCACCTCTTTCAACGCATCCAGCGCCATTGCCGCATCGTCCGCAGGTGTGGGCAGGCAAAGTTCAGCAAGCGATTGCAGCATGTCGATATCGGTGATCAGCTTTTCGTAGGATACGGTCAGCCCCCCTTCGATCCACCCCGCCCCGTGGATCAGCATCGTGCAGCCCGACAACATCGCGCCCCAGGCGCTCATTTGGGTTTCATGCGCGGCCTGGGCATCGTTGATGTTGGCCGCACACCCCGCCGCATTGCGCCACGGCAGGCCCAGCATGCGCGCCAGTTGCCCACAGGCAAGGCTCGCCTTGACCTGTTCAGGCGTCCCAAAGGCCGGCGCGCCCGACTTCATATCGACATTGGAGGCAAAAGCCCCATAGAGCACCGGCGCACCGGGCCGCGACAATTGGCTGAGCGTGATGGCCGCCAATGCTTCGGCGTGGCTAAGGACAACCGCACCCACGACCGTCACAGGGGCCATTGCGCCCATCAGGCAAAAGGGCGTGATCACCGCCGCCTGACCTGCGCGGGCAAAGTCGATGATGCCTTGCCCCATGGGGATGTCGATCTGACGTGGGGAATTGGTGTTGATGATTGTATAGCACCACGACTGCGCCGCAAAATCCGCATCTGAAAGCCCGCGAAAATCGCGGATCATTTCGAACCCTTCCATGACTTGCGGGGTGCCGCGCGAGAATACAAACGGCACCTTGTCGGATTGGCTCAGGACGGCGTGGGCGGTCGCATAGTGGCGCTCATGGATGGGAATGTCCTGTGGCTCCACGGCGGGGCCTTGCAGATGCAGCACATCAAAATGTTGCACCAGCCGTGTAAATTCGGAAAAGTCGCGCAAAGAGCCGGGCCGCCGGCCGCGCACAAGGTCTGTTGCATGCGGCGCTCCAGCACCCGCTTGTATGGTCAGTGCGCCCAACTCCATGGTCAGGTCGCGGCCTTCGTCCCCCCCTTTGAGGACAAAGGATTTGGGCGCGGACCCCACCGCCGTCATCACAATATCGCGCCCGATAAAGACCATCTCGCTGTCCTCATCCACCCGGGCACCGCCAGCCTTGAAGATAGCGCGTGCCTGCGGCAGCAGGACTTTAATGCCAAGCTCTTCGAGTACATGCAGCGCTGTCTCGTGCATGACGGCGATACGATCCTCACTGAACAGCGGCACGGGTGGGAACGGATTGCGCAGGGTGCGATAATCCACACGGCGCTTCGGGCCCTTGGCCGCTGCTGCCGCAGCACCACGCCGCCCGCCCCGGCGGGTTTGGCCGGGCGCGGTCATGCCCTCATCGCTTTGCCCGCAGGGTCGTAGGGTGAGGGCGCGATTACTTTTGCTGCGCGTTCCACGCCGACCACATGCACGGATAATGTGCTGCCCTCGCTTGCGTATTCCTTGTCAATCAGCGCCATGGCCAGTGATTTGCCCAGCGTATGCGCGTATCCGCCCGAGGTGATGAAACCGATCTTCTTATCGCCAGACCATGCGGGTTCGTACCCTGTCGCGTCCGCATCTGTCGCGTCAATCTCTAACGTTACAAGAACCTTGTCCGGCGTGCCGGCATCACGTTCCTTCATCGCCGCATCTTTGCCCACGAAATCCTTGGACCAATCGATCCAACGATCCATACCGGTCTGACCCGGTGTATATCCTTGGGTGAATTCCGCCGACCAAATGCCAAAGGACTTTTCCAACCGCAACGACAACAACGCGTTAAAGCCGTATTCGATCATCCCGTATTCCGCGCCCGCCTTCAGCAGCGTATCGCGCAGCGCCTTCATGTCACCCGCACGGCAGTGCAGTTCATATCCCAACTCGCCCGCAACCGACAAACGGCCAACCTTGCACCGCACCAGCCCGACATCCATCGCACCACAGCCCATGAACCTGAGCGCATCCGCATCGCCATCGCTGAGCGCCGCTTTAAGCACATCACGTGAATTCGGCCCGGCCAACGAAAACCCAGCCATTTCATCACCCAGATCACGGACCCGCACACCATCGCTCAGGTGATCGTCAAACCACCGCATATGCCAGGCACGCAGATAATAAGACCCAGTGATCCACCACGTCCCATCACCCCAGTTAAAGATCGTGAGATCCCCTTTGAGCCGCCCATCGTGGCCCAGCATCGGGGCCAATTTAGCGCGGCCCGGTGCAGGCAGCTTGCTGGCCATCAAGTTGTTCAACCAGCTTTCCGCATTTTCCCCTGTGACCTCAAATCGCGAAAATGCGGTGATATCCAGCAGCCCCACACGGCTCCGCACCGCGCGGCATTCGGCCCCCACGATGTCATGGGCATTGGACCGCCGCAGCGATGGCGTTTCCTCAAAACCGGGGGGGGCAAAATATAGCGGCACTTCAAGGTCCCAGCTTTGCCCCCATTTGGCCCCCACGGCATCCATATCCCCATAACATCCCGTCATCTTAAGCGGCCGTCCCGCAGGCAGTTGTTCGTTGGGATAGGTCATCACGAAACGGCGCGAATAAAACTGTCCTGTGGTTTGCTTGATGTACTGCTTGTTCTCAGCCCAGACGCCGTAGCGCGCGACATCCATGCCATAGACGTCCGCCTCAGGCTCGCCGTGGATCATCCATTCGGCCAGTGATTTGCCGACCCCGCCGCCCTGCAAAAACCCGGCCATGACGGCACAGGCCGACCAATATCCGCGCTTGCCCCGCACCGGTCCGACCAATGGATTGCCATCCGGGCTGAAGGTAAACGCGCCGTTGACCCAAGTTTTCACCCCCACGTCCTGCAAGGCAGGGTACCGTTCAAAGCCAAGCGTCAGTTCATGTTCGATGCGGTCTGTGTCTTCCTGAAACAGTTCCATGCCATAATCCCACGGGGCACCGTCCATCGCCCAGTGTTCGGTGTTGACCTCGTAGATGCCCAGCAGGACACCCTTTTGATCCTGACGCAGATAGGTGAACCCCTCAAGATCGACGGTCATCGGAACCTCGAAATCAAGCTCTTCCAATTGCGGGATCGTGTCCGAGATCAGGTAGTGATGCTTGAGAGGGGCCACAGGCAATTCCACCCCCGCCATGCGCCCGACCTGCTTGGCCCAAAGACCGGCGGCGTTGACAACATGCTCACATGAAATGGTGCCTTTTTCGGTTACGACATCCCAGCCCTGCAAAGTCTGATTAAGCTCCAGCACACGGTTATGTTCGATCACCGTGGCCCCACGTTTCTTGGCCGCCGTGGCATAGGCGTGCACCGTGCCTGTGGTATCAATATACCCCTCCCGGTCCGCCCACATTCCTCCAAGCAAGCCCTCGCCCGACATGATCGGGTTCAGTTCGACCGCTTCTTCGACGCTGACCAGACGACAATCTTCGATCCCGATGGATTGGAAGGTACGGTAGGCCGATTGCAGCCATTCCCATCGGTCCGGCGTACCAGCCATGGTCAGACCACCGGTCATGTGCAAGCCGATATTCTGGCCGCTTTCTTTCTCAATCTCGCTCAACAGGTCGATGGTATAGGCCTGCAACTGGGCGATGTTGGGGTCCGCGTTCAGCGCATGAATGCCGCCCGCCGCGTGCCAGCTTGACCCCGCCGTCAACACCGACCGTTCAACCAGCGCCACATCGCTCCATCCCAGCTTGGCCAGATGATACAGAACCGAGGCCCCAACGACCCCGCCACCAATAACGACAACCCTGTAATGCGATTTCATGTGGCCTGTCTCCCCCTGCGCTTTGGGTTAATTAGACACACCTGTCCAGTTGATTTGTCAAGCGCGCATTTCAGTCAATACCCCAGCTTCGGATCAACCACATTGCGCAACGGCGCGTCGCGCATCCAACAGTCCAGGTTTTCCAAAAACAGATCAAAGGACTCGCGGCCCCATTCCGCATAGACTGACGAACAATGCGGCGAGATGATCACATTATCTGCCTGCCAAAGCAGATTATCTTTGGGTAAAGGCTCCACTTCAAACACATCCAAAACCGCGCCTGCGATGTGACGGCTTTCCAACGCGCGCCCAAGCGCCAGCTGATCCACCACACCACCGCGCGACACATCGGCCAGCACGACACCTTTCTTCAGCGCCGCGATTTGCCCTGCGCCAATCAGGTTTTGGGTGCTGCCAATCAGCGGCGTGCAAACAGCGACAAAATCAGCGCGCGGCATCACGGCAAGCAGATCATCCGCCCCATAAACTTCGTCCACATGAGCGGTGGCCTTGGGATGCGCACGCGTCCCGATCACGATCATGCCAAACGCCTTTGCCTTCAGCGCCAAGGCCCGGCCCGTGTGACCCAAGCCAACAATCACCAATGTCTTACCCCGCAGCGGCACCACCATGCGCGCGGGGTCCCAGAACCTGGCCGCTTTGTCGCGCTGAAATCGAGGGACATCGAGGCTGAAATGCAAGAAGCCACCCATGATGTATTCCGCCATCATATCGGCGGCGACCCCGGCGGCGTTGGTCACGGTAATTTGCGCAGGATCCCATGCGCCAAAATGGTCGGTCCCTGCCCCGCCGTTGGCGATCCAGCGGGGTGCATGTTCCCCAAACAGTGCGTCCCGTGGAAAGCCTTGAGTGCCTGCAAACCGCACCGAATACACGACATCAGGACGATAGCGCGCCAATGTCCCCGGCAGGGCGTCATAGCTTTCGCAGGTTTCAAAATCCGCATCGGGATAGGCCGCGCGCAGCCATTCAGCCAAAGACCGGCAATCATCGTTGTGCAACAAAATACGCGGCATGGTATTCATCCCCATTTCCGGGCCAACACCGCCCCAAAACCTTGCAATGCATCGTCCATCCCTGCCAGTTGCAGAGCCTGAAACAGCATGGCTTGATTTGAGGTGATCACTGGCTTGCCAAGCGCATCCTCAAGCCGCTGCAAAGTTTCGACCGACCGCATGTCAGTGCACGACAGCACAATTGCATCCGCATTTGCATGGTCCGCCGCGCGCCCCAGCGCCAGAACCCGGTCCGGGGTCATCGCCCCTTGGCCGTCATTATCCAATATCGCGGTCACTTCGGAACGGGCGATGGTCTTGACCCCTTCACTGGCCAAAAACGCAATCGCCATGTCGTTGATGCCAGAGACATATGGCGAGGCAAAACCGATGCGCCTTGCCCCCACCACGCGCAGTGCATGCACCAATGCGCCCGCTGCTGTAACGGTCTTTGCACCGCTTTGCGCCGCGATCCTTGCCGCCAGATCACGGTCAAACGCCGCCCCATGTGTCAGCGTGGCTGAGGTGCAGCCGTAGAATATCACATCCGGCCTGACCCCCATCAGCATCTCCAGCGGCCCGTCCAGATCCGCCGTACCAAGCCCGTGCATCTGATCCGCATCCGGTATCTCATCACGGTCATAACCGCCCATCCGCGCAAAATGCAACGACACACCGGTTGGGCGTAAAAGGGCCATGTCGGGTTCCAGATTGCGGTTCGTGAACGGCACCAGAAAGCCAAATCGGGCGCGCCCGCGTGAGGGATGGATCATGGCTTTGCTCCATAGAGTTGTTGTGCTGCTTCGAGTGAGATCAGACCGTCAGCAATGTCGCGGGCCACGGCCGCGGGTGTACGCTCTGTCGGGTTTCCGAACCCACCACCGCCGGGGGTTTCAAACAGCAATGTGGTACCCGCAGGAATGCGTACTGTCCCCTTTCCAGGCAGGTCAGCACCCTGCGCGCCAAGCCGGATACGTCCCGGCGCGCCAGCACCGCCGCAATGACGGCCCGCTGCCGGGGTATTGATCCGCTCAACTGATAAAAACAGCATGATGTCCTCGTCCTTGGATGATTTCAACGCGATACTCTGGCCCAATCCGCCCCGCATTCTGCCCACCCCCCCGCTGTCAGGGTGCAACTCGCGTTTGGTGATCAAAACCGGGGCAGCAGCCTCGGTTGTTTCAATCTGGCTACCCCAGACGCCGCTGGGAAAGGCAGTTGCGGACAGCCCGTCAAAGTCAGGCCGCGCGCCCGTACCCCCATTGAACACAAGTTCCAGCGCAAATTCAGTATCCCCGCGCCCAACCGCCTCTGGCACGTGACGCAGTGGCAGGTCGTACATGCAGGACGCCCCTTCGGCAGGCACCTGACCGGGCAGGGCCTGGGTCAGACAGCCATAGACCAGATCGGGCGTCATCTGACCAATCGTATGGCGCATGGCCACCGGGCTGGGTGCCACCGCGTTCAGGATACACCCTTCTGGTGCCACCACACGAAACAGGCCAAGCGAGCCCGCGTTGTTGGGGATATCGGATCCGATGATGCACCGCAGGGCAAAGACCGCATAGGCCGTGGCATAGTTAAGCGGCACGTTGATCCCCTTGGCCGAACAGGCAGAGGTGCCAGCAAAATCAAGCAACAGATGATCCTCAGCGATGGTCAGCGCAGCCTGTAAGGTGATGGGGCTTTCATAGCCGTCAATCACCAGCGTGCTTTGAAAAATACCCTTGGGCAGGTCCGCAATTGCCGCAAGCGTGCCGCGCCGCGAAGTGTCGATGATGTGGTCAGCCAACGCATCAAGATCGTCGATGCCAAATTCATCCATCATGCCAGACAAGCGCCGCGCGCCCGCTTCGCAACACGCAATAAGCGCATAGATGTCACCCTCATTGGCAATCGGATCACGCGAGTTGGCTTTGACAATATCCAGAAGCAAGCCATTAACCGCGCCCTGATCAACCAGTTTGCACGGTGGGATCAGCAACCCTTCGTCAAAGATATCTGACCCTTCCGGCCCCATGCCAAGGCCGCCAAGATCAACCAGATGCGAGGTGCAGGAGGTAAAGCCGATCACAGCGCCACGATGAAACACCGGCATCATCAGCAAGAAATCATTCAGATGCCCCGAAGCGATCCACGGGTCGTTGGTCATATAGATGTCACCCGGTTGCATATCAGCCATCGCAAAGCGTGCGCGCAGGGTTTTGACGGCCTCGGCCATGGTGTTGATATGCCCCGGCGTGCCGGTCACGGCCTGTGCCAGCATCCGGCCCTGAGCGTCAAAAATCCCCGCAGATATGTCACCGCATTCACGTACAATTGGCGAAAACGCGGCCCGGATCAGCGCCTGACCCTGTTCTTCAACCACAGCCAAAAGGCGATTCCACATAACCTGCAATCGGGTGTCGTTCTGGTTCATGTCACCACCTCCGTCAGTCGGGAAAGCCAGATGTTGCCCACCCCATCAATGCGCGCAGAAAAGTCCGCACTGACAAGGGTTGTCGTTTGTGCTTCGGTAATCAACGCGGGTCCGTTCAGGGTGCTGCCAGTCTCCAGCTTGGCGCGGTCAAAGATGCCCGCGCGGACGAGGCTGCCTGTCACATCACAGATGATCTCACGCGTATCCGTGGGCGTTGCAGGGTGGTGCGTACCCCCCTTCGCTATCTTTGTCAGAGCGGGTGCCGCCGATGATACATGCACCGCCCAATTGAGCACCTCAATGTCCATCCCCGGCACCGCGCGGCTGAACTGACGACCGTATTCCAGTTCAAATGCTGTGCGCAGGGTCTCGATGTCATCCGTCGTCAGATCACGTTCAGGCAGGTCAATCTCAATCTCATGCCCCTGCCCGTGATAGCGCATAAATGCTTGTCTGCGCGTGCTGAGCGTACCGATTGGCGCACCTTGGTGGACCACTTGTGTGGCCTCATCGGTCATCGTCGTCAGAAAGTTGTTCAGGCCAGCCACGTCCATGCCATCAAGAAGCGCATAGCGGGAGCGCACAATTTCAAAGCCCACCGGCGCAAAGAGAAACCCAACAGCCGAGCCAACACCGGGATCGCGCGGGATCAAAATGCGCGACACACCCGCACGCCGTGCCACGCGGGTCGCATGCAACGGGCCATTGCCACCAAAGGCGATCATCAGTCGGGTATCGATTTGCTTGCCCGATTCCACGGCATGCATGCGGCCCGCACTTGCCATGCTTTCATCGACAATCTCGCTCACCCCCCGCGCAGCCAAAGTCGCATCCAGCGCCAAGGCATCCCCGACGCCGCAGCACAATACCCGCGCTGCCGCGTCCTGGTCGATCTGCAACCGCCCTTCGGCAAAACGGTCGGGTTGAATATACCCAAGCGTCACATCCGCGTCTGTGACCGTGGGGGCAGTGCCACCCTTGCCAAAAGCGGCGGGTCCGGGTTCGGCACCAGCACTTTGCGGTCCCACCGTCAGACGCCCCAAACGATCCACCCCGGCAATAGACCCGCCGCCCGCGCCAATCTCAATCATCTCAAGCACCGGGATCCGAACCGGCAGACCGGAGCCTTTGATAAACCGCGCGGCACGTGCAATTTCAAACTGCCGCGCCATCTGCGGACGATAATCGTCAATCAGACAAAGCTTTGCTGTGGTGCCGCCCATGTCGAATGACAAAACAGCACGCTCGCCTGTCTGCGCGGCAATCCGGGCGGCCAGAATGGCCCCTCCGGCAGGGCCGGATTCAACCAACCGGATCGGCAGGCGCGCAGCCGTCTCCAGCGTCGTCATACCGCCCCCGGCTGTCATCATCAGGATTGGACAGTTCAGCCCCTGCCCCGCAAAAAACGTTTGGAATTCATCCAAATATCGGGCCATCAGCGGCTGCACATAGGCATTGGCGATGGTCGTGCACAAACGATCAAATTCACGCGCTTCCGGGCTGACCTCGTGCGAGAGCGAGATGTGAAGATGCGGCAGCGCCGCCCCCAAAAGGTCACGCAGCGCAATCTCATGCGCCGAGTTGGCATAACTGTGCAGCAGGCAGACTGCCACGGCATCCGCGCCCGACGCCTTGAGTTCGCCGACCAAGGTTGTGATGGCACTCCGGTCCAGGGGGGTTAACTCCTGTCCCTGAACATCCATCCGGCCCCCAATGGTAAAGCTGCGCGCGCGCGGCACGATCAGATCCGCTTTGACAAGGTTGATGTCATATTGCGCATAACGCCGTTCATAAGCGATTTCGAGAATGTCGCGGAAACCGGCGTTGGTGATGCTGGCCACACAGGCCCCGCGCCGTTCAATCAGCGCGTTGGTGGCCAGTGTCGTGCCATGAATGAACCCACCGATATCGGTCCAGTCTTTGCCCGCTTGCTCCAGCACATGCCGCGCACCGGCAAGCGCACCGTCAGTTGGATCGGCAGGCGTTGTGAGTGTTTTGGTTGATGCCAGAACCTGGCCTGCGCCATCTACCAAAACCGTGTCCGTAAATGTCCCGCCAATATCAATGGCAAGCCGAAGTTGAGGGATATGTGTCATGTAAAATCAGTGTAAAAAGGGGACGGGATAGGCGCGTTTTGGCACCATGAATTGCCGCTTAACAGCGGGATCGACCCATCTAGGTAACGAGGTTGCAGCCCGTTGCCCGGCGTCCTTGAGATGTTACAAACGCGAACGTCATCTGTTCAAGCCCTGGCCTTTTGCAGTCACTGGAATGACCCTGCGCCGCGATTGGCCATGAGTCAATCGCGGCGTGCCAAAGCCATGTATCTTCGTCACCCCCCACCTTGGCGCGACCCCGCCTGATCATGAACTGATGTCATGACCGCCGTCATCAGCACGATCCATCAATGTTCTGATATGTCGCGCAAAAATCCATGTGACTGGAACGCCGAGGATGACCCCGCCTATCACCGACCAAACCGGTGGGATAATGGGCAATCCCAACCACGAAGCGATGAGCCCCGCAAAGAACAGATTGACCGCAACCGCGCCCACACCAAAGGGATAGAGCACAAGCGCGATCTTTGTCACGCCCCAGCCCTGTCTGGTCATCGCCTGCGGACCAGCAGATGCACCGCCAAGAGCGCTGTCAGCAATGCAACCGAGGCTGCAAAAAACCACCACTCAGCCGTGGCCGACTGGGCCTGTGGGATGGGTCGCTCAAACCCTGCCGCTTGGGTCAGGGTCGGAAAAATCGCAAGGATGGTCAGGGCAAAACGGGTCATATCAGGTCTCCTGTGTAAGGGCTCGGTAGATGTCGGGCAGCACGCGGGTCAGCTTTTCAGGGCGCGCAAGCAAATGGAAACCGCCCCGCCCAAAGATACGGGCGAACCAATCCTGCCCATCTTCGTCAATGACAATCCCGTGCACGACCTGCCCAAGGCGGCGCGCTTCGGACACCGCCATGTGACTGTCCTCAATGCCGTGCTGGCCTTCGTAGTGATCCAGATCGTTCGGCTTTCCATCGGTCAGCACAATCAGCAATTTTCGCGCCGCGGTCTCGGTGGCAAGTTGTGCGCTGACATGGCGCACGGCGGCACCAAGCCGGGTATAATGGCCCGGCTCAAGCGCACAGATGTTGTTGATGGTCGCCGCGTTCATCGGCTGGTCGAACCCTTTGCAGCGGGTCACGAACACCCTGTCACGCCGCAACGATGAAAACCCCCAGATGCCCAAACGATCACCAACGGTGTCGATGCCGCCCGCCAATGCCGCCAGCGCATCGCGCGCCACGTCAATGACGCAGGTGTCACCCACAGCAGATTCAGTCGACCGGGAGGTGTCGATCAGAAAGGCAACGCTCAGATCCCGTTGGGTCTGACGCGATGCCTGAAACACCCGGTCATCACACCGCCCCGTCGCCATCAGGTCGACCTGCGCCGAAATGAGCGCATCCAGATCCAGTTCGGGTCCGTCAATCTGGCGTGATTGCATGATGCGCCGGGGGCGCAGGGCCTCGAACTGGCGGCGCACCTCCTCTATCCGCTTGGCGTTGGGAACAAAGACATCTTCTGACTTGGGATGCGCGTCGACTTCCAGCACCCGGCAGTGATCGGGCATATAGCCGCGCGCCCGGTGATTCCACTCCGGATAGGTGTGCTTGGCCGCAAGGCGCTCGTGATCTGCATCCGCAGGCGACAGATCAAGGTGCAGGCGCAACCGGGTCGCAGCACGGCGGTCAACTTTTGACAGGGTGATATTATCCTGATCCTCTGCCGCTTTCTGGGCGTTTTCATCGTCGTCATCATGAATGGACCGGTTGAGGTTCATGGATTCAACCCAAGACAGGATCGATTCAAACCGGTGCAGGATAAAGCTGTCCTTGCGGTTTGCTTCATCCCGGTCTTTGCGCAGCCCCAGTTTGCGGGTTGTCGTGCTTGCCGCGGGGGGCACAGCGGCGGGGGCGTCCTGCACGCCCTGCGGGCTGCTGCCTTTTTTCGCGACATTGAAATCAAGCCAGATCGGCACCGGGGCAAAGCTCAGGTAAGAACGGCTTGATGCCTGTTCCGGCATCTCAGGTACAGCGCCGGTTGCAAGATGATCGCGCAAGGCCTGCTCAACCACCGACTCCGACGCAGGTCGCCTGAAATCTGGCCGAGCGCCCAAAATGTACGCGACCATCGCGGCATGGCTTTCACGCAGACCGGGACACTGCGCATGGACATGCGCGGCGGCGATCGCATTGGCGCGGATCATCGCAATGTCACGTGCCGGGCCAACCTGAGCCGGCCCTTCGAACACATCCGCCGGGCAAAGCGCTGCCACAGCGGTCAGCCAGAAATAGGCGCTGCGGTTCAAGGCCCGGTCGGGAAAGGCGTCAATGTAAGGGGGCAGCCGCAGTTTTTCGCCATCAAAGGCGGGCAGGAATGCCTTGTCCCGTTCCGTCGCCAGGTTACGCAAAGGCGGTCGCCGGTGCCGCGCCACCACGCAGGGTGCTTCGCTAAACTCCACCCCCGTCGAACCACCAAGCGCGCGAAACATCATCGCGAGGCTGGGGCGGACTGACGCAAGTGATGCCACCTCAAGCGGATAGCAGGTCTGCGCGCCAATCCCGACGGCATAGTCATGCCACAGATTGCCGACGGTCTCTTCCGGCTCCATCAGATCAAGAGCACGCACAACCATACCCTTATCCGTAAATCGTCGTGACCAGATCACGCAGGGCGATCTGCGTATCGGCATCATCGCTAAGCGGTTCGATCACCGCGGCTTCAAGCGCTTTTTCCACGCCCATCCCGCCTGCAATCAGGGTGGCGGCATAGATCAGCAACCGGGTCGACACGCCCTCCTCAAGGTCCATGCCGGACAACTTGCGGATATGGCCACCCAGACGAACCAAGGGCGCAACACGCCCCGCCTCCAGCCCGCTTTCGCTTGCGATGATGGCAATCTCCGTCTCGGGTTCAGGAAAGCCAAAGGTGATCGCCAGGAACCGCTGGCGCGTTGAGGGCTTCATCCGTTTCAGCACGTTCTGATAGCCGGGGTTGTAACTGGCAACCAGCATGAAACCGGGGGGTGCGTGCAATTCTTCGCCAGTGCGGTCAATCATCAGGGTACGGCGGTTGTCAGTCAGCGGATGCAACACAACGGTGACGTCTTTGCGCGCCTCCACAACCTCATCAAGATAACAGATCGCACCTTCACGCACCGCACGGGTCAGCGGTCCATCGACCCATTCGGTTGCACCGCCGCGCAACAGATAACGACCGATCAGATCAGCGGCGGACAGATCATCATGACAGGCCACCGTATAAAGCCTGCGCCCCAACCGCGCGGCCATGTGTTCGACAAAGCGTGTTTTGCCGCAGCCGGTCGGCCCCTTCAGCAAAAGGGGCAGACCGTTTTCCTGGGCCGCATCAAACAGCGCGCATTCATTGCCATTGGCGACATAATACGGGCTGCTTGGGGTCTGGACATGGGCGTTCATCGTCATTCTCCCGGTATCGGATCAGACGACATTTGAGCCGCATTGGCCGCACCCGGTTCGACCACCTCGCGGCGGCGCACCACCATGATCGAATAGATGAACAACAATGCCCCCACGACCACAGCCGCACCTGCCCCAAAGCGCATGATATAGAAAAGTGCGAGCTCTTCCTGCACCTCCATAAAGTATGTGCCGAGGACCCGTTGCATATGTGTCTGAATCACACCCGCGAAGGTCAGCGTGAAAGTCATGAACGCCATCCCCCCCGTCATCAGCCAGAACGAGCCCATGTTGAGCACTTGATTATAGGGCGCGCGGCCCCGCAACAGCGGCATCGCATAGGTGATGATCGCAAGGTTCATCGCGACATAGGCCCCATAGAACGACAGGTGCCCGTGTGCCGCTGTGATCTGCGTGCCGTGGCTATAGAAATTGACGCCGTGCAGCGTGTGCAAAAAGCCCCAGACGCCAGCCCCAAAGAACGCAACAGTCGCAGACCCCAAAGACCAGAGCAGTGCGGCTTTATTGGGGTGGTTGCGCCGCCCTTTCCACACCATGACAAAGGCAAACGACATCATCAGGAAGAACGGGATCACCTCGAAGGTCGAGAAAATCGAGCCGACCCATTGCCAGTACCCCGGCAAGCCGATCCAATAGAAATGGTGCCCTGTGCCCAGGATGCCGGAAAAGAGCGCCGTTGCGACAATCACATACAGCCATTTCTCGACCACTTCGCGGTCCACACCCGTCAGCTTGAGCAGAAGAAAGGCAAGGATCGCGGCCATCACCAATTCCCACGTGGCTTCGACCCACAGATGCACGATGAACCACCAATACATCTTGTCCAGACTCAGATTTGAGGGGTTGATAAAGGCGAATATCCACAGCAGCGACAACAGCCACAGCCCCATCAGTAAGACACCCGTGATCGCGGTCTTTTTGCCCGCCAGCACAGTCATTGAGATGTTGATCAAAAAGATCACCGCCGCGACCAGTATCCCGAATTTGACCCACAGCGGCTGCTCAAGAAATTCGCGCCCCCCGTGAATGCCCATCAGATAACTGCCCACCGCCCCCAGCGTGCCAACCATCAGCAACGCCAACTGGACGTAAGCCAGTTTGACCGACCAGATTTCACGCTCTGATTCTTCGGGGATCAGAAAATAGGACGCCCCGAAAAAGCCCAGCAACAACCAGACAATCAGCGCGTTGGTATGGATCATCCGAATGATGTGAAACGGGAAAATCTCTGCCAGAAAATTGGGCTGAACATAGATCCAGCCGATGACCAGCCCGCCCAGAACCTGCACGGCGAAAAGCGCCATTGCACAGATGAAATAGGCATAAGCCACTTTTTGGGATTGGTATTTCATGTCATTTACTCCTCAGCCTGCCTCATTGGGGGGCCATCCCTGGGTGTCGGTCTGATCCGCCCACCGCAAGAATTCCGCCAAGCCGCGTTTGTCTTCTTCGGTCAGTTCGAAATACGGCATCTGGCGGCGTCCTTCGATGCCGCTGGGCTGCGCTTCGATCCAGCCATCCATCATCTCAAATGCCGCTTCCGGGTCATCAAGCACGTCCCAGCGGGTCATGACATTGCCCAACTCAGGCGCGAAATAGGCCCCCTCGCCGTGCAGCGTGTGACAGTTGATGCAAGAGTTGCGTTCCCACACGTGCTTGCCGTGAATGACGGCATCACTCAGCGGCATGCCAGCCGTAGATGTGTTGACGATGTAGCGATGGCTTTGAACGGTCAGGGCAACAAAGACGAGCACGAAAAAGATCGACCCGCCATAAAATATGTTGCGCGCCCGCGATTTGGTCAGGAATTCGGCCATCCGGGGGCCCCCTTTTCTCGGTTGCTGTTCGGATCACCCTATGCGGGTGCCAACAAAAGGAGTTTGCGCAAACGCAATGTTTGAAAAGTTTGGATGTGGAAAGATGGATGCAACGATCAGGAGGGTCGGCATATGCCCACAGATCAAATGGACACAACCGATCTCATGGTCTCAGAGATCATGGTCAGGTGGCCGCAGACTGTGGGCGTTTTCATCGAGCATGGCATGCTGTGTGTGGGATGCCCGATCGGGCCGTTCCATACCATCGCTGAGGCATGCGACATCTATAACCTCGACATAACCGCCTTTGAGCGCGATCTGGCAATGTCCATCACCGCTGGTGAAGATTGCCCGCCATAAGAACGAGCTGGTGAGGTTGGCTGACAACAATATGTTTGCGCCGACTTTCCACAATTCCGCTTTTTTCCCATGCGCTCAGCAATCGACTGACCGTGTGCAGGGTGGTGCCGGTCATTTCGGAAAGGTCCTGCCGGGTGATCGGAAAATCCACCTCGATCCCATTTTCCGTCTTTCGACCCATCTGGTTGATCAACCGCAGCAATGCATTGGCCACCCGTTGTTCGACCTGCTGGGTTGCCATTTCGATCATCCGGTCGTGCATCTCGTTCATGCGCTTGCCGATGGTCTTTTGCGTGGCTGTCGCAAACCCCGCGTACCGGGACACAAATTCCGGCCAAAGCGATGTTGGCCATGACAACACAATGGTTTCGGATGCGGCAATGGCACTTGCCGGGTATTGCGTGTGCCCCAAGGCATTCGCAATGCCAAACAATTGTCCGGCGGGAATATGCAGCACCGTCACATGCTCCCCTTCGGGCGTCACGCGTATGACGCGGATATAGCCATCGAGCAAAAGAAAGAAACGGGTGGCCTCGCCAGCTTCGTGAAACACCGTGTCCCCGGTATCAAACCGATGTGAAGCCGCCTGATCAAGTATCTCGCGGATCTCGTTCTTTGTCAGACCCGAAAACGGGACAAGGTGTGTCAAAAGGCTTTCGTCGAGGTTTCTCAAGTCATTTCCAATCCGAAGAACAAACCATTGTTACTGCCTAACGCCGAGAATGCCGACCCCTCATTCACACCGCACACCCGATCCCGCACCAAAACCGGTCCGAAGTTTGCGCTTGCGCAACGTGTCGCGCGGCGGTCGTCGTTAGATGCACTCAAGACCAATTTTAATCGAAAGGAAATGAGATGTTCACCAAGACAAGCGCAGCACTTGCAGCGGCTCTTCTGATGTCGGGTGCAGCCTGGGCCGAAACGGTCGAGGTTCAGATGCTGAACAAAGGCGAAGCAGGGGTCATGGTTTTTGAACCCGGCTTTGTAAAGATCGCGCCCGGTGACACCGTCAAGTTCATTGCCGCTGACAAAAGCCACAACGCCGAAAGCATCAAAGAGATGATCCCTGAAGGGGCTGAAACTTTCAAAGGCAAGATCAATGAAGAGATCGAAGTGACGTTGGATGTGCCCGGCTACTACGGTGTAAAATGCACACCCCATTTCGCTATGGGTATGGTGATGACAATCGCCGTTGGCGATGCAGAACAACCCGCCGATTTTCTTGAAGGCCGCCTGCCCAAAAACGCCAAGAAGCGTTTCGAGGCGCAGCTTGCCGGCGAATAGACCACCTCATCTTTCAAAATCAGTGGCGCGTGCACCACATCACCCGCCACTCACCAAACAGAGGAATTTGACATGACACACTTGCCCAATGACAAACCACAATCACCCAGCCGCCGTAACGTACTGCGGGGCACAGCCCTTGCAGGCGCGGCAGCCATGACCGGCGCATTCGCGGCCAGCGCCAGCGTGCGCGCGCCCAGCGTCGCACCCCGGATGAACATGCCGGACCAAAATATGCTGCGCGTCCAACAGCAACAGATCGATGCGGCCGAACCCGTCGACCTGTCTGGCTTGGAGCGTGTAAAACAGAAACTTGTCCGTCCACCCTTTGCGCCAAAACATGATCAGGTGGCACAAGGTGACCCAAAAATCGTCGAGATTGAGATGGTTGTGGACGAACGCCTGATGGTGGTGGACGAAGACACCGGTGCCTCGATCTGGGCCATGACCTATAACGGTTCGGTTCCCGGCCCGCTGGTCATCGTGCACGAAGGTGATTACGTCGAACTGACACTGCGCAGCCTTGGGCGCAACCAACTTGAGCACAACATCGACTTTCACTCCTCAACGGGCGCATTGGGCGGCGGTGCGCTGACCCATATCTATCCAGGCGAAGAAACCGTGCTTCGCTGGAAGGCGACCAAACCGGGGTGCTTTACATATCACTGTGCGCCCGGTGGCGCGATGATCCCCTATCACGTCTGCCACGGCATGAACGGTGCAGTCATGGTTCTGCCGCGCGATGGCCTGAAAGACAAGGATGGCAATGCGCTGACCTATGACGAGATCGCCTATATCGGTGAACAGGACTATTACCTGCCCAAGAACGCAGATGGCACCTTCAAGACCTATGCAAACGCGGGCGATGACTATGCGGAATCTCTCGAAGCGATGCGCAGCCTGGTGCCGACACATGTGGTGTTCAACGGCGCGGTCGGCGCACTGACCGGGACCAACGCGTTCCGCTCAGAGGTCGGCAAGACAGTGTTGATGGTCCACAATCAGGCGAACCGGGACAGCCGTCCGCATCTGATTGGGGGTCATGGTAATTTCGTCTGGGAAACCGGCTCCTTCAGCGACGCGCCACTGACCGGCATGGAAACATGGTTCGTGCGCGGCGGCAGCGCGATGGCTGCGATGTACACCTTCGAACAGCCCGGGGTCTACGCCTATGTCAATCACAACCTGATTGAAGCGGCGATCTTGGGCGCGACCGCGCATTTCGTTGTCGATGGCGAATGGAACAACGCGCTGATGGAACAGGTCATGCCACCGCGCACAATAGAGACCTGACACCCAGAAAAGGAGACCGCGCCATGACACGCCAAAAATCCTTCCCGATTGCACCTGTGGTGTTGGGATTGGCGGTGCTGGCTGGCGCGGCCTTGACCGGGGCCGCGTGGATGTCACGCGGCCCCGACCTGTCCGCAATGCCCGACATGGTGGGGCCGATCGACCTGGCCGAAGACCGATCCATCTGGGTCCAGAAATACGAAGTGACAGCGGCGGAATGGAATGCCTGCCATGATGCGGGCGGATGCGCATTGTGGATGCTGGTGCGCCCTGATCAACAGCCCGCAACAACGCCCGCCACCGGGATCAGCTATCCGGACGCGCGCCAGTATGTCGATTGGATCAACCGCACAACCGGCAAATCCTTTCGCCTGCCAAGCGTTGATGAATGGACCGCTGTTGCCGAAAGCGTCCTGCCCGAAGAACCTGACCCGATCTTTACCGACCCATCGCTCAGCTGGGCGTCCGCCTATCTGCTTGAGGCCGAAGTCCCCCGCGCACTTAGACCTTCGGGCAGCTTTTCAACAACCGCAACCGGGGTTGCGGATTTGGACGGATCGGTGTGGGAATGGACGCAGGATTGTTATTCCGGCACTGGCGAGCCTGCACCGTCAGATCGCTGCCCGGCCTTTTATGTGGCAGGGCTGCATATCGCGGCAATGTCATTTCTTGAACGAGATCCGGCGCGCGGTGGCTGCGCCGTCGGCGTGCCGCCCGCGCATCTGGGGCTGCGGCTCTTTTCAGACGCACAGCCCTGACGCAGGGGCCAACCCGCTGCCGGACAAGATCACTTCTTGTCGCGGGCAGCCTTTTCTTCTTTTGTCAGCTTGTTGTTCCAAACATTGTTGCTCAGGCCAAGCTCGCTTTTGAGCGGTTTGGTCTTGCCAACGCTGACCTTACCACCCTTGTTCAGGAATTCCTGTATAAGCGCGTCATCGGTGGTTTTCTTGGGAATGTGTTTCATGATGTCATCCTTATCCCGCAACGCTGGTGATTGTCACGAACCATCCCAAATTGCCTTAGTCGATCAGCCACATTTTGAGTGGCCACAGGACCCGCAGGTCATGCACCCCTCGATCATGCGCAAGTCATACTGACCGCAGGACGAACACGCCTTGCCACGCGGCGCATCCAGCCCGACGACCTTGGCCTGCGGATCAACCTTCAACCCCATGCCCTCGCCCGCGATAAACCCGGTGGCGATCATGTGCTGTTCAATCACGCCACCAATCGCAGCAAGGATCGAGGGAATGTATTTGCCCTGCATCCACGCCCCACCACGCGGGTCGAACACCGCCTTCAGCTCCTCCACCACAAACGAAACATCACCGCCACGCCGGAACACCGCCGAAATCATCCGGGTCAGCGCCACCGTCCAGGCAAAATGCTCCATGTTCTTGGAGTTGATGAAGACCTCAAACGGGCGGCGATGCCCGCTGATCACCACATCATTGATGGTGATATAAAGCGCATGTTCACTGTCGGGCCATTTGATTTTGTAGGTCGCCCCTTCCAGCTCATTCGGCCGGTCGAGCGGTTCGGACATATAGACAACCTCGCCGCCTTCTGTCACCTGATCGGGACTGTCTGACGGGGCCTTGTCCGTGGCTTCCGAGACACTCAACACCGATCCGGTCACATCATTCGGCCGATAAGTTGTGCAGCCCTTACAGCCCTGATCCCAAGCCGCCATATAGACGTCCTTGAAACTGTCAAAGCTGATGTCCTCGGGGCAGTTGATGGTCTTGGAGATGCTGGAATCGACCCATTTCTGCGCCGCCGCCTGCATCTTGACGTGGTCAAGTGGCGCGAGGGTCTGTGCATTGACGAAATAATCCGGCAGAGGCGTATCGCCTTTGAGGTCACGCCACATCTTCACAGCATAGTCGACGACTTCTTCTTCCGTGCGGCTGCCGTCTTTTTGCAGCACTTTGCGGGTGTAGGCATAGGCAAAGACCGGTTCGATCCCGCTGGATACATTGCCTGCATAAAGGCTGATCGTGCCGGTCGGCGCGATAGAGGTCAGCAAGGCATTGCGGATGCCGTGTTTGCGGATCGCCTTGCACACATCATCGTCCATCTGCTTCATGGTGCCTGACTCCAGAAACGCATCGGCGTCAAACAAGGGGAACGCGCCCTTTTCCTTGGCCAATTCAACACTGGCCAAATAGGCCGCCCGCGCAATCGCCTTGAGCCATTGTTCGGTCTGCGCCGCAGCCTCATCACTGCCATAACGTTGCCCGACCATCAGCAACGCATCGGCAAGCCCGGTGACACCCAAGCCAATGCGCCGCTTTTGCTGCGCTTCGCGTTCCTGCTCAGGCAGCGGGAACTTGGACACATCGACCACATTGTCCATCATCCGAACTGCCGTCGCGACCAGATCATTGAGCGCGTCCAGATCAAGGTGTGCGGCGTCCTCAAACGGATCCGACACCAGACGTGCCATGTTGATCGACCCCAGCAGACATGCCCCATAGGGCGGCAACGGCTGTTCGCCGCAAGGGTTGGTCGCGGCAATGGTTTCGCAATAGTTCAGATTGTTGGCGGCATTGATCCGGTCGATAAAAATCACACCGGGTTCGGCAAAATCATAGGTCGCCTTCATGATCTTGTTCCACAGATCACGCGCCTGCACCGTATGATAGACCTTGCCATTGAACATCAGGTCCCATGGGCCATCGGCCTTGACGGCGTCCATGAAAGGATCGGTGATCAACACCGACATATTGAACATCCGCAGGCGTGCAGGGTCTGATTTGGCGGCAATGAAATCTTCGACATCCGGGTGATCGCAGCGCATCGTGGCCATCATCGCGCCCCGGCGGCTGCCTGCGGACATGATCGTCCGGCACATCGCGTCCCAGACATCCATGAACGACAATGGACCAGAGGCATCCGCCGACACCCCCAATACATCCGCGCCTTTGGGGCGGATTGTGCTGAAATCATAGCCGATGCCGCCGCCCTGCTGCATCGTAAGTGCGGCCTCTTTCAGCATGTCGAAAATGCCGCCCATGCTGTCTGGAACAGTGCCCATCACAAAGCAATTGAACAAAGTCACCCGCCGCGCCGTGCCGGCACCCGCCGTGATCCGGCCCGCAGGCAGATATTTGAAATCTTCCAGGGCAGAATAGAACTTTTCTTCCCAGCCCGCCTTGTCATCCTCAACCTGCGCAAGATCGCGGGCAATGCGCCGCCAGGTGTCTTCAACAGTCACGTCCTTGGCCGTGCCGTCTGCATCCTTGAAACGGTACTTCATATCCCAGATTTGTTCAGCAATCGGGGCGGAAAATCGGGACATGGGCATGGTTTCCTAAGCAGAGAATGACGGGCAGGCTGACAACATAGAACGTGCCAGCAGATTCTTAAACGACAATAATGGGCAACTGTTCGGTTTTCTGAATGCGCAGCAAACATCAGATCCGCCGCGCTAAATCACTATATGTTGTGCTACTTGTACGCTCAACCCCAACATGATGCAAAAATTGAAATTGTCTCTCTTGCGCAACGCGACACACTCTGGCATGCAAAGACATGGCCACAACCCATCTCATAAAACTCTCTGTCGGCACCGAAAATGTCGACGACCTTGCCCAATGGCATGCCACCAAACGCGCGCAAACGGCGGATGGGCTGCCGCGCCATGTCACCCGGATGTGGCCAAAGCGCGAGGCTGAGATCCTGAACGGTGGGTCAATCTATTGGGTGATCAAAGGTGCGGTCCAGTGTCGCCAGCGTGTTCTGCGTCTGGATGAAGTCATTGGAAGCGATGGTATTCGCCGCTGCGCAATTGTGTTGGAACCCAAGATCATCCGGACACAATCAAGCCTGAAAAGACCCTTTCAGGGCTGGCGATACCTCCAGGTTGCCGACGCCCCGCGTGACCTTCCCGAAGGGCGCGAGAATGAGGAAGCCTTGCCCGTCGCGCTGAACCAGGCCCTTGCGGAAATCGGTGTGCTTTGAATTGCTGAACGGATGCCTGTTTGATCCGGCGTGCATCGGTATTTGAAAAAGGGTGAAACAGAAGAGCAGCGTGATTTTTAACTAGCGCAGCCGCTTGTTCAACTCCGCCATGGTCGCGCGGTCCTGATCATCCTGAACCGCAACACGGCTTCGCCAGAGCGTCGCCTGACTTTGCAGAATCAACCCATCGCTGAGGATTTTCAGATGGTTGGCACGCAGGGTTTCGCCGCTTGACGTGATGTCCGCGATCGCCTCTGCGGTTTCATTCTTGACGGTGCCCTCAGTCGCCCCCTGACTGTCGACCAACGCGTAATCGGCAACCCCGCCGTGACGCAGAAAGTCGCGCACCAGGCGATGGTATTTTGTGGCAATGCGCAACCGAAATCCATGTGCGGCCCTGAAAGCAGCTGCCGCAGCATCCAGATCATCCAGCGTATCCACATCACGCCAAGCCTGCGGCACAGCAATAATCAGATCGGCGTGGCCAAAATTCAACGGCTCAACCGTTTCAACCAGATCGTCCCAAAGCGCCAGCTTTTCCTGGATCAGGTCGGTCCCTGTCACGCCCAGATGGATCCGCCCGGCGGCCAGTTCACGCGGAATTTCCCCTGCGGAAAGCAACATCAAGGACACGTTATCGATGCCCGCAACGGCCCCGGCATATTCGCGGTCCGAACCGGAGCGTTGCAGGCTGATCCCGCGCGCGCCAAACCATTCAAAGGTCTTTTCCATCAGCCGCCCCTTGGACGGCACCCCAAGCTTGAGCGTCATCGTGCGGCCTCCAGTTCCAGCATCAGACCGGGCCGCATCACCCCACCTACAGCCGGGATGGCATCGCCCTGCCCCAACCGCCGCGTCAGCGCATCATAGCGGCCACCACTGGCAATCGCCGGCAGATCGGCCCGCGCCACGGCCCGAAATCCAAACACAAAACCGTCGTAGTATTCCATCGACGCGCGGCCATAGCTGGCCTCAAAAAGCAGATCCGCCGTATCGACACCACGCGCGCGCAGCGCTTTTTCACGTGCCACGACCCGCGCAACCGCGCGGCCAATCTGCGGCATGTCCACGGCCAGATCGTGCAGGCGGCTGAGCGCATGTGGCATTGAAGCGCGCACGTCCAAGAGCGCCTCGATCAACTCCACCTGCTTGAGCGATATCGCCGGGGTCGCCGCGTCCTCTTGCAGCGCTGCAATGCGCGCTTCAATCTCGGCAGTTGACCGCAGCCCAATCAGGGGTGCGGCGCTGGAAACCTCTCCGGCAAGCAGCGCCGCGCGGGTTGCGGGCATCGGTACGCGGCCTGAAAATCTGTCCAACAACGCCCGAAACCGCCGGGGCCGCCAGATGTGGCGCATCAGCGCTTGTTTGCGCCGATCCGTGGTGTCCAGACCATCCACCGCCGCCATCAAGACGCCAATGTCGCCGGTCACAGCACGGACGGGCAGCCCTGCCAAGGCATCACTGATCAGCGCAAAAACCTCTGCATCTGCCGCCGCCGGATCAGTGCGGTCAAACACCTCATAACCAACCTGAATGTACTCATTGGCGCGGCTGGGGTCATGTTCCTGACGGCGAAACACTTCGCCCGCATAGGTATAGCGCGCCGGGTCCGCGCCATGCGCCATGTGCATCTGCACCACAGGCACGGTGAAATCAGGCCGCAACATCTGTTCCCCGCGCAGCGCATCAGACGTCACATAGGCGCGCGCGCGAATGTCCTCGCCGTACAAATCCAGCAAGGTTTCAGCCGATTGCAGAATCGGAGGTTCGACCACGGCGGCCCCCTGCGCCTCAAACAGCGCGCGCAACGCCGCCGCTTTGAGCAGTGTTTCAGACCGGGTGGGCATCAGCGGTACAAGGCCAGAATTTCAAGCACCTTGGCAACCATCTGATCAAGCGGCACTTCGTATTGATTTGTCAGATCTTTCCATTCTTCATGCGTCGCGTTTTCCGCGATTTTGGCCCCAAGGATCAGGTCCTTGATCTGCACCACGCCTTTTTCATGCTCATCCGCCCCTTGGATGATCGCCACCGCACTGCCGCGTTTATCGGCGTATTTGAGCTGGTTGCCAATGTTCTTGGGGTTGCCCAGATAGACTTCCGCACGAATGCCCGCTTGACGCAGGTCCGCTACCATTCCCTGATAATCCGCCATGCGCGCCTTATCCATTACGGTGACGACCACGGGTCCGTCTGCGGTCTTGTCCAAACGCCCTTTGGCATCCAATGCAGCCAAAAGCCTGTCGACCCCAATCGACACCCCCGTCGCCGGGACTTCCTGCCCGGTGAAGCGTTTCACCAAATCGTCATAGCGCCCGCCGCCTGCAACGGAACCGAAATTACGCGTGCGGCCTTTCTCGTCTTGGATTTCGAAAGTGAGTTCGGCCTCAAAGACCGGGCCGGTGTAGTAGCCGAGCCCTCGAACGACAGAAGGGTCGATGACGATGCGGTCAGGGCCATAGCCTTGGGCGTCTAAAAGGTCTGCTATTTGCTCAAGTTCGTCGACACCTTCTTCTCCCTGCTTTGACCCTTTCACGACTTCCCGCAAATTGGAGATAGTCACTGAATTTGAAGCCGCCTTCGCGTTGAGAAACTTAACCAAGCCCTCGACTGCGATGGGAGGTATCTTTAAGCCGGGTATAAATGCGCCAGAAGCGTCTTGGCGACCGTCAGTGAGCAATTCGACAACTCCTACAACTCCAACTTTATCCAGCTTGTCGAGAGTTCGCATAATGTCGTCAGCAATTGAGTGCAAAGCGCTTTTTCCAACACCTATAGATTTCTCAATAACCTCGGAGTCGCCATCAATTGGATCAACTCTAAAGACTCGATCAGCTACTTTGTCCAATATGCCATTCAAAACCTTGCGGTTGTTCACCCGAACAATGTAATCCCCGCGCTCAATCCCAACCTCTTCCAGACAATCCGCCAGCATCGCGCAAATCTCGGCATCCGCCGCAACGGAGCCCGATCCAACCGTGTCCGCATCGCATTGATAAAACTGACGAAACCGCCCCGGTCCGGGCTTTTCATTGCGCCATACCGGGCCCATCGCATAGCGGCGGTAAGGTTTCGGCAAATCATTCTGATGCTGCGCATAAACCCGCGCCAGGGGGGCCGTCAGATCGTACCGCAGCGCCAGCCAATCGCCGGGCTTGTCGCTATCGGCGTCCTCTTGCCATGCAAAAACACCCTCATTGGGGCGGTCCACGTCCGGCAGGAACTTGCCCAGCGCCTCGACCGTCTCGACCCCGGAACTTTCCAGCGCGTCAAAGCCATAGCGATGATAGACCGCCGCGATTTTACTAAGCATTTCAGCGCGCTGCGTTACCTCAGCGCCGAAATAGTCGCGGAAACCTTTGGGCGTTTCTGCCTTGGGGCGCGGGGTCTTTTTTGGCTTGGCCATGTCTGATGATCCTTGACGCGTCATGTCGCGCCCCGCGTCTAGCCCAAGCCCTTGCCAAGGGCAAGCAAACCACCGCTTTACCCCCTTATCTCGGACAAGAACCCATGCTATGCCGCGCCTATGGAAAAGCTCGAAGAACAAATCGCCCATCTCAGCCGCACGGTCGACGACCTCAGCGATATCGTGGCGCGCCAGGAGGCCGAGATTGTGACCCTGAACCGCCGGGTGCATATGTTGATGCAGCGCGAAGGCGAACGTGAGGCGTCAACCGGCGGCGCGGCCGTGATGGGCGACGAACGCCCGCCGCATTACTGATCAGAGTTCCTCAACCTCCCAAACGCCTTCCAGCGACCGGATTGCCCCCTTGATCTGTGGCGTCACAGGATATTCGATTCCCAGATCAACCTCGACCTCACCGGGCAGGCTTGGGTCCATCAGGCACAGTTGCACCGGGCCGCGCCCTGCGGATTTGGCGGCATTGCGCGCGCCTTCCAACACGTCCCGCACAGCAGCAATTGCATCAGGAGCGTTGACAAATACCTTCAATCCGAGGGCGCTGACGTCCCCAATGGCCAGATCAACCGGTCCCACCGAGCGGCCCAGCAATTTCAGCTGATCAGCCTCCATCGTGGCCTCAACCGTAACGATCACTTTTGATCCCGTCTCAAGATGATCCCGCGCCGCCTCAAGCGTGTCCGAGAACAGCGTGACCTCATAAGCCCCGGTGGGGTCAGACATCTGGGCAAAGGCAAACCGATTTCCGCGCGCCGATTTGCGTTCCTGCCGCCCCGCCACCACGCCAACCAGCCGCGCGTTCATCGCACCACGCGTGGCGACCTTTTCGGTCAACTCGTCAAGCGTCAGAAACGGCACGCCCCGGTCATTGCCCCACTTGCGTTTCAGCGGCGTCATATAGTCATCCAGCGGATGCCCGGACAGATAAAAACCGACCGCCTTGAATTCCTCGGTCAACCGCTCGGCGGCTTCCCAATCATCGCGGGGCATCATGCGCGGCTCCGGCAGGTCATCGCCCGCCTCGCCAAAAAGCGACACCTGATTGCTGGCTTTTTGTTCATGGATCGCGGCGGAATAATTCACCAGCGGATCAAGCGCCTGAAACACGCGGGCCCGGTTCGGATCAAGCTGATCAAAGGCACCGGACCGCGCCAGCATTTCAAGCGGCCGTTTGCCCACCCGCTTCAGATCAACCCGCCGCGCCAGATCAAAAAGCGTGGCAAAGGGGCGATCTACCCCCTCAACCTTGCGTCCTTCGGTGATCAGTTTCATCGCCTCGGTGCCGACGTTTTTAAGCGCGCCCAGCGCATAGACCAAGGCATTGTCGACGACCTTGAACGTCGCATCAGACCGGTTCATACAAGGCGGCACCCACGGCAATTCCATGCGCTTGCGGACTTCCTCGAAATACACCGCCAGCTTGTCGGTCAGGTGAATATCGCAGTTCATCACCCCGGCCATAAACTCTACCGGATGGTTCGCCTTCAACCATGCGGTTTGATAGCTGACCACCGCATAGGCGGCCGCATGGGATTTGTTGAACCCATAGTTGGCAAATTTCTCAAGAAGGTCGAAAACCTCGGTGGCCTTTTTCTTGTCCACCCCGTTTTCCATCGCGCCCTTTTCAAACTTGGGGCGTTCCTTGGCCATCTCTTCGGCGATCTTCTTACCCATCGCCCGGCGCAACAGATCAGCACCACCAAGCGAATACCCCGCCATGACCTGCGCGATCTGCATCACCTGTTCCTGATAAACGATGATGCCTTGGGTTTCAGCCAGAATATGGTCAATCGAGGGGTGGATTGATTCCAGCTCCCTCTTGCCGTTCTTCACCTCGCAATAGGTCGGAATATTCTCCATCGGGCCGGGGCGATACAGCGCCACAAGCGCCACGATGTCCTCAATGCAGGTTGGCTTCATCCGTTTCAGCGCATCCATCATGCCGCTGGATTCCACCTGAAACACCGCCACGGTCTTGGCCGATGCATAAAGCTTGTAAGACGCCTCATCATCCAACGGGATCGTTGCGATATCGTCGATCAGCCCTTCAACCGGCGCAAACAATTCCGTGCCATCCTGCGCGATGTGCAGGTGCCGCCCCGAAGCGCGGATTTGATCCACAGCATTCTGGATCACCGTCAGGGTTTTCAAGCCCAGAAAGTCGAACTTGACCAGCCCGGCTTGTTCCACCCATTTCATATTGAACTGGGTGGCGGGCATATCCGAACGCGGGTCCTGATAAAGCGGCACCAGCGCGTCCAGCGGCCTGTCCCCAATCACCACCCCCGCCGCGTGGGTCGATGCGTTGCGCAAGAGCCCCTCAACCTGCTGACCATATTCGAGCAGCCGCGCCACGACCTCCTCGTTGCGTGCTTCCTCGCGCAGGCGCGGTTCATCCGCCAGCGCCTTTTCGATGGAAACGGGTTTGACCCCTTCGACCGGAATCATCTTGGACAGACGATCCACCTGCCCGTAAGGCATCTGCAACACCCGGCCAATGTCGCGCACCGCCGCCTTGGACAAAAGCGCCCCAAAGGTGATGATCTGGCCGACCTTGTCGCGCCCGTATTTCTGCTGAACGTACTGGATCACCTCCTCGCGGCGGTCCATGCAAAAGTCGATGTCAAAGTCGGGCATCGACACACGTTCCGGGTTCAAAAACCGCTCAAACAGCAGGTTATAGCGCAGCGGGTCCAGATCGGTGATCGTCAACGCATAGGCCACCAATGACCCCGCCCCCGAACCACGGCCCGGTCCCACCGGGATATGATTGTCCTTGGCCCATTTGATGAAATCCGCAACGATCAGGAAATAGCCGGGAAAGCCCATGCCCTCGATGATCCCCAGTTCAAAATCGAGCCGCTTTTCATAGTCTTCAACGCTGGTCGCATGCGGGATCACCGCCAAACGATCTTTCAGCCCGGCATGGGCCTGTGCCTTCAGCTCCTCAATCTCATTGTCCGCAAACTTCGGCAGGATCGGATCGCGCCGATACGCCATAAAGGCACAGCGTTTGGCAATCTCGACGGTGTTGGCCACCGCCTCGGGCAGGTCCGCAAACAGCGTCACCATTTCAGTCTGTGTCTTGAAATAATGCTGAGCCGTCAGCCGCCTGCGTGGCTCTTGCTGATCGACATAGGCACCTTCCGCGATACAGATCAACGCATCATGGGCCTCGTACATCTTGGCATCCGGAAAATAGACATCATTGGTTGCCACCAACGGAATGCCCATCGCATATGCCATTTCAACAAATCCGCGTTCGGTCAGGCGCTCGTTCTCGGGCTGACCATCTTCGCCCGGATGGCGCTGCAACTCGATATACAGCCTTTCGCCAAACGCCCCCCGCAGCCGCACCATCAGCGCCTCTGCGGCCGCCCTTTGCGCATTCTGTAAAAACTGTCCCACCGGCCCGTTTGGCCCCCCGGTCAAACAGATGACGCCAGCGGCATGGCTTTCTAGCTCTTCCAGTGTCACCTGTGGGATTGCGCCGCCCTTGTCGATGTAAAGACAAGAGTTCAGCTTCATCAGGTTCTCATATCCAGCCTCTGATTGCGCCAGCAACACCACCGCCGCCGGATCACGGGGTCGCTCGCCCGGCTGGGTCTCAACATAGGCCAGATCAACCTGACAGCCGATGATGGGCTGCACCCCGGCCCCCGCCATCGCCACCGAGAACTCCAGTGCGGCAAACATGTTGTTGGTATCGGTCAATGCCATCGCTGGCATCCCCGCCTTGCGGCACATCTCAGGCAGCTTTTTTAACCGCAGCGCCCCTTCCAGCAACGAATACTCGGAATGGGTGCGCAGGTGAATGAATCGGGGGTCATTGGTCATGCAATCAGACTAAGCCACAGGTGCCGCAGGTGCCAGCAGGCAATGGCGGTTCTTTCATCAAAACTGTAGCCAGGGCCGCCTCATCATCTTTCGCAAAAATTTGAAGGTCCGTCCCCGTTAATCAATTAATCAGTGGTAAACTCCAACAAGGCTCTTTGATCTAACTCTCTGAAAGCATGGCAAACATGCCGATGCGCGCGACAGGGGATCGCATCTCCATGTTTGGCATGCAGCCGATCCATTGCGCAGCCTGCGCAAAAAAATCTGTTGCCAGAATGAACCGCCGCCGACTACGCTTTGATCAGATTAATGGCCGCGCACCGTTCTACGTCGCATCGAACGGCGCGCTCAAAGGCCCCTTAAGTACCGCGGCAGGTCAATCACATGGACATCACGTTTCTTCTCAACGGAGAGACCATAGCGCTGACAAACGTCTTGCCCACGACAACCCTGCTTGACTGGCTCCGTGAAGACCGCGGCCTGACCGGAACAAAGGAAGGCTGCAACGAGGGCGACTGCGGCGCGTGTTCGGTCATGATCACAGATGAGAACGGATCGCGCGCCCTCAACGGCTGTATTCTGTTTCTGCCCCAGATCAACGGCAAACACGTGACCACGGTTGAAGGCATCGCAGCACCGGACGGCACCCTGCACCCGGTGCAACAAACCATGATCGACCACCACGGCAGCCAATGTGGGTTTTGCACCCCCGGCTTTGTTGTTTCAATGGCCACCGCCCACCTGAACGGGGCCACGGACCATGACGTGCAACTGGCGGGTAACCTGTGCCGCTGCACCGGCTACGCCCCGATCATCCGCGCCGCCGAGGCGGCAAAGGATGCGCCTGTGCCCGAGCACCTGAAAAACCTGTCGCTTCATTGTTCCAAAAATACCGCCGGGGGGTCCGGGGGGCTGGCCCCCCGGTCAGCCCAGCCCAAAACATCCGATGACCTTGCAAAATGGTACGCCGCAAACCCAGATGCGACCCTGATTGCCGGGGCCACCGATGTCGGCCTCTGGGTCACCAAACATTTCCGCGATCTCGGGGCGGTTGCATTCCTCAACCAATGCACGGACCTGCGCGGTGTCACCGAAACCGACGATGAAATGCGCATCGGTGCCATGACCACACTGACGGACGTCGAAACCGGCATCGCGCCCCATTTTCCCAGCTTTGCCGCGATGATCCGGCGCTACGGCTCGGTGCAGGTCCGCAACGCCGCGACCTTGGGTGGCAACATTGCGAATGGCTCGCCCATTGGCGATGGCCCGCCTGCGTTGATTGCCCTGGGCGCAACACTGCACCTGCGCCATGGCGATACCCGGCGCAGCCTGCCGCTTGAAGATTTCTTCATCGCGTATGGCAAACAAGACCGCACCCCCGGCGAATTTGTCGAAGCCGTGAGCATCCCCAAACAGCCTGATACACTGCGCTGTTACAAGCTGAGCAAACGCTTTGATCAGGACATTTCAGCGGTTTGTGGCTGCCTCAACATCACCCGCGATGGCGACACCATCACGGCCGCCCGCCTTGCCTATGGCGGCATGGCCGCCACCCCAAAACGCGCCAGCGCCGCAGAGGCTGCGATGGTCGGGCAATCTTTTACCCAAACCACCATGCACGCCGCGATGGCGGCAATGGCGGATGATTTCCAACCGCTGTCTGACATGCGCGCCTCTGCTGGCTACCGCCTGCAATCGGCCCAAAACATGCTGCTGCGCTATCTGCACGAGGCGACGGGAACCGCAACAAACCTGATGGAGATTTCCTCATGAGCGTTGCCAAACCCTTGCCCCATGACGCAGCCCGCCTGCATGTAACGGGTGCCGCCCGGTATGTAGATGATATCCCCACCCCGCGCGGCACCTTGCATCTGGCCTTCGGGCTCAGCACCGTGGCCGCTGGCACCATAGCCGGGATGGATCTGGAAAAAGTCAAAAGCGCGCCCGGTGTGGTTGCTGTTCTGACCGCTGATGATCTTGAACATGACTGCGATGTGTCCCCGTCAAATCACGACGAACCGCTGCTGGCGACCGGCACCGTGCATTACGTCGGTCAACCGCTGTTCCTGGTGATCGCCACCAGCCATCTTGCCGCAAGACACGCGGCGCGACAGGGTGACATCGACATCACAAGGACACCCCCGATCCTCAGCATCGAAGACGCCCTTGCCGCTGACTCCCGGTTCGAGGACGGCCCGCGCGTCTATCAAAAAGGCGATGCCACAACCGCCCTGTCATCCGCCACCCGAACCTTGAGCGGCAGCATTGATATCGGCGGACAGGAACATTTCTATCTCGAAGGTCAGGCCGCCCTCGCCCTGCCTCAGGACAACGGCGATATGGCCGTGCATTCATCGACCCAGCATCCCACCGAAATTCAGCACAAGGTGGCCCATGCCATCGGCGCGCCCATGCATGCGGTGCGGGTCGAAACCCGGCGCATGGGCGGCGGATTTGGCGGTAAGGAAAGCCAGGGCAACGCCCTCGCCGTGGCCTGCGCCGTTGCGGCGATGACCACCGGACGCCCCTGCAAGATGCGCTATGACCGCGATGACGACATGATCGTCACGGGCAAACGCCACGATTTTCGCGTCGATTATACCGTTGGGTTCGACGATGATGGGCGCGTGACTGCCGTTGATTTCACACAATACGCCCGGTGCGGTTGGGCCATGGACCTCAGCCTGCCTGTGGCGGACCGCGCGATGTTGCATGCCGACAACGCCTATAATCTCGACCATGTCCGCATCACCTCGCACCGGCTCAAGACCAACACCCAATCTGCCACCGCCTTTCGCGGGTTTGGCGGACCGCAAGGTGTCGTCGGCATTGAAAAAGTCATGGACCATATTGCGCATCATCTGGGGATGGATCCCTTGTCCGTGCGCCGCGCCAATTACTACGCTGACAATGTTGACACCCCGGTTGTTGCGGACACCGGCACAGCGATTGACCACCGCACCCCGCCGGTCGGGGACGCCGATCTGTCCTCGCGCGGCGCGCCGCCCGCACCCACGCAAGACAGCCACAATACCGACGTGATACAGACAGACCTGGCAGACCTGCAAACCACCCCCTACCACCAGCCGATCACCGATTGCATCATCAACGCCTTGACGGATCAATTGGCTGACACCTCAGACTATGAGGCCCGCCGTTCAAACATCGCCAAATGGAATGCAGAGCAACCCATCCTGAAGCGCGGCATCGCGCTGACCCCCGTCAAATTCGGCATTTCATTTACCCTGACCCACCTGAATCAGGCGGGCGCGTTGGTGCATGTCTATCAGGACGGTTCTGTGCATCTGAACCACGGTGGGACAGAGATGGGGCAAGGGTTGTTCCAAAAGGTTGCGCAAGTTGCCGCCTCGCGTTTTGGCCTGCCGCTCGAGGCGATCAAGATCACTGCCACAGATACCGGCAAAGTGCCAAATACCTCCGCGACTGCCGCCTCTTCGGGGTCGGACCTGAACGGCATGGCCGCCAAGATTGCCTGCGACACCATCCGTGACAGAATGGCCGCCCATCTGGCTGAACGCTATCAGGTCAAACCCGCTGACGTCCGCTTCAAAGATGGGGATGTCGAGGTCGGCAGTGAGACGATCACCTTTGCCCAAGCTGCTGCTTCCGCTTACGAAAATCGCATTTCGCTGTCAGCCACCGGGTTTTACAAAACCCCTGACATTGAATGGGACCGCATCAAGGGCCGGGGCCGGCCATTCTATTATTTTGCCTATGGCGCGGCGGTCACAGAGGTGGTTGTCGACACCCTGACCGGCGAAAACCGCATCCTGCGCACCGATATCCTGCATGATGCGGGGGCATCGTTGAACCCGGCGCTCGACATTGGCCAACTTGAGGGCGGATATGTGCAGGGCGCGGGGTGGTTGACCACCGAAGAACTGGTCTGGGATGATCACGGCGCACTGAAAACCCACGCGCCTTCGACCTACAAAATTCCCGCCTGCTCTGACCGGCCTGATGTCTTTAACGTTGCCCTTTGGGATGCCCCGAACCGGGTGGACACGATCTATAAATCCAAAGCCGTGGGCGAGCCGCCCCTGATGCTGGGCATCTCCGCTTTCATGGCCCTGTCTGATGCGGTAAATGCCTGCGGCACGCGGTATGGCGACCTGCAAACCCCGGCCACAGCCGAGGCGGTTTTGGCCGCATGTCAACGGGCGCGCGGCTGATGTTTGACCGGGACGCTCTTGGCGCAGCAATCAAGGTGCACGGCAAGGTGGCGCGCATTATTTTGGTGCAGGTCAAGGGCTCAGCACCCCGCGCGGCGGGCACGTCGATGCTGGTTTGGCAAACGGGCAGTCTTGGTACAATCGGCGGCGGCCAGTTGGAATGGCAAAGCATGAAAGAGGCGCGCGAGATGCTGTCGGATGGCAGTGCAACAAGGCTGCGCCATGCGGCCCTTGGTCCCGCGCTCAATCAATGCTGCGGCGGTGCTGTGAGCGTTGTGACAGAAGTATTTGACCTGGCACGGTTTCACGACATGGACCCTGAATTTGCAGGTGTCTGGGCACGCCCGGTGAGCATGGATGCAGGCCCAATGCCCGCCACCTTAAAACGGAAACTGACGCGCGCTGAACACAGCGGCACGCCCTTTCCGCTGACCTATCAAAATGGCTGGTTGGCCGAGGCGGTTTGGCGCACTCAGAGGCAGGTTGTGATCTATGGCGCAGGTCATGTAGGCCATGCATTGGCCACCGTGCTGGCCCCCTTGCCACAGTTTCGCGTTTACCTGTCCGATCCGCGCGTCGATTTGCTGGCGGGCCTGCCGCCGTCAGTGGCCATCAATGCCGGTCTTTCCACCGACATGATGGCAGCGGCAGAACCGGATGCGGCGCATTTCATCATGACACCCGAACACGATTATGACCTTGAATTGTGTCACCACCTTTTGACCCGTGACTTTGGGTTTGCCGGGCTGATTGGCTCCGCCACCAAATGGGCGCGGTTTCGCAAGCGGCTGGCCGCCCTTGGTCACGCGCCTGACCGGATTGACCAAATCACCTGCCCCATTGGCGACCCAAAGCTTGGGAAGCATCCGCAGGCCATTGCCCTGGGGGTTGCCGCGCACATGCTGACCCCGGCGATGTCCAAACTGACCCAGAAAGAAACCCTCGTATGACCGATGCCCCTTTCCTGACCCTCTCTGGCCTGACCAAAGCCTATCCCGGCGTTGTTGCGAACAGCGACGTGTCGCTGAGCATTGCACCCGGGGAAGTGCATGCGCTGTTGGGCGAAAACGGCGCGGGAAAATCAACGCTGGTCAAGATGATCTATGGGCTGGTGAAACCGGATGCGGGCCAGATGCAGATGAACGGTGCTAACTATGCCCCCTCAGAGCCACGTGCAGCACGCGCAGCAGGCGTCGGTATGGTGTTTCAGCACTTCTCGCTCTTTGACGCGCTGACCGTGGCGGAAAACATCGCCTTGGGCATGGAAAACGCCCCCAAGATGAGCGCGCTTTCGCAACAAATTCGCGATGTGTCTGACACATATGGTCTGCCCCTGTCACCAGACCGTGTGGTGGGGGATCTGTCCGCAGGGGAACGTCAGCGGGTTGAGATTATTCGCTGCCTTTTGCAGGAACCAAAACTGTTGATCATGGATGAACCCACGTCCGTTCTGACCCCGCAAGAGGTTGAAATCCTGTTCAAAACCCTGCGCAAGTTGAGCGCCGAAGGCACCGCGATTTTGTACATTTCGCATAAACTGGAAGAAATACGTTCCCTTTGCGACAGTGCCACGATTTTGCGATTGGGTAAGGTTGTCGGGGAATGCACCCCGTCCGAGACCTCGGCCCGCGACATGGCGGAACTGATGGTGGGTACGGTTTTGCAAACCCCGACCCGCGCGGGCAAAACACCGGGCGACGTGGTGCTTGACCTCAAAGCGCTGTCCGCCAAATCCCCCAGCGCTTTTGGGATGCCACTGCGAGAGATCTCGGTGCAGGTGCGGCGCGGTGAAGTGTTGGGGATCGGTGGTGTTGCGGGCAACGGTCAGGATGAACTGTTGGCCGCCCTGTCCGGTGAGATGCTGACCGCGCCCGGCATGATCAATTTTCAAGGCAAGGATGTCAGTGTTCTGGGCCCCACCCCGCGACGGGCGATGGGCATTCTGACCGCCCCGGAAGAACGGCTTGGCCATGCGGCAGCCCCAGATATGTCGCTGACCGAAAACGCCATGCTGACCGGGGCCGCGCGTGAAGGGTTGGACAACGGCGGGATGCTGAACTGGCCCGCCGCAAGGCGGTTTGCAGAAAAGATCATCGCGGATTTTGACGTTCGCACGCCGGGTCCCGGCAACGCCGCGCGGTCGCTGTCGGGGGGCAATTTGCAGAAGTTCGTGATCGGCCGCGAGGTGTTGCAACGACCCGATCTGCTGGTCGTCAACCAGCCGACCTGGGGCGTTGATGCATCCGCCGCGGCATCCATCCGGCAGGCGCTGCTGGATCTGGCCGAGAACGGCACGGCTCTTATCGTGATTTCTCAGGATCTCGATGAGTTGATGGAAATATCAGACCGCTTTGCTGCGCTCAACGAAGGGCGATTGTCAGAACCGCGTCCCGCCCAGGGCCTGACGGTGGATGAGATCGGCCTGATGATGGGCGGTGCCCACGGGATGGAGGTGGCGCATGTTTGATCTGTCGGATGTGTGTATTTTTGGAACAATGAAACGAGGGGTTTGGGCATGATCAGGTTGGAAAAACGCCCCGAACCGAGCCAAAGAATATCTCTCGCGACGCCCGTGATGGCCGTGCTGGCCACCATGTTTTTTGGCGGGCTGTTGTTCATGGTGCTTGGCAAGCCACCGATTCAGTCAATCCTGACCATTTTTTGGGAGCCGCTGTTTGGCGAGTTCGCGTTCTATTACCGCCCGCAATTGCTGATCAAAGGCGCGCCTTTGGTTTTGATCGCCATTGGACTGTCGCTGGGATTCAAGGCGGGCATCTGGAACATTGGGGCCGAGGGCCAGTATATCATGGGCGCGCTTTTTGGTGCTGGCATGGGGCTTGCGTTTTATCCCATGGAAGGCTGGTTCATCTTTCCGTTGATGGTGCTGGCAGGGGCGTTCGGCGGTTGGCTTTGGGCGATGATACCGGCATTTCTCAAGGTGCGTTTTGGTACAAACGAAATCCTGGTATCGCTGATGCTGGTGTATGTGGCCGAACAGTTTCTGGCCTCTATGTCACTGGGGTTGTTGAAAAACCCAGAAGGGTTTGGCTTTCCCGGGTCGCGCAATTTGCAACAATATGATTCCGCGTTTAATGCAGAGCTTATCGAAGGATCGGGCATGCACTGGGGCGTGGTTGCCGCCCTTGTCGCGGTGATCTTCGCCTATGTTCTGCTGACCAAACACCGGCTTGGGTTTGCCATTCGGGTGACCGGCGAAGCGCCCCGAGCCGCGCGTTTTTCAGGGGTGAATCCAACGCGGCTGATCCTGTTCTGCATGGGGATGTCCGGGCTGCTGGCCGGTCTTGCCGGGCTTTTCGAGGTCGCGGGCCCGGCAGGTCAGGTCACAATTGATTTCAACGTGGGCTACGGATTTACCGCGATTATCGTGGCGTTTTTGGGTCGGCTGCATCCTGTGGGCATCTTGCTGGCCGGCGGGCTGATGGCGCTGACCTATATTGGCGGCGATATCGCGCAGAGCAATCTGGGTCTGCCTGCTGCCGCCATTCAGGTGTTCCAGGGCATGCTGCTGTTTTTCCTGCTGGCCCTGGACATGTTCACAAATTACCGGCTGCGCTTTGGCCGGGTGGAGGTCGCGTAATGGATCTGTCTGTCATCAATCCCGTCCTGTTCATTGCAGGCTTCCTTGTCGCCGCAACGCCACTGATCTTTGCCGCCATCGGCGAACTGGTGGTCGAAAAATCCGGTGTGCTGAACCTTGGCGTCGAAGGCCTGATGATCACCGGGGCAATCTGCGGCTTTGCCGTGGCGGTGGAAACCGGATCGCCGATGCTGGGCTTTGTTGCCGCTGCGGCTGGCGGTGCATTGCTGTCGGTCCTCTTCGCTTTTCTCACCCAGATTACCCTCGCCAACCAGGTCGCTTCTGGCCTTGCGCTCACACTGTTTGGTCTGGGTCTATCAGCGCTGCTGGGTCAATCTTATGTTGGTGTCAAACCGCCACGTCTGGGCGATATCAACTTTGGCCCCTTGGCCGATATTCCGGTGATCGGGCCGATCCTCTTTACCCATGACATCATCCTTTACCTCGGCATCGCACTGGTTGTTGCAGTCTGGGCCACGCTCAAGTTCACCCGCGCCGGGCTGATCCTGCGCGCGGTGGGCGAAAGCCATGATGCTGCCCATGCGCTTGGCTATAAGGTGGTGCGCATCCGCACGCTTGCGATCATGTTTGGCGGGGCCTGCGCGGGCATCGGCGGGGCCTATATTTCGCTGATCCGGGTGCCGCAATGGACCGAAGGCATGACTGCCGGTGTCGGCTGGATTGCTCTTGCTCTGGTTGTTTTTGCCAGCTGGAAACCATGGCGGTTGTTGCTGGGTGCCTATCTTTTTGGCGGCATCACTCAATTGCAGTTGAATCTGCAAGGGGCAGGCGTTGCCATTCCAGTCGAATATCTGGCAATGTCGCCTTATGTTATCACCATCGTCGTGCTGGTGATCCTCTCTGCGGACAAGTCGGCGGCACCTGCCTCGCTTGGTCGTAATTTCCACGCCTCAAGCTAGGGGCCAATATCAAACACCGTCCACAATGGGCGATAAAAAATGGGGAAGAACTATGAAATTTTCTGCACTCTTGACTGGGGCCGCGCTGGCACTTGGTCTGGCAACATCAGCGGTTGCACAAGACAAGACCAAGGTCGGTTTTGTCTTTGTTGGCCCTGTCGGCGACGGCGGCTGGACCTATGAACACAATCAAGGTCGTCTTGCTGTTGAAAAAGAGTTTGGCGACGCGGTTGAAACCGTATTTGTCGAATCTGTGGCCGAGGGCCCCGATTCAGAACGTGTGATGACACAGATGGCGCTTGACGGTGCTGACCTGATCTTCACCACATCCTTTGGCTACATGGACCCGACAATCAACATCGCCAAGAAATTCCCGAATGTGAAGTTTGAGCACGCAACAGGCTATAAACGCGCCGACAACGTCTCGACCTATTCCGCGCGTTTCTATGAAGGGCGCGCCATTCAGGGCCACATCGCCGGGTCCATGACCGAAAGCAACATCGTGGGCTACATCGGGTCCTATCCGATCCCCGAAGTGATCCGGGGCATCAACTCGGCGTTTATCCACGCCCGTAAGGTGAACCCCGACGTGCAGTTCAAAATCGTCTGGGCCTATACGTGGTTCGATCCTGCAAAAGAAGCTGATGCCGCCAAGGTTCTCATCGAACAGGGTGCGGACGTGATCCTGCAACACACCGATTCCACAGCCCCGCAAGCGGCGGCCCAGGAAGCGGGCAATGTGATCACCTTTGGTCAGGCCTCTGACATGACGCAATATGCGCCGAAGCCGCGCGTGTCGTCGATCATCGACAACTGGTCTCCCTACTATATCGCGCGCACCAAGGCTGTCATGGACGGGACATGGGAAAGCACGGACACCTGGGATGGCATTGGCCCCGGCATGGTTCAGATCGGTGAAATCTCTAACGCGGTTCCGGCTGACGTCAAAACCGAGGCATTGATCCTGATGGACAGCATCGCCGCCGGTAAATACCACCCGTTCACCGGGCCGCTGAAAAAACAGGACGGTTCTGACTGGTTGGCAGACGGCGAGACCGCCGATGACGGCACATTGGCTGGCATGAACTTCTATGTTGAAGGTATTGAGGGCGACATTCCTCAATAACCCGAACCACGCAAGTAACCGAAACGGGGCTGGCCAATCGCCGGCCCCGTTTTCTATTTTCAACAGAATTTCTCTGAATACCTGTATCTACTATATATCACTTAACCTGTTGCCATCTGCCCGTTGCACTGGCGCGCGCGCCATGTCACCAATTGCCCATGAAATATTCCCTCACCAGCGCCAGCGGCGCACCCGCCAGCCGCCTTGCCTTTGGCACCATGCAATTTGGTGGCCGTGCGGATGCGCAGCAATCGCAGGCCATGTTCGACGCCTGCATCGAGGCTGGGATCACCCATTTCGATACGGCGCATGTCTATACCGATGGCGCATCAGAAACCTTGCTGGGCGGGTTCCTCGGTGACAAACGGGACGATCTGATCATCGCCACCAAAGCGGCCTATGATGGCGGCGCGGGCCGCGACAACATCCTGACCTCTGCTGAAACTTCGCGTGCGCGTTTGGGTGTTGATACACTCGACGTACTTTATCTGCACCGTTTTGATCCCGACACTGATCTGCACGAAAGCTTTCAGGCGTTTGCTGACCTCAAGACCCAAGGACACATCCGCCACATCGGCTTGTCAAACTTTGCGGCATGGCAGGTGGTCAAGGCGGCGGGTATTGCCGCCAAATTCGATCTGTCCATCGCGGTGATCCAGCCCATGTATAACCTCGTCAAACGACAAGCCGAGGTGGAAATTCTGCCGATGGCAGATGACCTGGGCATCCTTGTGGCACCTTATTCGCCATTGGGCGGCGGGCTGCTGACCGGTAAATACACAAGCGGTGGCGCAGGGCGGCTGACCGAGGATGACCGTTATGCAGCACGCTATGGTCAAAAGGCGATGCACAAAGCAGCTGACGGGCTGAACACATTGGCTGCAACCCTTGGCGTTCATCCGGCGACCCTTGCCGTTGCATGGGCAGCGGCCCATCCGACCGGACCAACCCCGATCATTTCCGCCCGTTCTGCCGAACAACTGGGTCCTTCACTTGCCGCACTCACCTATGAGATGACGCCAGACGTCTATGCCCAGATCACCGCATTATCGCCCACGCCACCACCCGCAACTGACCGACTGGAAGAACAATCTTGACCGATATTATTGTCATCGGCGGCGGCATCGCCGGACTTTCCGCGGCTGCGCGGCTCTCTGCTGACGCAAGGGTCACGGTGTTGGAGCGTGAAACCGCGCTTGGCTATCACGCCTCTGGTCGTTCTGCCGCGCTTTTTGAAGAGAATTATGGCCTGCCCAGCACCATTGCGCTGAACAAGGCAAGTGCAAGCTATCACCGCGAGGCAAACGGCGGATACCTCAGCCCGCGTGGATTGCTGATCGTTGCGCAACAGGATGAAGAGGACGCTTTTGTCAACGATGTGACAACGATGGGCGTCGACCGGATCACGCCAGACGAGGCGCTGAACATGGTGCCAATTCTGAACCCTGAAAAAGTGGCCTTTGCCGGTTATCACGCGTCAGCCTTCGACCTTGATACCGACCGCATGATGCAGGATTTCGCCCGCGTCGTTCGCAGCAATGGCGGTCAGGTCATCACCGATGCCCCTGTTGAGGCCATCAGCCGCACGGCGGGTGGATGGCAGGTGCTGGCAAAGGACGTGACCTATACCGCCGCACAGCTGGTCAATGCGGCTGGGGCCTGGGCGGATGAGGTTGCCACGCTGGCGGGCATTGCGCCTTTGGGCATTATCCCGCATCGCCGTTCGATGGCGCGCCTGCCCGCCCCCGGTGGTCACGACGTCACCCATTGGCCGATGTTTTTTGGGGTCGGCGAAACATGGTACGCCAAACCCGATGCCGGCGCACTGCTGGTGTCCCCGGCTGAGGAAGACGCGGCTGAACCTCACGATGCATGGGCCGACGACATGGTATTGGCAGAAGGTCTGGCGCGGTATGAAAACATGGTCACAACACCTGTGACGCGGTTGCTGACATCATGGGCCGGATTGCGCAGCTTTTCCCCCGACAGGGCCTTGGTCTTGGGCCCTGAGCCGGGCGATCCAGCCTTTGTCTGGTGCGCCGCTCAGGGCGGATACGGGTTCCAGACAGCCCCCGCAGCATCCCAATTGCTGGCAGATCTGGTGATCGGTCGCGCCCCCGCTTTACCTGCGGATGTGGTTGCCCAATTGACCCCAGACAGGCTGCGCAAGTGATCCGAAAACTTCCCTCCAGCGCCAGCGTTGCAACGGCGCAAGAGGGTGCCAAATTGCACGCGCCCGCCGCGGCGCGCAATGCCAATGCTTTGTCAGAACTTTTGCTGACCCACGCACCGAGCCAGGGCAGCGCATTGGAGATCGCCAGCGGCACCGGGCAACATATCACAGCATTCGCATCCACCATGCCGACCCTGCAGTGGTACCCTACCGAGATTGACAGCGCCCGCCGTGCCAGCATTGATGCCTATGTAAAGGAAGCGGAACTGACCAACGTCGCGCCTGCCACGGCACTGGACGCGACCGCGCCCGGATGGGGTATCAGGCACGGCCCGCAAGACCTCATTGTGCTGATAAACCTGCTGCACCTGATTTCGCCCCCCCAAACCACCACCCTGATCACAGAAGCCTCAGCGGCGCTCGCCCCCAATGGCACCGTGATCCTTTATGGTCCGTTCAAGCGCACTGGCGTGCTGACCAGTGAGGGCGACGCCCGGTTCGATGCGGACCTAAGATCCGCCGACCCGGCCATCGGATACAAGGACGACCTCGACATCTTGCGCCTGCTCGGCGATGCTGGCCTCACCCTTGAGAATATCGTGGCAATGCCTGCCAACAACCTCGCTTTCGTTGCCAGAAAGGTCCGCCCATGACCCTGACGCGCCGCCTTGCCTTTCTTGCCCTGCTGGCGCTTGCCGCTTGTGGCGCGCCCCGTGCCAGCGTGCCTCCTGCCGAAATCGGTGCCCTGTTTGCCCCCAATTTCGATGACAGCCATCCGGTATTCTTCCCTGGGCGCAGGCCCGCGCGATACCCTGTGCATGGCATTGATGTCGCGCGCTTTCAAAGTAGCGTTGATTGGAACACCGCCCGCCGCAATGGTGTGAACTTTGCCTTTATTAAAGCCACCGAGGGCGGTGATCTGCTGGATGCGGAATTCAAGAACCACTGGCGCGGCGCGGGTCAGGCGGGCGTTGCGCGCGGTGCCTATCATTTTTACTATTTCTGCACGACCCCCGAGGCGCAGGCGGCCTGGTTCATCCGAAATGTACCGCGTGGCAATATGCTGCCCCCGGTCTTGGATATGGAATGGAACCCATTTTCACCCACCTGCGCCACCGTGCGCCCACCGGGTCAGGACGTCCGCGACCAAATGCGCCGTTGGCTGAACATCGTGACCGCGCATTACGGCCAGAAACCAATCATCTATACCACGCCCAGGTTTTACCGCGAGAACGAGCTTGGCAAGTTCGATGATTATGAATTCTGGCTCCGCTCCACCGCGAAGCGGCCATCAGAGACCTTCCCCGGTGAACGCTGGACCTTTTGGCAATACTCATCCACAGGGATCATTCCCGGCATCGTCGGCAAGGTCGATCTGAATGCCTTCACAGGCAGCCGCGCAGAGTGGTCGCAATGGGTGGCAGCGCGGGCACGCTAGTTTCAGGCAAACTTGTCAATCAGCGCAGCAAGCCACAAAATGCCCAGCAACACGGTTGCCAGCAGAACCGCCAACGAACCTAAGTCCTTGGCCATGCGCGATAATTCGTGACGTTCCGGACCAATGCGGTCAATTGTGGCCTCAATTGCGCTGTTGATCACCTCGACAATGATCAGCAACAGACCTGCCCCGAAAAGAATGGCGGCCTGAAAGAAATCCTCGCCGATCCAGAGCGCGACAGGCACCGACAGCGCGCATAGGACCGCCTCAATTCGAAACGCTTCCTCACCGCGCCAGATGTCGCGCAGGCCCACCATCGAGTTGCGATAGGCCGTGATCATCCGTGCCATGCCCGTTAACGGCTGTTTGTCCACGTATGGCCCCCTGTTGCGGTCTGTTTTTCAGACACTAGCGCATCGTTGACCCCGTTTGAACAGGATCAAGCCAGCCTTGCCTGCCCAATCCCTGCATCCGTGTCAGCCATCCACCCGGATCGTGGTATTTTTCGGATCATAAGGAGAATCCTCGACAATCTCGGCATCCCAAAGCTGATCAAACATCTTGACCTTAAGCTTGGTACCCACAACCGCATGCTCCGTCTTGACGTAGCCCATGCCAATCGACTTGCCAAAGGCCACCGAATAGCCACCAGAGGTCAGACGCCCGGTGCGCCCATCCGCGTGATACAGCACCTCACGCCCCCAAGGGTCCGCATCATCTGGTCCGTCAATGAGCAGCGTCACACATTTGGCATTGATGCCATGCGCTTCCATTGCAGCCTTGCCGTGGAAATCTTTGCTCAGATCCACAAACCTTGGCAAATCAGCCTCCAGCGGTGTCGCGTCACGGCCCAGTTCCGTACCAAATGCACGATAAGATTTCTCCTGCCGCAACCAGTTCTGTGCACGCGCACCGACCAGTTTCATGCCATGCTTTTCGCCGGCTTTCTCAAGCTGGTCGAAGAGATAGTTCTGCATCTCAATCGGGTGGTGCAATTCCCAGCCCAATTCGCCGGTATAGGCGACACGGATCGCACGCACCGGACACATGCCCAATTCGATGTTGCGCATGGTCAGCCACGGAAACCGCTTGTTGGACAATACTGTGGAGGGGTCACCATCTTTGACGATCTCGTTCAGCACAGCACGAGACTTTGGTCCGGCGATGGCGAAAACGCCCCACTGGGTGGTCACGTCGTGGCATTCGATATAGCCAAATTCAGGTGCTTTGTCTTCGATCGCCTTGCGCAGGTAATCGCTGTCATAGGCTGTCCAGGCCCCTGCGGACACAAGGTAATATTCGTTCTCGGCAATCCGCACGATGGTATATTCCGTGCGCGTCGTGCCCGCCCCGGTCAGGGCGTAGGTCAGGTTGATGCGGCCCACCGATGGCAGCTTGTTACAGGTGAACCAATCAAGGAATGCAGTGGCACCGGGGCCTTTGACGACATGTTTGGTGAACGCTGTGGCGTCGATCAGGCCAACGCCTTCGCGGATTGCTTTGGCTTCTTCCACCGCATATTGCCACCAACCGCCGCGGCGGAACGACCGTGCATCATGGTCGTCAAATCCAGCAGGTGCAAAATAATTGGGGCGTTCCCAGCCGTTTACAAATCCAAATTGCGCACCACGGGCAGCCTGACGGTCATAAGCTGGCGATGTGCGCAGAGGACGGCAGGCAGGCCGTTCTTCATCCGGGTGGTGCAGGACATAGACGTGGTCGTAGCATTCCTCGTTTTTGCGCGCGGCAAATTCGGTGGTCATCCAGTCGCCGTAGCGTTTGGGGTCAAGCGACGCCATGTCGATCTCTGCCTCACCTTCGACCATAAGCTGGGCAAGGTAATATCCGGTGCCGCCCGCCGCAGTGATCCCAAAAGAGAAACCTTCGGCCAGCCACATGTTGCGCAATCCCGGTGCCGGGCCCACCAGCGGGTTGCCATCGGGTGTGTAGCAGATCGGACCGTTGAAATCGTCTTTGAGCCCACAATCCTCGCATGATGGCACCCGGTGGATCATCGCCGCATATTGGTCCTCGATCCGCTCAAGGTCGAGTTGAAAGAGGTCGGCGCGGAAACTGTCCGGCACGCCGTATTCAAACCGTGCAGGCGCATTTTTCTCATAGACCCCCAGAATCCAGCCACCGCGTTCTTCGCGCACATACGATTGCGCATCAGCATCGCGCACAACGGGGTGTTCAACATTGCCTGCAGCACGGAATTTCACCAATTCGGGGTCTTGATCCAACACGATGAACTGATGCTCAACCGGGATCGCTGGCATTTTGATACCCAGCATCTTGGCGGTGCGCTGTGCGTGATTGCCCGATGCCGTCACCACGTGTTCAGCCGTGATCACAACCTGCTCGTCTGACGGCACAAGGTTGCCGCCTTTTTCAACCATCTTGGTTGCAGTCACTTCCCAATGGGTGCCGTTCCAATGGAACGCATCCGCCTGCCATTTGCGTTCAATCATAACGCCCCGCTGGCGTGCACCCTTGGCCATCGCCATGGTCACATCCGCAGGGTTAATATAGCCATCCGTCTGATGATAAAGCGCGCCTTCAAGGTCTTCAGTGCGGATCAGCGGCCACTTTGCCTTGATCTCATCGGGTGTCATAAATTCATACGGCACACCGCAGGTTTCAGCGGTTGAGGCATAGAGCATATACTCATCCATCCGCTCTTTTGTCTGTGCCATCCGCAAGTTGCCCACCACGGCAAAGCCCGCGTTCAACCCGGTTTCTTCCTCAAGCGTTTTGTAGAACTTGATGGAATAGTCGTGGATGTGGGTCGTGGCAAAGGACATGTTAAAATACGGCAGCAAACCGGCCGCGTGCCAGGTCGAGCCGGAGGTCAATTCGTCACGTTCCAGCAACATCACATCGTCCCACCCGGCGCGCGCCAAATGATAGGCAATCGACGTTCCCACGGCACCGCCGCCCACAACCAATGCTTTGACCTGCGTTTTCATATGTCGATTCCCTTGGACAAGATTTGATCCTGTTTTAATCGCACCCGCGCGCATTCGCACGCACCAGCCGACCCAACATCGCAGAAAACCGACCTATCGGCACGCAGGCCTGTCGGGGTTTTCGGGCTTTGCCCGATGCTGCCTTGGCGCGCCTTGCGGGAATTCACCCCAACCTGACCCGCCTACCCTGGTAAGATCTTGCCGGGATTCATGATGTTATCGGGGTCGAGCGCCCGCTTGATTGCGCCCATGACATCCACGGCACCACCCAATTCCTTGATCAGATAGGGCCGCTTGCCCTGCCCGATGCCGTGTTCGCCGGTGCAGGTCCCGTCCATAGAAATGGCTAGGTCGTTCAGCCAGCTGACGAAACTCTCGGCGCGGGCGACCTCGTCTGCATCGTCCATGTCCAGCAACAAGGACGCATGGAAATTACCGTCGCCCGCATGGCCAACAATGGGTGCGATCAGGTCCAGTTCCAGCGCCTTTGCCTCTGCCAATCCCACAGCCTCTGCGAGTTTTGAGATGGGCACACAGACATCGGTTGCCACCGCCTTGCAGCCCGGTCGCAATGCCAGCATGGCCCAATAGGCGTCATGGCGCGCCTGCCAGAGCTTGTTGCGTTCTTCGGTGGTGGATGTGGCGGTGTATCCGGTGCCGCCGAATTCTTCGGCCAGCGCCCCAAAGGTCTCTGCCTGTTCTGCCACGCCCGCGTCTGAGCCATGAAATTCCAGCAACAACAGCGGCGTTTCAGGCAAGGACAGCTTTGAATACCCATTCACCGCCCGGACCACCAAGGCGTCCAGCAATTCAATCCGCGCCACAGGCAATCCATATTGAATGACCGCCATCACTGTTTGGCAGGCCGCATCCACACTTGAGAAGGAACAACGCGCCGCCGATATTGCCTCGGGGATGCCCTGCAGGCGCAGGGTGATTTCAGTGATCAGACCCAATGTCCCCTCAGAGCCGACCATCAGCCGCGTCAGGTCATAGCCGGCCGATGATTTGCGCGCCCGCGATCCTGTGCGGATGATACTGCCATCGGCCATCACCGCTTCCAAGCTCAGCACATTGTCTTTCATCGTGCCATAGCGCACCGCATTGGTCCCCGATGCGCGTGTGGCGGTCATCCCGCCCAGTGACGCGTTGGCCCCCGGATCAATCGGGAAAAACAACCCCTGATCGCGCAAATGGGTGTTCAGGGCCTCGCGTGTAACACCGGGCTGGATCCGGCAATCAAGATCACCTGCATTGACTGCCAGAACCTTGTCCATCTGGGTCAGGTCCACCGAAATCCCGCCCGCGGGCGCGTTGATCTGCCCCTCCAATGAGGTGCCGGTGCCGAAGGCAATGATCGGCACTTTATGGGTCGCACAGATTTGGACAATCTCAGACACTTCTTGCGTTGTGCGCGCAAAAACAACAGCATCGGGCATCTGGTTCTTGATCCACGTGGTGGTATGCCCGTGTTGTTCGCGGATCGCATCCGAGGTCTGAAACCGCTCGCCAAACTGCTGTTTCAGCACGCCCAGCGCCGTTGCTATGCCCGCCTCATTGCGCGGCAAATCAGTTGCCTGAACCACCCGCTAGTCCCCCAGTGCAATGCCTTCGCGGCGCGGGTCGGCCCCACCGCGCAAGTCATCGCCGATCGCAATCATATGCAGCCCAGAGATCAGCGCGCGTGTACCAACCTCAAAGCCAAGCGCGGCAAGACCGTCGGACAGGTCGACCGCCGAAGTGCCTTCCTCCAGATCATAGGTGCCAAACCTGTTGACTGCATGCGGCGTGCTGACAGCGGATTGAACGTCCATGCCCCAATCCAAGTGGGCCACAATCGCACCCGCAACATAGCCGATGATCCGGCTGCCCCCCGGGCTGCCCACGGCCAGAACCGGCGTGCCATCTTTCATCACAATCGTTGGTGCCATAGAAGAGCGTGGCCGTTTGCCCGGCTCAACCCGGTTGGCAATCGGCACGCCCTCAGCATGGCTCTGAAACGAGAAATCAGTCAGCTCGTTGTTCAGCAAGAACCCACCAACCATCAGGCGTGATCCAAATCCGTTTTCGATGGTTGTCGTCATGCTGGCCACATTTCCCTGGCTATCCACAATGGAAATATGCGAGGTCGAGGGCAGTTCAATTGCCATATCATCCGCCCAGTTCAGCGCATGGTCAAATGCCGGATTGCCCGGTGCGACCTCGGGCAATGCATCGTCACCCGTCAGCAATTTTGCGCGCTCAGCCAGATACGCAGGGTCCAGCAATCCCGTGACAGGAACCGGCACATAGTCGCTGTCCGCCAGATACCGACCGCGATCCGCAAACGCCAAGCGTGACGCATCGCCGATCAAGCGGCGCACCTCAATATCCTGCGGTCCGGCGCTGAGGTCATAGCCCTCAAGCAGGCCCAATATCTGGCCCACGGCCACCGCCCCCGATGACGGCGGCCCCATGCCGCAAACCTCATGGGCGCGGTAGGGTGCGCACACCGCCGCGCGTTCCTTGACGTTGTAAATCGCCAGATCAACCTCGGATAAAACGCCCGGATTGGACGCGCCCTGCACGGTCGCGACGATGTTGCTGGCCATATCACCGGTATAAAAGGCGTCCGCGCCGCCACTGGCCATCACGCGCAATGTGTCTGCATAGGCCTGATTGACCAACACATCCCCGGCCTGCACCGCGACACCCTGAGGCAGAAAGTAGGCGGCGGTTGTCTCGGAACTCGACAACCTATCCGCATCGTCAGCCACCAAACCCGCGAGCCGGGGTGAGACCGCAAATCCGGCCTCGGCCAAATCAATCGCAGGGGCCAGCAAATCGGCCCAATCCGCAGTGCCCCAACGCGCATGAACCTCTGCCAAAAGCGCAGGCGTTCCCGGCGTGCCAACCGACAGCCCGCCAACAACGGCATCAAAGAACTTGAGCGGTGCGCCGTCTGCATCCTGAAACAACCGTGGTGTAGCAGCCAAAGGTGCTGTTTCGCGCCCATCCAGAGTGGTCACCGCCCCGGATGCCGCATCATACCACACCAGAAACGCGCCACCCCCAAGCCCGGAGGATTGCGGTTCAACCAAACCCAATACGGTCTGAACAGCCACCAAAGCATCTGCCGCCGTGCCGCCACGCGCCAACACATCCGCACCGGCCTGAACCGCAAGTGGGTTCGCCGCCGCCACCATCCAGTTTTGCGCCACCACAGGGCGGCCCGCAGCCTTTTCATCAAGCGCTGCCATCGCCGCTGGTGATAACCCTTCAAATGCCCCGACACCCGCCGCTTCTGGTGCCACCGCATCTGCAGCCTGCTGGGCAAAAACAGCCCCTGCACAGGCAATTCCAATCAAAGAAAGTACAATACGCATCGTCGTCTTCTCCTCTATTGGGTTAAGTGTGATCTTGGGTCTCACAGCATCGATGGAACCACCTGATCCGGCGGGCGATGGCCATCATCAAACGTCTTGATGTTGATGATCACTTTTTCGCCCATCTCGATGCGCCCTTCCAGTGTCGCCGACCCCATATGCGGCAACAACACAACGTTCTTCAGCTCGCGCAAACGCGGGTTGATGTGGGTGCCATGCTCATAGACATCCAAGCCTGCACCTTTGATTTCACCGGCGCGCAACATCCGGGTCAGCGCGTTTTCGTCGATCACCTCACCGCGTGATGTGTTTACGATCACCGCTTCAGGCTTCATCAACTTCAACCGTCGCGCGTTCATCAAGTGAAAGGTGCTTGGGGTATGCGGGCAATTGATGCTGATCACATCCATCCGGGAAACCATCTGATCAAGGCTCTCCCAATAAGTCGCCTCCAACGCAGCCTCGGTTTGCTCATGCAGTCGTTTGCGGTTGTGGTAATGCACCTGCATCCCAAAGGCATGTGCGCGCCGTGCGACCGCCTGGCCGATCCTACCCATGCCCAGAATGCCCAACCGTCGGCCCCCGATGCGCCCACCAAGCAATGCGGTCGGGGCCCACCCCTTCCATTCGCCTTTTTGCATCACCGCCATGCCTTCGCCCATGCGCCGCGTCACGGCCAGGATCAGCGCCATGGTCATATCTGCGGTATCATCGGTCAACACGCCCGGCGTGTTGCTGACCAAAACGCCGCGCTGCCGGGCGGTGGCCACGTCAATATGATCAACACCTGCGCCATAATTCGCGATCAGTTTCAAACGGTCACCGGCCTGCCCGATCAAGGCGGCATCAATATCGTCTGTGACGGTCGGTACCAGAATGTCTGCGGTTTTCATCGCCTCGCCCAGCTCCGTCCGGGTCATCGGCGTGTCGTCCTCGCGCAACCTGACGTCGAACAACTCGCTCAGCCGGGTTTCCACCACATCGGGCAACCGTCGCGTGACTACAACACTCAACCGTTTCTTTGTCATCTTTGCTCTCCCCGCACTTGGCGCACACGTCTTTGACAGGCATGGTGTCTCAACGCGCGACGAGGCACAAGAACCTCACGTTGTAAAAGAGCAAAACAAATAATATATCCGGCAGTGCAGGCAGCACCATGAAAACAACAACGCTTTTATGCGCCTTTATGGCGTCGATTATGATGATCACGCTTCAATCAGCGGCCCCCGCTGCGGCGGAAGGTGTGGGATCCGTCACCAATCTGCCGGTGCCGCGTTTCGTCTCAATGAAAGCATCTGAGGGCAACGTGCGGCGCGGCCCGTCTTTGTCACACCGCATCGACTGGGTCTTCAAGCGTCGCGACATGCCTTTGCGCATCACCGCAGAGCACGGCCACTGGCGCCGCGTCGAAGACCGCGATGGCATGGGCGGATGGGTTCACTATTCGCTTTTATCCGGGACCCGCACCGTTCTTGTCGAACAGGACATGCTGGCCCTGCACGCGCGGCCCGATGCAAATGCGCCCGTGACCGCAGCCCTTGAATTGGGTGTTGTTGCACGGTTGGGCGATTGTGATCTGGAATGGTGCCAATTGCGTTCCGGCGGCTTCAAAGGGTGGGCACCCAAGGCCCGCATCTGGGGCGTCGCACCGGGCGAACTGCGCGACTAGGCTTTATCGCTCAGCCCTGCGCGACCCGCCAAGAACCATCAACGATTTCCCAACAGATGCCTTTGCGCGGGCTATCATCAACGCTATGCAGGTGGGGACTTGTTCGCCAAGAAAAGGGATCTTGCCATGCGCGCCATCACCTATGACACCTTCGGCACAGCCCGCGATGTTCTGAAATTAAAAGATATCCCCAATCCTGAGCCGAAAGCCGGTGAGGTGCGGGTCAAACTCGCATTTTCCGGCGTCAACCCCTCTGACGTTAAAGCCCGCGCCGGATCGCGGCCGGGCGTCACAAAACCAGCGTTTCCCCTGATCATTCCACACAGCGATGGGACCGGCGAGGTTGAGGCCGTGGGTGCGGGTGTTGACCCAGAGCGCATCGGTCAACGCGTCTGGGTCTGGAATGGCCAATGGCAGCGCAGCCATGGCACCGCCGCAAGCCACATCACCTTGCCCGCGCATCAAGCTGTGCCGCTGCCAAAAGAGGTCAGCCTGGAAGTCGGGGCCAGCCTTGGCATACCGGGGTTGACAGCATGTCATGCGGTGTTTGGTGGCGGCGGCGTGGCAGGTGAAACGGTGCTGATCCAAGGGGGGGCGGGTACCGCGGGCCTCTTGGCCGTGCAGCTTGCCAAATGGGGCGGTGCGCGCGTCATCACCACCACCAGCGAAAAGGACCGTGACCGGGTCATTGCCGCAGGTGCAGATGTGGTGCTGAGCTACAATGACCCAGATCTGCCTGCGAAAATATTGGCCGCCAACGCGGGCAAACTGATTGAGACGATTGTCGAAGTAGAATTTGGCGCGAACATTGATACCGATACAGAAGTGATCGCACCAAATGGCCGGATTGCCGCATATGGATCGGCCAAAGAGATGCAGCCCGTACTGCCGTTCTATCCGCTTTTGTTCAAAGCCGTGACCATCGACATCATGTTGATCTATTTGCTCCCCGGTGCGCAACGCGATGCGGCCATCACCCGATTGCATCATGCCCTGCAAGATGGGGCACTCGATTGTCCGGTTGAACGCGTGTTTGATTTGGCTGAAACCATTGCGGCCCATGAAGCGGTTGAGGCAGGCGCACGCGACGGAGCAATCTTGGTGAATTGCCAGTCGTGAAGGGTGCAGAAGGCTCGGAAAACGTTCTTGCGGCAATCGTCAGGAAACCAAGCCGCCAAATCGCCACAGGTCAATTGCCAAGCCAGTGGGCCGTGCCTAGACTAACCCATTGATGTTTCTCTGCTGGATTTCATGATGCGCATTCTCGCTTTCCTTGTTTGTCTCGCCCTGCCCTTTGCAGCGGTTGCACAAACCACAACCACGCAACCCAGCGGCACGATCAACATTGAAGACAGCGCCACATCGGACGCCGCCATTGCCAACCGCATCCGTGACATTCTTGGTGAGCTTGAGGGATACGAAGACATCAGTGTCACGGTATCCTCGGGGATCATCACCTTGCGCGGCACCACGCTGGATACAAGCTCTGCCACCCGCCTCACCGAACTGGTCGGCCGGGTCGAAGGTGTCGTCGCCATCGAAAATGAAGTGCATGAAACCACAGATGTCGTTGAGCGACTGAACCCCGCTGTCGCCCGGTTCAAAGCCCGACTGACGCAGTTGATTGCCTTTCTCCCGCTGGCTCTGATTGCTTTTGGCGTTTTCGTCGCCGTCATCCTGCTGGGATTCGTGATTGCGCGACTGCGCCAGCCTTGGGAACGTCTGGCCCCGAACGCCTTTATCGCCGACATTTACCGCCAGATCATCCGGCTCTTATTCCTCATTGGCGGGCTGGTAATCGCACTTGATATTGTGGGTGCTGCGGCGCTGCTGTCGGGCATATTGGGTGCGGCCGGGATTGTCGGCCTCGCGATTGGTTTTGCCGTGCGCGACACGGTCGAGAATTTCATCGCATCCATCATGCTGTCGATCCGCCAGCCCTTTCGCCCCAACGACACCGTCGAAATCGAAGGCGACACCGGCAAGGTGATCCGCCTGACCAGTCGCGCCACGATTTTGCTCAGCTTTGATGGCAACCATATTCGCATCCCGAACGCGACGGTATTCAAAAGCAGGATCGTTAATTTTTCACGCAACGCGGAACGGCGGTTCACCTTTGCCCTGACTGTTGCCCCTGACACCGATCTGGACGAGGCCCGACGTCTCGCCGCAGATACGCTCATCGCGTTGCCCTTTGTGCTCAAATCACCTGAAGCATCTGCATGGATTGAATCGGTGGATGATTTTTGGGTGACATTGAACATGGCCGCTTGGATTAACCAGAATGAGACCGACATCGTTCTGGCCCGCAGTGAAGCAATACGGCTGACGCAGGCCGCCTTTGACAGCGCAGATATGTCCGCTCCGGTACCGAGCTATCGGATCGAAAACTTTGACGGCGTTGCTGCTAAACCCAGCAAACCCACGAAACCAGCCAAAGATGAACCCGCAGCGACACCGGCTCCTGTTCAGGCTGTAAGTGCAACAGCCGACGAAGAATTGACAAAAATCGTCGATCAGGAGCGCGCCGATCCCCAGCGCGACGATCTGTTGAGCGCACATGCGAACGAGGAATAGGAATTTTTCAGTAAAACGGGTCTTGCGTCCCGCGCCGCAGCCCACTAATTAGCGCCACAGTATTGGGGTGTGGCCTAGCGGTAGGGCAACTGTTTTTGGTACAGGAGATCGAAGGTTCGAATCCTTCCACCCCAGCCACGTAATTCATCTTCCAGACCCGATCCGACTTTCTGTCGTAGTAAGCTCGTGTTTTCCGTGGGTTACGTGGTTATCCCCTAGCTGCAGACGCTGACACAGCTCTCGAATGCCGCCAATACCCGCATAAGTCTGAGGTGGCCATTTCCGCGATACCAGTGTGTGTGGTTTTGATCAGAGCGTCGCGAGCAGCGCGTGTTGTTCCGACCAGTCTGATGGGATGCTGTGGCGCAAACACCAGTCCGAAGTAAATCCAAAAGGTTGCTTGCCGTCTAAGGCATTGCGGATGAGATCAGGTGCAAGCAACGCCAGCTCAATCATCTGATGAATCCGTCGTGTCGAGGTCCCTTCATCAGCGGCTATCTGACCAAATGATTTGCCTGACTTGATCTGCTCAAACCAGTGATGCGCGGTGGCAATGTTCTTGATCAGCGCCTCATCTCGCGCGCCCGGCGCATCCGCAAAGATCAGTTTTGTCTCAACACCGCGTTTGCGTAACTGGAACGGCGCAGTGATGATAAGATGATCCTGCGGGAGGTCTTCCAGATCCTGTTCCAACAGTGCCCCGAGTTTCTCTGCTTTGACAAAGATGCTTACTTCACCGGGACGCAGATCGATGCGCTCAATAAGATCCAGTGATGGTTTGATGTCTTTCCTTACGCTGATCACTTGAACCTTGGCCCTGGCGGTAGCGATTGCTGATGCCGATGCATCCTGAACGACCTTACTGATAAAGGATGACTTGTTGAGATGCTGACGCAGGACAAGTGCTACCTTTATCTCCAGCTCTTCTGCTGGCAACCGCCAGCCATCTGTGTTGGCCTCGCCGCTGTTCCTGATCAGGCGATGGGACACATAGTAACGCAGCCGCACCCCTGCTCTGGTCTTGGAATGTGATGGGGTCAGACGATCGCCTGTTTCATCAAAGAGCTTGCCGCAAAGCAGGGACCGTTGCTTCGCCGTTTTGCGCGCCCTGCCCTTTACCGCCCCATCCTGCAGCATTTGTTGAATGCGCTCCCATCGGTCCGGATCAATGATCGCATCGTGCTGGCCATCATGCACGTTTGCCTTGTGGCGGATGCGGCCCGAATAGATTGGGTTGGTCAGGAGGTTATGTATGTGGCCGCGTGAGAAGGTGATGCCTCCTGAGTGCTGCCCGTCAGCAGATGTCCGTTGCCTACTGCGCAATCCCAGGTCATCCGCTGCGGCCTTGACCGCTCGGACCGTGCCATGCTGTTCATAAAGGTCATAGAGCATCTCAATGGTTTTTGCTTCCGCATCGTTGATCTTGAGCGTGCGGCCGTCCGCGTCATAACCAAGCGGCACGAGCCCGCCCATCCAAAGACCTCTGCGTTTTGAGGCGGCGATCTTATCGCGGATGCGTTCCGCGGTTACTTCGCGTTCAAATTGAGCAAAGGACAGCAACATGTTCAACGTCAATCGACCCATGCTGGTGGCTGTGTTGAACGATTGGGTAACCGAGACAAAGGATGCCTCCGCCGCATCTAGGGTGTCGACGATCTTAGAAAAGTCAGCGAGAGATCGGGTAAGCCGATCAATCTTATAGACCACGATCTGATCAACCAGTCCATCAGCAATGTCTTGCAGTAGCTGTTTGAGCGCAGGCCGTTCCAGCGATCCGCCTGACAGCCCGCCATCGTCATAGTGTTCAGGCAGCAGGATCCAACCTTCGTGCTTTTGACTGGCGATGTAGGCGGCACAGGCTTCACGCTGCGCATCCAGCGAGTTGAACTCTTGCTCGAGGCCGTCCTCTGAGGACTTGCGGGTGTATATGGCGCAGCGCAGCTTCTTCATACTTGCGCCCCTGACCTAGTTGACAGCCCAAAGAACCGTGGGCCGGACCACGTGGCCCCGGTGATGTGTTTGGCGATGGCAGAAAGCGACGACCATTTTTTGCCATCCAACTCAAAGCCGCCCTCAGTGACATGCACTTGATAGGTTCGGCCATTCCACTCGCGGACCAGATGCGCCCCCGTGCTCAGCTTTGCAGGGGCCGCGGCGGTGACCTCGTACCCTTTCGCAATCTGCTTCAACGCCCGCCGCGTGGCGGCTGACAACCCGCCCAGCGCCTTGCACTGCTGCTCATAGAGTATCGCCTTTTGCATGAAGGGCACCGACAGATACGGTGGCGGAGGCGACCCAAAGACCGCCTCCCACTTCTGCAGTACCGCTGGCCGCTCCGGGTTCGGATCACGCCCCATCGGTTGCAGCCGCTGCTGTGGCGGCCCGTTGCTCCGCTGGTACCGACAAGATGCGGAACTTTGACATACCGCCCTTGGCGGGCTTCTCTCAGCCGCCACCTCATAGCCAGCTTTGCGCAGCCCACTCATTGCCGCCCGCGTCGTATGCTGCTGCCAGCCCAGCTTTTCGCTCAGTGATTTGATATCTGCGCCGGATTTGCTGCCCAGCAGTTTGATCAGCTGGTCTTTTTTGGTGGTTCGACTGCCAGTGGCAGATTTCAATTTGGTGATTGGTTTGGGTGCTGACTTCGTCATTTCCATTTCCTCAGATAATCGGCGGAGATATTCCGCTGCTACTGAGCAGAGCCCGGTCTGGCGGGCGACGCAGGCGAATGGGTCGCGGTGCAAAGACAGTACTGCTCCGGTAGCCGCAAAAGTCCAGTCAGTTAAGCAGAAAAATCAACACAAAGGGCGGAGAGCCGTCATTCGCTGCAAGTGCAAGTTGAGATTGCGTCAACAGCGAGAGCCGACATTCAAATAGCCGCTGGTTGAGTGTTCTTTTTGCGGTGGAAGGCGCGTCGCGCCCACAGCGGACAGTTAAACCAACTTTTCCTTCAAACCATCAAGCATATAGGTTGCTCTGGGTCGGTGCCCTTTGATCTGGATTTCACCGCGTGGCGTCGATTGATAGCGGTCAGACAACAGTTGCCACGTCTCGGCGGAAATCTGGATTTGATCGGGAATACCTTCGGATTCCATCCGACTGGCGACGTTGACGGTGTTTCCCCACAGATCGTAGGAGAACTTCTGCTTCCCGATTACACCCGCAATGACTGCTCCGGAATGCACGCCTATCCGCAGTTTCAGATCGACGTTGTTGTCCTTGCGGAATTCGCCAAAGGCCTGCTGCATCCCCAACGCAAGGTCAGCAATTCTTTCGGCGTGGTCCGCGACGCTGCCCTGCAGACCCGTCGCGACCATATAGGCATCACCAATTGTTTTGATCTTTTCCGCACCGTGTTCTGCCGCAAGGATGTCAAACCGGGAAAACAGATTGTTCAACAGGTTCACAAGCTCATTTGCCGACATTTTCCGCGAGATGTCTGTAAAACCAGCGAGATCTGCAAACAGGACAGACACGCTTTCATGGCTGTCGGCCAGGGGTTCCTCTTGTGCTTTCAAACGGGTCGCGATTTCGGCAGGCAGGATATTGAGCAGCAGTGCCTCGGAACGACGTTTTTCCTCCTCAAACAAGCGTTCCAGATGATAGGCCCGCCGATTGATGACGTCCAACAAATAGGCAAAACCAATCGCAAATCCCACGCCGCCACTGGTCCAGGCCATCGCATTCACAACCTCAAAGGATGTACCGCCCGCCAGAGCAATCGTGACAAGAGCAGCAAAAAGATATGCGCCCAGAATGATTGAGGCCTGGCGCGCACCGTTGGTAATCGCCGGAACGAATATCATTCCAGTCAAAAGTCCGCCCACGCCTGCGACTAACCCGCCAGGCAATTGCGCTAATATCAAAGGGAACAAAATCGCCACACCAAGGAACGTGTACATCATGAAATACGTCCATAACCTGGGACTGATGCGTATGATCGGCAGGAATGAAACACTGATACATATCGCGAAGTGGAGTACTGCCGCAGCGCGAAGCGGACCAGTTTTACTCAACGCATCGGGGTCCAACATCAGATCCCAAAACCCATATCCGATAAAAGCAACGAGGCCGATGGCTGACGCCAACCTGCCAAGTGGCATAAACCTTTGCAGCAGTTGCAGGGCGTAGGCACGTTCGACGTCTGGCTCAAATTTTATCGGGTACCAATTTTCCACTGCAATCTCCATCTTTGGAATGCCAGAAGGGAGGGTAGACGATGACACTATCGAAGTCACTGAGCATTACCGGAGCAAGTTGCCGCCGACAGACGGATCAGCCGTTATTCGGTCTGATTGAAGCGTAAAGTAAAGGCATGACACTACCCAAAAAGCGGTTAAGGTCAGGTTTGGAGGGATGTCGGTAGTTGATATCGGTACCTGTAGGAGATCAAGTTGCAGGATATTCAAAGCTGGCTCGCTGAACTCGGTTTGGAAAAATATGGACCAGCTTTTGCCGAGGCTGAGATTCAGTTCTCGGATCTGGTTGACCTGACCGAAGAAGACTTGAAGGAAGTCGGCTTGCCAGTAGGCCCGCGACGCAGGGCAAGCAGTGCAATAAGGGCGATGGCTGAAAACGATATGCCAGCGGCTATTGGCATTGCAAATGATTCAACTGAAGAACCCCAACATCAGGAACAGCTCGACACTTCTTCCAACGCCGAACGCCGCCACCTGACGGTGATGTTTGTCGATCTTGTTGGCTCAACCGAGATGGCGACGCGCTTTGACGCGGAAGACATGCGCAATGTCATCACGGGCTACCAGAACACGGTTGCGGGTGTGGTGAGCCGCTATGAGGGGTTTGTGGCCAAGTTCATGGGCGACGGCGTGATGTGTTACTTCGGCTGGCCACGGGCAGGTGAAGACGACGCGGAACGCGCTGTGCGGGCGGGGCTGGCAATCATCAACAGCGTCAGGACGACAACGGCTCCTGACGGCACGGCCCTTGCAACCCGGATCGGCGTCGCTACGGGTGTTGTGATCGTTGGAGACCTGATCGGCAGCGGTGCGACCCAAGAAGCGGCCGTTGTCGGCGAAACGCCCAATCTGGCTGCGCGGCTGCAAGGCGTTGCAGGGCCGAACCAGCTTGTCCTTCCGAGCGAAACTCGACGTTTGCTGGGCAGCACGTACAAGCTGACGTCAATCGGCGCGCAGGAGTTGAAGGGCGTGGGTACGCCGGTGGAAGCGTTCGTCGTCGAGGGCGAGGCAGTGCAAGAAAGCCGCTTTGCTGCGCGCCAATCTGGTACCCTGACCCCTATCGTTGGACGCGACCGCGAGATCGAGCTGATGCTGGAGCGTTGGGCTTTGGCCCGCTCTGGACAGGGCCAGATGGTCATCGTCAGCGGCGAGGCTGGCATTGGCAAGTCGCGTATCACCAGAGCGGTCATCGACGAGGTGGCAAAGAATGATCACACCCGCATCACCTATCAGTGCTCGCCCTATCACGCGGATTCCGCGTTCTATCCGGTCATTCAGCAATTCTCGTTTGCCGCCGGGTTCACTTCGGCGGACGGGCTGGATACCCGGCTGGACAAGCTGGAGGCGCTGCTCGGTCAGGACCCCGAGACGCTGAAGCTGATCACGCCGATGATGGGTCTCGACGGCACCGCGCGATACGGTGCGCTTGACCTGACGCCAACCCAACAACGGGCGCATACCATGAAGACACTGGCCAAGCTGCTGGTTCAGCAAAGCCAGGACAGGCCGGTGCTCTTGGTCTACGAAGACCTGCACTGGATTGACCCGACTTCGCTGGAGTTGCTGGACCTGCTTTTGGATACTGTTGCGGATCAAAAGATCATGATTCTCGCCACGGCGCGTCCCAGCTTTGAGTATGGCTTTGGGGGTCATCCCATCGTGACGCGGTTCGCGCTGAACCGGCTGGGAAAGGATCAGATCGGAGACATCGTCGCCAAGTTGACTGGCGGCAAGGCACTACCAGACGAGATCATGGCGATCATCGCGCAGCGCACCGACGGTGTACCATTGTTTGTCGAGGAACTGACCAAGACGATACTGGAATCCGGTGCCTTGAAAGAGGACGGCGACCGCCTTGTTCTGGACGGACCGCTCAGCACCATCGCCATTCCGACCACGCTGCATGACAGCCTGATGGCCCGTCTGGACCGGCTGCAACCAATCAAGGAGGTAGCGCAGACCGCTGCCTGTATCGGGCGAGAGTTCAGTCACGGCCTCTTGGCGCAGATCTCTCTTTTGCCTGAAGCCGAATTAACCGAGGCGCTAGGCGGTCTGATCGCAGCCGAGCTGATCTATCGCCGTGGCCTGCCGCCAGAGGCGACCTATCTCTTCAAGCACGCGCTGGTCCGCGACGCCGCCTATGAAAGCCAGCTGAAGGATACGCGCCGCGCCATCCATGCACGCATCCTGAGCTCGCTTGAGGCGGACCCGGACATCGCCCCCGAAGTCCTCGCCACCCACGCTGAAGCCGCCAACCTCACCGACCGCGCTATCGATCTTTGGGAAGCTGCAGGCAAAGCCGCCATCGCAAGACCGGCGTTCAAAGAAGGCATCTCCAACCTTCGGCACGCGGTAGACTTGATCAATCCAAATGTCGAAGGTGGTAATCGACCGCTCATTGAACGGGCCCTCGCCTTGCAGGTTCAGCTCGGCTTCGCCTGCCTGCAGGGTCTCGGCTATGCCGCCGACGAGACGAAGACAGCAATGGAACGAGCGCTGGTTCTGGCGGATATGATCGGGGACACACCGCTTCGGTTCGATGTCGTTTTCGCCCTATGGACCGGACGATATGTCCGAGCCGAACATGCCGAAGCCTTGTCATGGTCGAAGGTTCTTCTGGATGTGGCCGAGGCGTCCGGAGACTCGATTGAGATCGTTTTGGCAAATCGCAGTCGTGCCGTATATTCAGTGATGTCTGGCAGTCTGGCCGAGGCAGAGACCTTTCTGGACAAGTCTCTCGCGGCCTATGATCCGGCCAGGCACGATGGCATCGCATCTCGTTTTGGACAGGAAATAGGTGTCACCACTCATATCTACCACTCCTTCAATGCCGTTCTCTTGGGTGACACAGGCCGCGCTGCACGGCACGCACAAGAAGCCGAGAACCGGGCCTTGGCGTCCGGCCATACCATCACGATTTGCTACATGCATGGCCACTTAATCATATGCGCCATTATAGCCAATGACGAACCCGCACTGGCTTATCATCTGAATGCGTTGAAACCGATTGTTGAGGAACACAACCTGCATATCTGGTTGATCATTGCGCGGATAGCTGCTGACCTACTGCGCGCTGGTCGGGGTGATCCGGCGGGTATCGATGGATTCTTCGATCTCGATGCTGAGATGGTTGCAGGCAAGAATGGTGTTTGGTTGCCAACCCTTAGGATCGAAGCAGGAAAACGCGCCCTGGCGTTGGGTCTAGACAGCCAGGCCAAGGAGTTGGCGACCATGGCCGAAGAGGTGATTGACAGGACTGGTGAAAGGTTCTCCTTGCCCGATTTGCACCGTTTATGGGCTGCGTTGGCAAACGTGGACTGCAATCAAGAAGCCGCAGAAAAACACCTTGTTGCCGCCCTCGATGTCGCCCGACAGCAGGGGTCGAAACTTTGGGAACTGCGCGCGGCCATCGACCTCGCCCGCCTTATGCAGGAACAGGGTCGAATTGATGAGGCCAATGCTCTACTAATCCCCGTCAACACCAGCATCGCTGACGATGATTGCCCCGCAGATCAGATGACGGCCCGCAAATTACTCGCTGCATTGGCTAATTAACTGTCCTCTCGACGAATTTCAGTGGCTCCTCATTTTGGCGGAGGTGGCCAACCAATTGACAGTCAGAACCTCAGCTTTGTCGATTTTGATTTTTCATTTACTCATGGAGCAGAGTTCCGAATCACGCTGTCCGCAGCAAATGTCGCGTTTTTGAAATGCGCGATAATTCAGGTGCGGCGAAGGGCAAGAAAGTCCCGCACTGCCGTCACTCGCTTCCCGAAATTGCTGCACGTTGAGCGAATGGCAAGTGTGGTGAAGCTGCACTGCGGCATCCGACACATCGGCCAGCGGCGGCAATGGGCCGGTCGTGTCGGTCCCAGACTGCGTAGTTTTCAGTTTCATGCCGCAGCGCGGAAGGCCGGTTTGAGCCCGAAGCAGCCAGCATTCGATCTTCTGTTGTCGATAAAACGGCCAAATTGTGATATTGAGTGGTCCTCTTAAGAAAGGGAGGAAACCATGCCATTCTACATGTTTCAGGCTCGTTATACGGCGGATGCAATCAAAGCGATGGTCGACAAACCACAGGACCGAGAGGCGGCTGCTCGCCCATTGATCGAAGCAGTTGGAGGCAAATTGCACCACCTATTCTTCTGTTTCGGTGCGGATGACGTCGTCGCTCTGATTGAAGCGCCTAGCGATGAGGCCATGGCTGCTGGGGCTTTGGCTGTCGGTGCCTCTGGTGCCTTTTCAGGTGGAGCCACGACCAAGCTTATGACCAGCAGCGAGGCAATGGGGGCGATGGCTGCAGCCAGAAAAGCCGCCGCCAGCTATAAACCCGCAACAGGGTAAGTCTAACTGCACGCTAAACGCCCCAGATACAGTAGTCTGGGGCGACAACGGCTGAAAGAGGTAAGCTAGCAACAAACCGGCGGTCACCAACGACCGCTCCAAGCGGCACAGTCGAACACTCGTAGGAGCACTTTCGTATGCATTTCCTTATCTACACCAGTACGGCAAGCCCCTTGATGAGCGATTTGAAGCTAACAGACTTGCTTGCGCATTCCCGCATCCGGAACTCTAATGACGAGTTAACGGGCATGTTGCTCTACAAAGACGGTAGCTTCATGCAAGTTCTTGAAGGAGAAAAACAAAAGGTCTTATCCACCTTTTCTCGGATCCAGAAAGATACCCGCCACAAAGACATTTTCTTGTTGCGGGAAAGGGAAATGGATGGCCGTAATTTTGATGGATGGTCTATGGGTTTCAGGTCAGTAAAAACCTTAGATCTAAAGAATGAACCAGCATTTTCGCAACTTAGCGGAGAACTTTTTTCTTCTCGCACCTATTCAGACAATCCCCACATTGCATTAAAATTACTAAAATCTTTCCACCAAAACACACGTTAAGAATCTTCAAAATTGGCAACGCATTTTGTTTCTTTTCGCCCTACCGCAAACTTCGGTCTTATCCCGCTGACCGACGTTATAGTCGACAAAATGCTATCCATTGCAGAAATGGCTGCAATGACGGGACGCACAGCGGCATATTGAGGTGGTGGCTAATGTCGGCAATGGGCCGGATGCACCAGTTGGACTTCACCACACGAAGGTTTGCAAAGTCCCGCATTGCGGTCCTAGGTGTAACCCAAATGCTGCAACATCGATGAGTGTCCGCTTTGCGGAAGCTGCAACGCGGCGATCTGGGGCATGATGAAAGGCAACTTTGGGCCGTGAGCCACAATAGATTATTGGTATGGTAGCAGTGTTGCCGCAGGGCAGAGAACAGAAGGCCCGGGCCTGCACCCTACGCGGCATCCGCCTTGTTCGTCCTGCTGTCCGTGGCCCCAGCCCAGCACGCGCGCCTCAAGAGAAGGTATCAATTGACTGCCCGCTCTTTTGCGCACAGCGCTCGTTTTGACTGTGCTTCGATCTGCTGCTTCGTCCTTATGCGGCGGGAGAAATGGCGTAGAGTGAAATTTTCCGGTATCATCGCGCGTGAAAGCCTGTCACCCGTGATAAGGGCGGCATTTTTCACCTTCAGGAGTACTTGGCGATGGTAAGTTCGCTCCGGCTTGCATTGGCCTTTGCATTTGTCTCAAACTTCGCGACCGCTGAACCGTTACCCATATTGAATCTCGAACCCGAAGCAACAACCGTGTCCGGATCGTCCAGCGGAGCATTCATGGCTGTGCAACTGCAAGTCGCTTTTTCGAGCGCCATCTCGGGCGCGGGTATTGTCGCGGGTGGGCCATATGACTGCGCGGATCAATCGCTATGGCGCGCGCTCTTTGTGTGCATGGATCCGTTTTTTGTCGATGCCGACCCGGACAGTTCCTTTGAAGCGATAAAAGCCCTAGCGGCAGAGAACCGCATAGACCCGCTGCAGGATATCTTGCCCGACAGGCTGTATCTGTTTCATGGCAAAGCCGACGACACCGTTGCCCGATCGACCATGGACGCCTTGAGGCAGACTTATGAGTTGCTCGGCGTGACTGCAGCAAACATGATCTATGTGACAGATGTCGATGTCGGGCACGGATTTGTCACCGAGCAGGGACCCGTGGCCTGCGATACGACCCGCCCAGATTTCCTCATTGATTGTGATTTTGATCAGGCAGGCGATATTCTGAACCAGCTTTACGGAGACCTCTCGCCTCCGGTTCATGTAAGAGACCAGGGGTTCGTGATTTTCGACCAGGCTGTGTATACCGAAGGTGCCCCCGGCATGGACGATCTTGCCTTTGTCTATGTCCCGGCTGACTGCACTGCGGGCGAAAGCTGCCGCCTGCACATAGCACTGCATGGCTGCCAGCAAGGGCGACAGGTTATCGGAGAGAATTACGCACGGCTGACGGGCTACAACCAATGGGCCGAGGCAAACAGGATCGTTGTGCTTTATCCACAGGCTCTAAGGATACCGGCACCTTGGTACAACTGGTTTTCCGGAAATCCGAACGGGTGCTGGGATTGGTGGGGCTATTCGGGGCCGGACTATTTGAGTCGAACGGCCCCACAAATGTCCGCCGTCGCACGGATGGCAGCCGCAATTGGCGCGCCACTTCAGCAATAAAGTATTTCTCTTTTTTGGCCGACATTGCTGACCGCAAAACGAAACCTTGCTTTGTATGCAGACCGACATCTTGAATCATAAAATGCTGCGCTCAGCACGAATGACCGAAATGACGGGCCGCACCGCAGCATCGAGAAGTCATTGTGAAGGTCGGCAATGGGCCGTCCGCGGCGTTAAGGGACCCCATGGCTTAGCTCGATGCTGCGGTGGCTCCGAGGTCAGCAAAGAGCCCTAACCGACGAATGCTGCGCCAAGATCGAACGGCAGCAATGCGCAGTAACCCCGGACACTCTGTGAGCGAGCGCTAAGTGTGCTGGAGTGCTCCCATAGCGCGATCAGATACAACATCACGATTGCCCAGTAATATCTTGGCGGCGGAACCAGCCCGCCGCCATAACTAATCCGGAAAATTCCACAATCCGGCGGTCCAAAGAGTGGAGCACCGCAAAAACCAACCAAAACGAGCGACGCCGGACTACTCTGGTTCGATCACAACTACATAATAAATAATGGTCAGAGCAATAATACTCCAAGCAGCACGAATGCACCTATGAAAATCGTCTCGGCGATAATCAAAATAATGGCTTGGCTGCCAACATCAAAGATTCGCTTGAGCGAGGTTTTTATGCTCACTGCAGCAATCGAAACCAAAAGAGCCCAGCGGGACAAGCTGGACATGGCGTTCACGATAGATGCCGCGATCAGACCCACCGAATTCATTGCCGCGAAGATCAGAAACCCGATGACGAACAGGGGCAGGATGGGCGGGCGTGTCTCGTCACTCTCCTGTGCAGTAGCACTGCGGCGCACCAGAACGGAAATGACAAGCACAACTGGCGCCAGCGTGGCCACGCGGATCAGCTTGACCAGAGTGGCTACTTCGCCAGTCTGATCCGAAACAGAAAAACCAGCGCCAACCACTTGTGCCACGTCATGAATGGTTCCGCCAAGGAACACGCCCGCGACCTCGGGGCTGAACGCAAAAAGCTCGCACAGGATCGGATAGACGATCATTGCGATGGTTGACAGAACCGTAACTGACAGAACGGTAAAGATCAGGTTGCGTTCGGACTGCTCGTTTTTGGGTAGAACTGCCGAGATTGCCATCGCGGCGGAGGCTCCGCAAATTGCCACTGACCCACCTGTCAGCAGGCCAAAGCGCCAACCGCGATTCAGAAGCCGCGCGCCGAGGAGCCCGAAGAAAATGGTCACGATTACCCCTACGACAACGAGCGCAATCAGATCAAATCCGAGCCCGACCATAAGGTCGAGACTGATCCGAGCGCCCATCAACGCTACGCCAAGGCGCAGCACTGTGCGGGAGGTGAATGCGACCCCGGCTTTGCAGGCCCCATCTTCGCCCAGGAAGTTGAACGCTATCCCCAGCAACAACGCCATGAGCATGGCGGGCGCACCGTAATGCTCTGACAGAAATTGGGCGGCCGCGGCGACGACAAAGGACACAAGAAACCCTTGGCCATTCTCACGCGTAAAGGCGCTAAATCGCTGAAGAATTTTAAGGGCAGGAACAACGGGCTGCATTGGTAAAACCTTTGTCTAGTGTGCGTTTTCCCAAGGCTGAAGGCAAATGGTTTAGAATGAGAAACTAGGCCACCCCGATCTGCGAGGCAGCCCAATAGTTGGAAAAAACAATCTTGGAAGCAGGTTCCGATTAAGTAGTGATCCAGATCGTCTTGGTCTGCATATATTGCGCCAATGCTTCGGTGCCGTTGTCGCGGGCTAGCGAACCTGACATTTTGTAGCCGCCAAACGGTGTTTTGATATCGCCTTCGGAAAAGCCGTTGACCGACACTGTGCCGCAAGGCAGTGAACGGGCCATGTGGAGCGCTCGGTCGATATCGCGCGTAAAGACAGTCGCGTGCAGGCCGTATTCGGTGTCGCTCGCAATCGCGAGCGCTTCGGCATCCGATCTGACCGACATGATCCCAAGCACCGGGCCAAAGATTTCCTCGCGAGCGATTTTCATGTCGGGTGTAACAGCTTCAAACACGGTCGGTTCAATGAAAAAGCCGGGCAGGTCGCTGTTGCCACCCATGATTTTGCGCGCACCCTGGTCCATACCGCTCTGGATATAATCCATCACCATGGTCTTGTGATCCTTGGTGATCATCGAGCCGATATCGGTTGACGGGTCCAGCGGATCGCCAAGACGGAAGGCTTTGACCCTTTCACAGACGCGGGCGGTAAATTCTTCGACCAGAGGTGCCGCGATAAGTTGGCGCATGTTAGCCGAGCAGTTCTGCCCACCGTTCCAGAACGCCGACATGGCGGCGTGTTCGATCAGATCATCGGTGATCGGCGCGTCGTCAAGCACGATAAAAGGGCTCTTGCCGCCCATCTCAAGACCAACGCCTTTGAGGTTGCTGTCGCCGGAATAGCGCATGAACATCCGGCCCACCTCTGTCGAGCCAGTGAAGGACAGGGTGTCGATGTCATTGTGCAGGCCGATTGCCTTGCCTGCGGTATGGCCATAGCCCGGAATGATGTTGATGACGCCCGGGGGAACTCCGGCCTCTTCCATGAGCTGAGCCAGACGGATGGTTGTCAGGGGAGTCTGCTCAGCCGGTTTGATAACTGCAGAACACCCGACCGTAAGCGCAGGCGCGATCTTCCATGCCGCCATGACCAGAGGGAAATTCCAAGGTAGGACCGCGCCTGCAATCCCAGCAGGTTCGTGAGTTATGAGGCCCATTGCACCGGGGCCGGTGGGTGCGATCTTGCCAAAGGTCTTGTCGGCGAGTTCCGCATACCACTGGAAAAACTTTGGCACGTCTGTGCCGATCTCATGCAGGCAGTCGGTGATAGTCTTGCCGGTATCGAGGCTTTCGAGAACCGCCAGCTCATTGGTGTGTTTACGTACAAGGGCGGCTACTTTCAGCAGCACCTCCTTACGGTGTTCAGGCTCGGCACGCGACCATGTGCCATCGTTGAACACCCGGCGAGCGGCGGCGACGGCTCGGTCGACATCGGCCGATTTGCAGTGTGCGACCTCGGCCAGAACCTGGCCTGTAGCCGGGTTTATCGTGTTAAACTTGTCGCCATCGGCCGCATCGCAAAATTTGCCGTCGATATAGGCCTGCCCACTCGGGGTGAGTTTGGCAGCGATGGCTTGGAATTCGGAATGTGTTAGTGTCATCGGGTGGCTCCGTTGTATTATTTGCGCAAGCTGCGCGCGAATGTACGAATGTCGTTGAGCAGCATTTCGGGCTCTTCCATCGCTGCGAAATGGCCGCCGCGGGGCATTTCTGTCCAATGTTGGATGTCATAGATGCGCTCAGCATAAGACCTTGGCGGCCAACGCAGCATTTCCTTCGGGAAGACTGCACAGCCGGTCGGCACTTCGACGCGGGCCCCCTCTGGCGAGAGAATGCGCCCGCCTTCTTCGCGCCGACCATAATAGATCCAGGATGCGGAATTGAATGTGCGCGTGGTGATATAGATCATGATATTGGTCAGCAGCTCATCCTTGGAATGCGCGTTTTCAATGCCACCTACCGGCACATCCGACCAGTCATGGAACTTTTCCACCAGCCAAGCCGCAATGCCCACTGGGCTGTCCATCATCGCATAGCTGAGCGTTTGCGGACGGGTCGCCTGCTGGGTGCGATAACCGTTTTGCATGATCTGATCACGGTCGAACTGTTCTTCCCATGCCACCTCCTCGGGCGTTTGCGTCCCGTCGGGATGGCGCATGGTCAGGACGTTGATGTGGATAGCCGAGCAGGCTGGTGCATGGTCATATCCCAGCCAGGAACAGATCGCGCCGCCCCAATCACCGCCCTGTGCGAGATAGCCGTCGATGCCCAAAGTGTCGGTCATCAAGGAATTGATGACGCTCGCCATTTTTCGCGGGCCATAGGGGCGCGGGGGGCGTTCGGAAAAACCAAAGCCGGGCAAGGATGGCGCGATGACGGTGAAGGCATCGCTGACATCGCCACCAAACCGTTCAGGATGGGCCAGCGGTTCTATTAAATGAAAGAACTCGGCCACTGACCCGGGCCAGCCATGGCTGATCATCAGGGGCATCGGGTTAGGCCCGCTGCCCGGCTCATAGATGAAATGCATGTCGATGTCGTCGACCGGTGTCTTGAAATGCGAAAAGCTGTTGATGCGCGCCTCCTGTGCGCGCCAGTCGAAGCCATCGACCCAATATGCGCAAAGCTCTTTGAGATAGTTCATGTTGGTACCGTAGTTCCAACCGCCATCATCCGGCATGTAGTGCCATGGATAATTAGCGACCCGCGTAAGGATGCTCTCAAGAGCTTCATCTGGGACGTGGAAGGTGAACGGTGTCAACTTGGGATTGGTCTTTATTCGATCCAACAAAAGGCAGCCTCCTAAAACCGAGCTAATTAGATCAAAGGCCTTTTTGCCCTTGCATATAGAAACCCAGTTAACTGGAAACGAGGACTTGCCACGAGAGACAGGTGCGGCCTTTCGAAGGGACAGTTGGATTTCACCTAAAAAGGAAGCTACAGTGCAGCCAGAACTTCTTCAGCGATAATTCGGACGCCCGCTTCAAGTTTGGACACCGGGACATAGGCAAATCCCAAGCGGAAGCTTCTGTTATTGTCATAGTTGAGGAAGTAGTCCCGCCCCCTGTCAACCAAGACACCGCGTGCGCGCAGGCGCAGAGCCAATTCCGCTGCATCAAACCCCTCAGGACCCGTCAGCCAGAACGATGTCCCACCCTTGGACGCGGTTCGCTGCAACATGCCGAGATGATTGCTCAGGGCTGTGGTCATTGCGTGCCAGCGTTTTTCATAACGCCGCTCGATATTGCGCAGATGGGCATCATAGTGGCCCAATCGGAAGAACAGAGCCAGGATTTCCTGAACGATGGTCGGCGGGTGCCGCATCATTACACCGCGTGCAACGCGTGCCTCGCGAATAATGTCCCGATGGGCGACTATAAAACCAAGCCTGAGACCAGGAGATACAGTTTTTGACAGGCTACCGACGTAGATAACACGGCCGGATTGATCCATCGAACGCAAGGACGGTGAAGATTTGGTGACATAATTCATCTCTGCTTCGTAATCATCCTCGATGATCATGAAGTCCTTCGCAGATGCCGTTTTTATCAGTTCTTCGCGCCGCGCCGAACTCATCGTCACCATTGTCGGGAACTGGTGGCTGGGTGTGGTAAAGACCAGTTGACATCCCTTGGGGATGGCCGATGGGATCAGCCCATCCTTGTCGACAGGAACGCCAATTAATTCGTTGCCAGACAAACGGAAGGCGTTGCGCGCGCCAAAGAAGCCGGGATCTTCGAGCGCCACGGGCTTCCTGTTCGGCGCGAATATGGTGCCAAGTATGAAGAGTGCATTTTGCGAGCCAAGCGTTATCAGGATCTCGTCCTCTTCGGCATAGATGCCGCGTGTGTTCAGCAACCTTTGCCGCAGTTGCTGGATAAGTTGGGGGCTGTCACTTTCGACAGAATCGTTGGCCCAAGTAGGCATCTGTTTGCGCCCCAAAGCCTGTCTTGTGCACTCGCGCCAGCTATCGACGGGGAACAGTTCAGGGTCGATCTGGTTATAGATAAATGGGTACGGATAGCTGTTCCAGTCCAGAGGATTGACCACGGGCATCAGATTATTGGGCTGAAAAACAACTGGGCAGGGAGCGATAGTGTTGTTGTCTGCTTTGATCTCGCTTGCCTTTTTCAAAGAGACCATTTGCGGATTCACAAAATAGCCAGAGCGGTCGCGGGAAATCAGAAGTTCCAAGTCGATCAAACGGTTGTAAGCCGCGAAAACCGTGTTTCGTGAAACTCCAAACTGCTCTGCGAGTTCGCGGCAAGAGGGAAGTGGGCGCCCCGGTGCCAACGACTCAGCGGTAATCGCGGCGCTCACTACCTCGCATATCTGATCGCGCAGGCTCAGCGTCGAACTCTTCGGTAGCCTTAGAAATTTTGGGGCGGTTAAACTCAACGAGGCGACTCCCTGCCAAAGTGGCTTACCATGGCTTTGCACCTTACCCGGCTTTCTGGCTTCCGCTCAAGTTTATGCCGCTCTGTCCTCTTCATTCACTTCATCTGTCACTTTCAAAGAAGACCACGGCGGTAAACAGTGCACCCAAGAAATCTCTGTCAAAGGAAGGTGAAAACATGAAAACGAAAACCGTAGGAAAACTTTTTGCAATTGCAACTGCCATGGCTGTATCGGCGCAGGGTGCTAGCGCAGAAATGGTGTTGAAGCTGGGCACCGTTGGTCAGTTGGGCATGCCCATCGGCGATGGGATCGAACAGGCGCTGATGCCGACACTGGAAGAAGTGTCCGGCGGTCAGATGCGGATTGAGCCACACTATCGCAGTTCGCTGTGCGGTGAGCAGACTTGTGGCGAGCAGGCCAATCAAGGGCTGATACAACTCTGGACCAGCTCGACCGCCAACTTTCAAAGCTTTGGTACTTCGCTGTCGATCTTTGATTTGCCCTACATTTTTAAGTCCGCAGCAGACGCGGACAGAATTTCTTCCGAATGGTTGGCAAAGAAGCAATGTGAAATCGCCGCTGAAGAGTCTGGCCACGTCTGCCTGACTGTCTATTCAAGCGGTGGATTTCGTCAGCTCGGAAATGCCCTGCGTCCCGTGCATGTGCCCTCGGACATGGAGGGCATCAAATGGCGCGTCACCAAAAGCCCGATTGAATACACTCTGATCAGCAATTGGGGTGCCGTGCCGGTCCCATATGACTGGACCCAGCTTTATCAAGGCCTTCAGACCGGTGTTGTCTCGGGTCAGTATGTGGCGACTCCTTGGCAGGAAATCGCGAAGCTACACGAAGTTGCCAAGTTCTTTACCGAAATCAATGGTTCGTGGTCTGGCAACCAGTTGTCGATGGACAAACGCCAGTATGACGCGCTGACCGATCAAGAGCGCGAATGGCTCCACACCGCCGCTGATGCATTTGGTCAAAGCCAGCAGGAACTTGACCGCAAGTGGGTTGCCGACGGCGAGGCCATAATCAAGGCAGCAGTTACGGAGTGGTATGTTCCAACCGAGGAAGAAATCGCGTTGTGGCGCGCAGGTGCAGTCGATGCCTGGATCAATGCCAAAGGCACATTCGATCCTGAAACGGCCACTCGCGTTCTCGAAGAGCAGGGGATGAATGATTTCATCGCTCAATTGAAAGAAGCCGGGGCACTCTAGGGCCTTCAACACTAAACGCGGCGTGGAACTCTAGTTCTGCGCCGCGAAATTCGCTCACCCCATTTCAATTCGCCAAACTGAACAGGAACAAGGCCACGATGGAAAGCATAGTGCTCATGATCGTTCTGGTGATGCTGATATTGCTCGGCGCACCTGTTGGATTCACACTGATCATGATCCCGGTGGTCTACATCCTGCTCACCGACGCAGCGCCGATGATCCTGATCCCCAGTCAGATGTTCAGCGCTATCGACTCGGTTCCACTTACAGCCATTCCGTTTTTCATGTTGACTGGTGAATTAATGACCAGTGCTACGATCACGGACAGGTTGGTCGAGCTAAGCCGTCGCCTGATCGGGCGTGCGCGGGGTAGCTTGGCGCAAGTCAATGTTCTAGTCAGCATGTTTTTTGCGGGCATGAACGGATCGGTCGTCGCTGACACAGCTACCGTCGGGTCCCTGCTGGTGCCCGCGATGAAAAAGGCAGGCTACCCTCCAGCGTTTGCCGCGGCGATCACGGCGGTCAGTTCCACCATCGGTGGAATTATCCCGCCCTCGATCATGATGATCGTGCTCGCGAATGCGGGTGGCATTTCCGTAGGTGCCCTTTTTGCGGCTGGAATCATTCCGGGCCTCCTGATCGGCGCGCTGCTGATGGTTATCAACTACATCATCGCGCGCCGCAATAACTTTGAGCGGAGCGAGGAGCCATTCAGCCTCAAAGCGGTGATGGTCGTGGGCTACAAGTCCTCTTTTGCGCTGCTTATTCCGGTTGTTCTGGTCGGATCTGTCGTGTTTGGTATTGCAGGGGTGGTCGAAGCAGGTGCACTGACGGCTACCATTGCGCTGGCTGTTGGGCTTTTCGTCTATCGCACTATTACCTGGACAAATTGCAAGAGCGCCTTTGTCCGAGCCTTTCGCAATTCGGCAATGGTGTTTATCATCATCGCGGCCTCTGGTCCATTCAGCTGGTTGCTGACCTCAATGGGGGCGATCAACGATCTCGAGCAATGGCTTCTGAGTTATACTCACAACCCACTATTGTTCGCGTTCGTCCTGGTTCTATTTATCTGTCTTTTGGGCATGGTAATGGACTCAGCGGCTAATATCATCGTCGTAGGGCCGGTGCTTGTAGATGTCATGGTGAAGGCAGGTTATCCGGATGTGCAGGCGGCACTGGTCGTGGTTGTCGGTTTCTTGATCGGCTCGGTGACGCCTCCTGTCGGAGTGGCGTTCTTCACGGCCGGAGCAATCGCGAACGTCAGACTTGAGAAGGTCGCAGTTGCGATGCTGCCTTACCTCGTTGCGCTCTTCGCGCTGCTATTCGTGTTGATTGTTGTACCCGACATTACGATGTTCCTGCCGAAAGCTTTGGGGTTCGTGAAATGACACTTAATCACGTCTATATGCCCACCCTTATCGCCATCACAGCTATGATCTTGGGGGCTTCCCGATGCTAACCGCCTTCAAGTTCATCGACCGCGCTGTCAAGAAAACCCTCACTGCTTTCTGCGCTGTTCTGCTGCTGCTGATGGTTGCTTTCACGGTCTACACCGTCGTCATGCGTTATGTATTTGAAAATCCGCCTGTCTGGGGGGACCTTTTGACGGTTCTTAGCAATATCTGGCTGGTTTTCATCGCCCTTGCGCTGACAGTTCGCGACAGGGACCATATCGCCCTAGACCTGATATATTCTTGGCTACCGATCAAAGTCGCCTTCGTCATTCAACAATTTTGGTCTGTGGTGATCTTCGGGCTGGGTATCGTGATGATCATCTACGGGGTTGAAGCTGTTTCCACGATGGGCGGCAAATATTGGGAAATGTGGTACTTCGCTTGGGAAGATGGCAGCTTTGTATACAAGCCGAATTACATGCCAAAGAGCTATGCCATCAGCATTGTCCCAATCTCAGGGTTCCTTGTCAGCGTCGCGGCCTTGGCATCCATTTTGGAGGATAGCCTTCGATTAAAGGCTGGTATCTATGAACACGCCAGCGACTTCGATGCCTCCGAAGGGCCCGACCCCAGTTGACTTGCCGCTTTTTGGGGAGTGTCCGACTGCTTCCGCGATGATCGTACGTAGGAAACCTTCGCGCTTGTAGCTGCTGGAAGGAGATTGCACAGCTGCAGGCCGCCACAAAATTGGACCAGAAACAACTGAACAGTGGTTTGATTTGCATCACTGAACCCAGTTCACTGTAGGCTGATTTTAGGGATCAAACAGGTGATCACCAAGTAGGCGGAGGATCAGGTCGCAGAACTGTCATTCAACTTTTCCACTACGCCTCGATGATGGGGTTTACGAATGAAGCAGTCATTGGGTTTTTCAGGACGAACGGCAAAAAAGTCCCGCACACCACCAGTTCGATGTAGGCTCGATTTAGCACCTGCAGCGAAAGTCCGGAATTACGGGCCGCAGCGCAGCGGTGGCATGGTAGGATGAGCGGCAGCTTTGGGCCGGAAGCGCCGATGCCCAGCTAGCTCTCCCCAGTCAGTCTGCTGCACCACCGCATGACCGCTCTGAGCCCTTTTTACCGAATGCTGCGATTTGAACCAACGACTGGTTTTTTTGCAGACTTGGTCATGTTCGCCCGCCTTTATTGTCCCTTTTTGCGTGAAACCAAAATGGGGTTGCAGTCACAATTCGCTCCATTTTCCGCCCCAATATAGTCGTGAGGATCATGCAATGTCCTCTTGAATTTCTGGAGCGTGCAATGGCCGATAGGCTGAATGACCTTATTATCAGTGAAGTACTTGCAGATAATGCAGGTGGAGCAGCCATTGATACTGACGGCGATGGCAATACCAATAAGTCCGATGAATTCATTGAACTCCAAAATACGTCTGGTTCCGTGCTTTCACTTGACGGTTATGAAGTTTGGTCCCAGAAGAATAGCCTACTTTACAGCTTTGGCGCGACTGACACCATCGCAGCGCATGGAACCGCGACAATTGTCGGAAATTACACTGGCACACCTCCGGCGGGGTACTTTGATGGCGGCGTCTCAGAAGGTACAAATTGGATCCCTGATGGCGAAGGTCAAAAATTTGATTCGCTCTTTCTCGTAGATACATCCACCGGTGATTATATTGTTCTGTCATACGGTAACCCGCCACGTGCTCCCACATTGCCATCGGGATTTCCTGGAACAAACCAGATCGGCGCTGGCGAAACGATCGACAGTAACGCACCAAATGGCACAGCATTTGCCCGAGATTCGAACGGCGATCTGGTCGAAGCGTCACCAACGCCTGGATCTCCGGGTGTACCTTGCTTCTTGCAAGGAACCGCAATCCTCACCGAAGACGGTCCCGTATTGATTGAGAACCTGGAGGCAGGAGCTAGCATCCTCTCTAAAGACGCCGGCTATGTTCGTCTGGGCGGTGTGGGTAAATTCAGCCCATCCGTCTTGGAGATAAGGCAGCGCCCATCATTGCTACCAATTGCCTTTCCCAAAGGAAGTATTGGCAATGACCGCGACCTGTTTCTTTCGGGATCGCATAGGGTTCTGGTTGGAGGAGTTTTTACGGAACTGCTTTTCGGCCAGAACGAAGTACTAACATCAGCTCGCAGCTGCCTAGGGTGCAATGGCGTCCATGTTTCCTCAAAGAACACGGGCCCCATATATTATCACCTTCTTTTTGCTCAACATCAAATTATCTGTGCCGAAGGATCTTGGGTAGAAAGCCTGTACTTGGGTGATCTTGGCATACTGGCTTTGGACAATCCTGACTGCTGGATCTTTGATGCAGATTCTAGCGCGCCGGAAGTTCAACACCACCACACCGCGAGAATGGTTCTTAAACGTTACGAGGCTGAACTACTTTTTCATATGAACAAAATGACCTGTGGATTGTTGCCGATGGCGGCTTAGTCCGCAACGCGGTCAGGCGGACCCTGATCGTCCAAACATGCTTTGGCTTCAGTGGGCGTTTTTGACCGACGATACGACCTTTGTTCCAAGCAGCGCGAAGTGCGTGAATGGCAGGTAAGTTTGGTGTCTCCATGACTGATCCTCCGATCCGCCAATCCATCCCACAACGACAACCAGACATTGACGGGTCAACATATCACAGGATGCCGCGCTGCTTCCGAAGTCCGGTTCGAGCCCGAAGCGGACCTGTCAGAATGCGTCAAGGCATCAACAAATGAATGTAGGTTGGACTATCCGAAGAGGATCTAAGAACAACATAAAGATTGCCGAATTCGCTTTGGTCGATCGTGACGTCTTCAAGCACGCCCATGTATTCCAGAATTTGTGGAATGGTTTCAGCATGGGCGACAATTAGAACTGTCTCTTCTTCATGGTCGAATTCCAATGAATCGACCAACCCTGCGACATCGCCTTTTGGCAAGGCATTGATTTCAAGGCCAAGGGCGTTGGCAATTATGCCGCCGGTTTCTTGAGTTCGCAGCGCATCCGACGTGATGATGGCATCAAGGCCAACATTCCTAAGCATCTCAGCCCAATCTGCTGCGCGCTGTCTGCCCTCCGGGGTGAGGACAGGGTCAGTTCCAGACAGCTCTTTTTCACCATGTCGGATCAGATAAACTGCTTCCTGAGCTGCGGCAGAAAAACCAGTCGCCAAGTTCAGAATCAGAACGGCACAAAGAAAACGCACAAAACTCCACTCCCGACTTGTGAACAGGGTGCCATCTTTTCAGAAAGAAGCTGGCAAATCAAGTTGGCGGCAGCTCTATCCCAACCTGCGGATGTTGATCCGCCTTAGCAGCCACAAAACATGGCGGTACCTTCAGCTGACCTTTGTGAGCCAAATTTTCAATCGGCAGCCCGCCCATCGCCTCTCAGAACTTTGAACAAGGCCATAACATGTTCATCGCCGTAGCCGGCTTTGACTGCTTTCTCAAAAAGACCTCCAACGTGGCTTGGAAACCCAGCATCCATGCCAGCGTCAATGGCTTGCTGCTTCAACAGTTCCAGAGATGCCTGCCAAATGGACAACGTGGCCGTTCTTTGATCGTAAGTTCCATCTCGGATTGTTCCGACATGATGCTGAATGCGTGCACTATCAGGAAACATCGAAATGAACTTCTGCAGTTCAACCCCCTCTGCCTCGCAAATGTTGGAAGCGTGCAGCATTCCCATGAATTCACCGAAACGGGTCGACAACCACGCCAAGTCAAGCACGGATACCGCTGCGATGTCGTCGTCGAGATACTCTATCTTCCCGCCTTGATGGCCTAGGAGGCCTTCAACCGGGTTGTAGATAGTAGAGGGGCCCGAGATCAGGATATTACCGTCCTTCGTTCCCAAATCCTGGGGGCCACAGTGAATGGCTCCGTACAGAAAGTCAGCGTTTCTTTCAGCCAACCATTCTTGGTCTTCTCTTACCTGCTTTGGCAGGCTGGTGCTGAGTTGAATTATTGTTCGACCATCGAGTATCGGCTCGACCTGACTGTGCCCAAAAAGCGTAAGAACCGAATTGGGATCCTCTACACAGATTATTGAAACCGGACTCGCAGCGATTGCCTCTGAAATCGTTTGAGCGACGACGACATTCTTCGGTTCCAACGCCTCTGCCTTTTTGATTGTGCGGTTCCAAACCGTTATAGGAACGCCTCCTTTTTGGTAGGCTTTGGCTATAGCCATTCCCATCAGCCCAAGTCCGAGGATAGAAACTTCACTCATTGCTTGTACTCCAGGTAAGGGCGTGCCGAATGCATTGACCCTATGCACAAACCGCAAGTCTGCCAATGGCGGCAGTGTCCGCGAATTTCCCATTCGTGGACCTCAAGATTTCGCGACTGCAGCGAATGGCGGCTATGTGGGCTGCGACCGCAGCATCGCCTCTCCCGGTTGGAGGTCGGCTCTGGGCCGTCCGTGCCTCTGTTCATGCCGCTGGGATGTGCGATACCGGACCTAAAATGTTTAGCCGATCAATATTCCGCTGGCCCACAACCCTAGGCCGAACGCAGTGTGGGCAATCAATCCAAGGCCGCGTGACTTCCAAGGCGTAGGTGTGTTGCTAGCTGCCCAGCCAAGGCCCATGCCCGGTTGCAGGATAAACCACCCGGCTGCAATCGTTGCGATCGCAAATATCCAAGCGGATAGAAAGTCGGGTTCTTTCAGCCACGTCGGTCCCACCATAAATAAGAAAACAATTCCGTATACGACACCAACGCCATAGTGAAACAGCCACCCCAAGACCAGTTCACCGGAAGCTTCATCGGCCTGTCCGATGTCTTTGTGAAACATCTTTCCCCTGAACAGATGAGCAAACCAGCGCCCCGGCATGGCCCAATTGGGCAGGGGTAAACTCCAAAGACGATTCTGAATGAACACCCAAGCGTCCATCGCCAAGGTTGCGCCTAAGCCAATCAGAACTCCATAATATATTGTTTCTGTCAAGTTTGCTTCCAGATCAGCCAGATTTCGTTAGACTTACCGCCTGATCATTCCTCTGTCGATCATGATCACCTGACCTCACAGATCGTATCGCGCCTGTCGCCAGTCGTTGACAGGCCATTCACCTGAATTTTGCAGGACTGACCAAGGTCTGCTTTGGAGAATCTGTGAGGCGGCGTCGAGGCATTTAATCAAAGTCCGATATGGGCCGCGAGTTACGACACACTCTGAAGCTGGCGATGTGCCAGAAATCGGACAATGCTGTCACTCTGTCACTCTGTCGCAAGTTGAAATTTGAGGAAGGTTTCCCCGTCATAATCGACTTCGCCAACCTGCCACGCTCCAAGTCTGTGGAGTGCCCGCAGGTGCGTTCGAGAGGGTGGTAAAAGGAAGGTCAAATACGGGATGCGTACATCCGAAATCGCAAAGTCGATCGCCTTTCGCGAGATGCGCGGCCCGAGGCCAAACGCGTCGTGCCGCAGGACCAGTCCGAAATCCCACTCGGCTCCTTCTTTTTGAAATCCACCCCAGCCGACATATCGGTCATCGGACAAAAATGCCCAATGTCCAAGTCCGTCACGGCACCAACACTCTTCCTTTTTGGCGACAAACCGCGCCACTGTCTCGGCATTCCAAGTAAATTTCAGAAGCGGCATATGCTCGGCCACACGAGGGTCGGACATGTGCGCCAAGATTTCGGCTGGGTCGATTTCCGACAATCGGACGAATTTTATTTCAGATCTCATTGCGGCGTCTTTCGATGTGCTCGTCGCTCATTGTCCGCTGGACGCGATATTTCATCAGCCAACTCTTTGCCTGCTGTCACGCTGGGACATACGCATTCAGTTTGTTGCCATCCAGATCCCGGATATACCCTCCGTAGAAACCATGATCTCCGCGAGGGCCGGGGGGGGGCCTTATATGTTCCGCCAAGTTCGAGGCACTTGGCGTGAAGCGTATCGACGGCTTTTCTAGTGGTCATTTTCAAAGCGACCATCACCCCGTTTCCAACGCTTGCCGGTTCCCCATCAAATGGACGTGCAAGGCACAACGCAGGCTCCGCTCTCGAGCGGCCCCATGCCGCCAGATCGCCGTGTTTCCAAAGGCGTTCTACGCCAACACTCGAAAACAAGGCGTCGTAGAATTTTAGCGCGGCGTCGAAGTTGTTGGTTCCGAGGGTAACATATCCGATCATGCTTGCTCTCCATGTTTCAGTGGGTGTCATCTTCGCCTCTACGCTCGGCCACCAAACCGCCTAGGTTATTGCGCCCGACCGTTTTGCAAGCAAGGTCGAAGCTGGACCATGGCTCGGGATTGCACGCACTTCGAAATCTTCGAAGGTCTCTATTGTTTGCATCAATTGAGAGCGGGACAGAAACCGACCGGTTCCGCGATACAAAAGCGCCTGGCGCATCAGACCGTCGGCCAAACCACGGGCAGGTTCATCGGCGCAAAACGCGAGGCAAAGCGCGCCGCCGACTCGAACGACCCTGCAAAGCTCAACCAAAGCCAAATGGGGATTCGGAACGGTTTCCAATGCCCAAGCACACGTCACAAGATCGAATGCCCCGTCCTCAAACGGCAAGGACTCCAATCGTCCTTGTATCTTTGGAACGCGAATGTCGGCGCAACGCGCAAGCATGGCCGCAGAAGGGTCGAGAAGGGTCATCATATTTGGTGACATGCCCTCGGCAATCAAACCGCGTGCCAGGTTGCCAGTGCCGCAGCCAGCATCCAAAAACTTCGAAGTCGGCGTAGCAAGCGCCCGCACCAGACCTTCCAAGGCGGCCTGCGCCTCACCGCCTGCATGACGCAGCCAGCGATGATGAAGTTTGTCATAGCGCGGGGCCAGTTTTTCGTATTGATCAACTGCGTCGCGTAGGGGCGCCTGTGACAGCATCTTCTTGTTCCTGGTTCTTTTTTCAAGTGTCCGCGATGCGAACACGTTAACTTACAATGGGTTAGCGTCGGCTTTTGTTGCAGCATGCTCGTGCTCGGGCCACGTCCATGCGGTCCAGAGAATTGCCACAAGAGCTGCGAGCTCGAGGACGAGGTGGAAGGTGTCATCCATGTCGGTGGGGGCCGAGGAAAGGAGTGTACCCGCTGTAATGATCGCGGCAAGGATGGTGAGAGGGCGACCGATCCTGCAGGTCAGCAGGAGTGAAAACAGCACCATCGCAATCGGGACCTGGACGAGGAAACCGCCTAGCAGCATCAGCCCTTCGGTGATCTCGATGCCGTTGTAATAGCCGGTCAGCAGCATCTCGAGGTGGGACGCGAGAACGAACTGATGAATGTCGCGAAAGATGATGTTGAGCAGGATGAACAGCCACAAGGCCGACAAAAGAATATGGGGATCGAGCCGTCTCATTTCGGTGTCTTCTTTCTTTGTTTCTGGAGTTTGCTGGTATCAGGCTGGGGGTCACAACCGGCTAGAGATCACGGCCCTGGATGTGCGCGTCGCGAAGGCGCGCCGGATCAGGAATTCCGCAATCGCAAGGTTGATGGCCCACGCCCCGACCATCAGGACGTCACGGGAAAAGCCCAGCGGCTCGGTGTCAAAGAGGCCCATCGTGACCAGAAAGAGCGCGGTCTGCGTTGAGGCCCCTTGGCCGAGGGCATAGGCGCGCAGCATCGCGGCGCGGTGCGCGGCGACGTCTCGCGACCGGATCGCGACAACAGCCCATGCGATGAGAGCGACCATCGAGAGGCTAAGCGTGACCCTTGCCACGTAAAGCAGTGGTCCCTGCAGGGCGTCGGGAAATGCATAGGCCACGGTCATCCAGAGACCGGTGAGTGCGCTGACGCATCCCGCTGCCGCCACGATCCGCCCGAGGGTCCTGTGCAGGGCGGGGCGGTAGCGCCTCAGGCTCGCTAGGAACTGCACAGCCCCGACAAGGCAGAAAACTGAACTGCCGAGGATATGCAATGTGATCGGGAGGGGATCGATCACCGCACGCGGGTTCGGCGGGATGATCGCCGGAGCGCCGAGAAGTTCCGGGAGCCGGACCAGCCCGACGACTGCCGGAATGAAAGAGTAGAGGAACACGAGGGCAAGGAACGCCCATTCGCGACGGCTGATAAAGTGCATGCTTCGGTCTCTCAGAATAAGGTGTCGGTCTGCCTCAGGCGGGCTTGCGCGCGACGATAAAGGGGCTCAGTCGGTTCTTTCCGAAGTACCGCGTCTGCTCGATTTCGAACCCGGCCCGGATCAGGTGCCGGGTCAATTCAGCGCGACTCAAGATGATCACATTAGGCGCGATCCGCACGGCCATGAGCACGCGAACCATGGCTCGCATCCAGCGCGGCGCGTCCTTCAGACAAACCGTCTTTGATATGAAGTGACCGCCGGGTTTCATTTGGTGGAATGCTGCATCCAGCACGGTGGGTATGTCATCCACCAGGTGAAGCAGGCTGAACGCACAAATGACCTCGAACGGTTGGCCAGGAATGTGTTGCGCCGCCTCCGCCTGAAGAAATTCTGGTGTTCCCGCGGCATCTCCGACTGATCGTGACCGGGCGATCCGGATCATCTCGGCAGAAAGGTCGGTTGCGGTCACATGAGCGGCGACAGGCGCGATCTTACTCGCCGTGCCGCCTGTCCCGCAGCCGATTTCAAGAACGCGATCGGTCGATCGAAGAAGCGCAGTGACGCATTCCAGCTTTTCTTCGTAGGCGGTGACATCGGCGATGGGCTTTTTTGCGTATTTGGGCGCATGCCGGTCCCAGTAGGCGTGGGCAGTCATGTCGGATTCCTTTGCGTGTTGCACTTCAGGTTTGAAGCAGCGCGGATGCGCCAGTCGTAAGAAACTGCGGAATACATTGTGTCGCTTTCGATTGCCGAGACCAGGCTGGTCTCTTTTCGCAGCCGGTATCATCCATGCGCTCATGAAAGGTCGATTGCTTAAATTCGTCCACCTGCTATACGCTCATGAATGAACTGGCAGGCCGTCTCCTTCGATTGGAACCAAGTGCGCGCCTTCCTCGCGACAGCTGAGGAGGGCTCGTTCAGCGGCGCGGCGCGCGTGCTAAAGACAACGCAGCCGACGATAGGACGGCAGATCGGTGCGTTGGAGGAGGCACTTGGCGTCACGCTGGTAGAACGCAGCGTCCGTGGTCTTACCTTGACGGAAGCAGGGCGCGACTTGATTGATCACATGCGCACGATGGGCGAGGCTGCGACGCTCATCTCGATGGTGGCCGACGGTAAATCTCAGGATGTCACCGGAGAGGTCACGGTAACGGGAACGGACCTCTTGTCAGCGGCGATCCTGCCGGGCGTGCTCAAGCCGTTGAGACAGATGGCACCGGGCATCCGCGTCCGCATTCTTGCGTCGAGTGAGATGCAGAATTTGACGCAGCGCGAGGCGGACATCGCGATACGCCACGTCCGCCCGGATCAGCCGGACCTGATCGCACGGCACTTGGGCGATTTTCGCGCCACTCTCTATGCCGCGACCGACTATCTCGATCGTGCGGGCCGCCCACGGACACCGCGCGATGTGGCCGCACTCGATTTCGTCGGCAACGCCGACCCCGAGCGGCTAATGGCCCCACTGCACAACATGGGCGTGCCCGTTCGCGCAGAGAGCTTCGTGATGTCGAGCGAGAGCGGTGTCGTCGCATGGGAATTGGTGAAAGCGGGCTACGGCGTCTCGATGCAGCCCGAAACGTTGGGCGAGGCTGAACCTAGCATAGAGAAGGTCTTGCCGGATTTCCCTTCGCTTGAGTTTCCAATCTGGCTGGTCACCCATCGGGAGTTACAGACCAGCCGCCGTATCCGGATGGTATTCGACCTGCTGGCACGGGGTCTGTCAGACGTTGCGAAGCGCCGAGGTGGTGGCGATTGACAGGTGTAAATGCGCCGAACCCGGAGCAAGTGAGGTCGCGTGGCAGTAATTGAAGCTGCGCTTGCACGAGTTCGTTTTGTCCGATGAGTGTACGTTAATGTTGGAAATGCTGCGCAATCGATCAACGTCCGCTTTGGGGAAGCTGCAATGCGGCAACGTATCTCGCGATGAACGGCTGGTTAGGGCCGGGAGCGCCAACCTTCACACACACTGTTTGGAAAGCGGTCTTTTGCTGCGCAATGCACCGAAGACCGCATTGCGGGACAGACCCGTCTTTTGCCAATGCAGCGAATGCGAGCGCAGAAACCACTCGCGATTGCATCTCGCTTCTCGCTGCGACGCAGCCCATTTCGCCGAAGCGGTCTTTGAACTCTTCCATGAGGGACCAAAAGCAACGAGCCCGAACGGCACCATATCGGCGAGAAATCCGCGATTGGCTGGTGCTCCAAACATCGAAGGGGCGGTGTCATGCCCCCCTTCGTTCGCTTCGAGTCCTATGCTTCGGTCAAGCAGCCGGGTTTGCGGTCAGCCGGTGGTGGGATGCTTCCGTGGCACGGTTTGCGCCAGTTTCGAGTTTCACGACAACTCGGTAAAGCGTGTCTGCGAGGAATGCACAAACCATGCAGCGAACTCCAAAACCAAAGCCACCTTGGGCCATTGCTTCGAGTTCTGCCTGCGTTCTGCCGCCTGCACGGATCACCATCAAGTCGAACTCGGTGAGCGGGGTTGTATGAGTTTTGCGGGTCATTGTGTGCCTCCTTTTCGATATATCCTCACTCTGACAGGTGGCCTTGCCCGGCAGATAGTGCAGGAACTGAAGCGGTCCCGGTACATTTTCTGAACTAGATAGGTCCGACGGCAAAACGTATTCTCGAAAGCAGGGGGATTTGAACATGGCAACCAAAACATATGGAATCTACTGCCCGACTTCGAAGGCCTGCGAGGTGCTGGAACCCCGCTGGACGATTCCAATTCTCTGCGAGCTCTGGGACAGCAACACGCGGTTCAACGAAATCCGGCGCGCGCTTCCAGCGCTGTCACCCGGGCTGTTGTCAAAGCGCCTCAAGGAACTCGAAGCCAATGGAATGATCGAACGTGTGGAAAACCGTGCTCAGGGCACGGTTGATTATTTTCGCACGCAAAAAGCGATTGAGCTTGAACCGATTTTTGACGAATTGGCCCGCTGGGCCCAACGCCATGTGAATGCGGAAATCGCGCTTTCGGATCAAGATGCCGGAATGCTGATGTGGAAGCTGCGTCGACGGATCAATCCCGAGGAAATGATTGAGGGCCGAAATGTTGTACGTTTCCGCTTTCCCGACGCCACCAGCAAGCACAACACGTACTGGATCGTTGCCAAACGCGGTGCCGAGGCCGACCTCTGTGTACACGACCCCAAGCTGGAACCGGACTTGTACGTGGAATGTAGGGTCGGTGTGCTGACTGGTATCTACCTGGGTCGCCGCAGCCTGTCGCGCGAAATAGATGAGGGCAACATATTCCTGAGCGGTGATACACGTTTGGTTAGGAACTTCACAAAGTGGCTGCCGCACAATGTCTATTCGGACACCGACGGGATCGCGATGGCGTGACGGGACGATTCAGCAAACATATGTATTGGACCAGTGTAAGGTGCCCGTAGGAGTGATGGCATTTTCATAGAAAGTCCACTGGCATCGGGCCCGAACTCTGACGAAGGAAAAAATCGCGATTTAGAGATCACGGAGGAGAATTCGATGAATGATTTTTATAATCCGGAGATGGCCGCCCAGCAGGAAAGAATGGCGCGAACCGAGGACATGATACGTCAACGCTCGGAACACATGCGTGTTCTTTCGCCAAAGTCAGGTGAAAAAATTCTGGAGCTTGGCTCCGGCAACGGGATATTCGCACGCGAACTAGCCGAGCACGTTGGGTCGGGGGGCGAGGTAGTTGGACTGGATTCTTCGGAAGCCATCCTTGAAATGGCCCGCCATTTTTGTCCCCAAGGAGTGTTTGTTCAGGGTGACGCGCAGGATTTGCCGTTCGAGGACGGAAGTTTCGATGCCGTGGCGGGCGCACAGGTGTTTTGTTTCCTGACGGATATTGACCGGGCACTTGCCGAAACCTATCGCGTTCTCAAACCCGGCGGGCGGGTCGTCATCCTAGACACGGATTGGGATACTCTGGTTTGGCGTAACCGGCACCCCGAGTTGATGGCAAGAGTGATGGACGCCTACAAGGCGGTCTATGCGGACGCCCATTTACCAAGAACGCTCCCGCACCGATTGTCGCGGGCAGGGTTTTCGAATGTCGAGGTCGAGAGCTTCGTGGTTCTGAACAGAGGTCTGGGAGACGAAACATATGCGCGCCAAACCATAGGATTCGCGACATCCATAATGGAAGGCGCTCCCGAGTTCAGCAAAGACGAGCAAGCCAGGTGGCTGGAAGATCAGGAACAGTTAGAGCGCAACGGTGACGTCTTCTTTTCGCTCAACCGCTACATTCTTTCCGGGAGCAAATAAGCGCCTCCGATAGGCATCTCTGCCCAGCGATCCGTGAGTTCGAGTCCAAGTCCTGCTGCAGCCCACATGAACGACCGGTCTGACCGCTGCTGGGCAGCGTTGAAATCGATGCATCCGCAGCAATTTTCCTGCTGCGAGCGCGCGCAGCGAGAAACTACCAAATCCGGTGTGGGCTCTCTCCAGACCTTAGCTGCGGCATTATTGAACGGCTGTTTTGAATGAACAGGGGCACCCCAGTCCTTGCCCGTTTTGCCAAGCTATGATCTCTGTCAACCAACCTGGCAGAGGTTCGTTTGCTGTAACGCGATGCTTCCGGGCCGGACTCTTCCATTGCCCCGCCTGTTCAATACCCAGTCACTTCCGATTGCCCATGGAACAGGCAGATTCCGTCCTGTTGATCGTCTTCTTGCGGCCAAACGGGATATGCAAATGTCAGTGCGAAGGCGTCAGCGATATCGGGAGACGGTACGCCGCGTTTGCGCATGCTGTCCTTGCCTTCCAGCATCAGGGCGCTGTGTGCGTTGTAGCCGTACATCGGAGCCGTGAGCTCCTCTGCCAAGCGGTCATCTTTTGGCAGGTGCCCGCGCGCAATCCAGTCGCGCGCGGAACACCACATCTCTGTGCGTTTGTTGGCGACGGTTTCTCCGGTGCTGCTTCGATCTGAGCGCATGCCGAAGTTCACGCCTCGGACGATGCGGAACCCAAGCTGATGCAGGCGGTCTACAACGCCGCCGCCAACACCGCCATCGTCAATGAAGACCGCATCTGGCTGCCATCTGTTGATCCATTCCGCAATGCGTGACGCCAACTTCATCGTGTCCCAACCCGCGTGCCGCTCGTACGGAAGCGGTGCACCATCACGACCTTGGCGGAAGTAAAGAACCGATTTGTCGTTGCCGAACCGTGCTACATCTACCCCCAGGATCTTCTCAGCTTGGTTCAGTGCCGGTGAGGGGCGGGCCATTGCCGCAGCAACAAGGTCATAAGAGATCAACTGGTCATCACTGTCGGCTTCAAAGCTACAGCCGAACTCCTGGCGGATTTTTCCATCCGACATGCCAGCCTCGCGTTCCTCTTCAATCTGCTCAGGCAGAATGAGCCCAGTGTCCGAGACGGTCAGGCGTTCACAATACCAATTGCCAGAATCCAGCGCTGTGCGGTAGGTGCCGTAGGCGTGGTTGCGCCCTCGCGGCGTGAAGATTAACAGCGCCCATCCATCGTTTTCCACGAGAATGGGCCTGATGTAATCCCAAGCCTCTGGGTTGGCCAGCGACCATTCTGAGAACACGACACCAACAGGGTTCGACCCCACCAGACTGTCATAGTTATCTGATCCCGCCATCTGCCAGACCGAGCCGTTTACTGTCTCAATTAGCATGTCCTGTGAACTGGTGCGTCGTCTGACGGCAGGCGGCAAAAACTGATCAATGATCCGCCTGCCCTGCGCATCAATGCCGTTCCATATCGCGCGGCGTGCCTGTGCCTGTTCGGGGAACAGGTGCCAATAGGTGCCGACGCGCTTGAACATGTCGCGGGCGGTCAGATTGAGCGCCACGCTGTCCTTGCCCGCCCGGCGGTGCCAGACCGCGCAACCCCGGCGGAACTGTCTACCGTGGCCAAACTGCCTATAGAGGTCTTTCTGGTGTTGCCGAGGCTGCCAGTTATTCGGGATGGTCAAATCGATCGATGACATTAATCGTTATCCCCTCATCCTGTTGGTGCACGATTTCTTGCTCTTCCATCAACCGCAGGACCTGTGCCGCCGCGCGGATGTCGCCTTTGATGGCTTTGGTGATCAACGACAGGATCAGCGCCTCGCTTTTGCTCACCTGCGACTTGCGCCCTGCTTCATTGATGGTGATTTTCTTAGACAGAGCCGTTTCCAGCAATGTGCGAACACCCCGCGCCTGCCTCGGTCGCCCTTTTGGGTTGCCCGAATGCCCTTTGCGGAACCGTGTTGCGCGCGGTGGCTTGCCGTAGCCAACTTCGTAGTCCTTATCTTCATCCATCATGACGTCACCGCACTATCTGAGGCGGCGACAGGTTCTGCCCATTCGTGATCCTGTTCAGTAAGCCGCAGGTTCCGCGCCTCAAAGGTTTCTCCGGTCGCGACCAATACGGCATCATCATGTGCAAGGGCCTGCCAGCGACGGATCGTGCGGTCGACATAAACTGGATCAATCTCGACCAGACGTGCGCGACGCCCCGTCCGCTGCGCCGCAATCAACGTCGATCCCGAGCCACCAAAGGCGTCAAGCACGATGCCGCCGCGGTGCGAACAATCCCGCATCGCATCCGCAATCATCGCAACCGGCTTGACCGTCGGATGCATTGCAAGCTCTTCCAGCCGTGCTGCACCACCGGAGTTGGCACCACGGTATTCCCAAACATTGGTGCGGTAGCGACCGCCCTGCCCCAAACCAAACGTGTTGATATGCGGTGCCGTCCCTGCCTTGTAGACAAAGATGAGCTCATGCCGGGAGCGGTAAAAGCTGCCCATGCCACCGTTGTCTTTGGCCCAGACAATGAGGTTCTTGAGTTCAGAGTAGGCCGCCTCACCAGCCTGTAGGATTTCGCCTATATGACGCCAATCCATGCAGATGAAGTGGATGGACCCTTCCAACGACTTCTTGCGCAACTGGTCGAACGCCTCGTTCAGGAACGATGTGAACTGGTCGCGCGACATCTCTCCCGACGCCATAGCAAACTCGCGATGTCGTGTCGCTCCCGTGCCGCAGATATGACCGTGAACCGGCACGTTGTAGGGCGGATCGCAAAACACCATCTGCGCTAGCTCGTCCGGCATCAAAGCCTCAAGCACACTCCCCTGCCTCGCGTCACCGCAAATCAACCGGTGATCGCCAAGCTGCCAAAGATCCCCTACCCGCGTGACTACAGCCTTCTCGCAAGCTGGCAACACCTCGTCTTCCGGTGGCGTCGTTTCCGCTGGTACCTCGCCCTCGATGATCACATCTATGTCGCCTGGATCGAAGCCGATCACGCCGAGGTCAAAGTCTAGATCAGCCGAGAGAAGTGCGCCCAGTTCGATAGCCAGCAGCGCGTTATCCCAACCCGCATTCTCAGCCAGTTTGTTGTCCGCTAGAACATAGGCACGCTTCTGGTCCTCCGTCATATGATCCAGCCGTCGGTACGGCACCTCAGTCAAGCCCAGCGACCGCGCAGCCTCCACACGACCATGACCTGCCAGTATCGTTCCTCGCTCGTCAACCAGGACCGGGTTGGTGAACCCGAACGTCTGGATGCTTCGGGCCAATTGTCGGATTTGTTTCGGGGAATGGGTGCGGGCATTTTGCGCCCAGGGGATCAGTGCGTCGATGCGCATACTTGGATTTTTGTGAGCCATGTTGGCCTCCTATGAAGGAGCCGCTGATCACGTCATGTTCACTTGAAGAAGGGTGTTGACGATCGCGATCGCGGCCCAAATGAGCTGTGAAGTCGCCTTACCGCCGGCGCGCGCATCTTCTGATCATCATCGTTTCGGCTCGAAAGCCCCGGCCTGCATATCCGGTGGCGGTATTTGAGACACCGCCAGTCTTTATCGCATCATCGTTCCTGCGACCGCCTGAGTTTGGTCGATCGCCTTTATCGTCCACACGCTGACTAGCCCAAAACGGGAACAAAGTAAACCCATGGTGTGGCCTACGGCGATATCACCACCAGATATAGTGGGGCTAGTGGGTTATCTGCGGCACCAGGCAGCAGGCAATTATTGCTCCCTGATCCGGTCCGTAACAGGGAAATCCAATTCCCTGTTATCCAAAACCAATTCCCTGTTCCGCCCTCTAGGGAATTTGACCCCTAACCCATTGAATCATATGATCTTACCCGAGAAGAATTTACCCAATCAGGCCCAAAAACGTTGCAATTCCCTGTAAATTTCCCTGTTAGCAGGGTATTTCTGCCCAGACTCGATAGCTTTGAACTGGCTGCACAGCCACTTATATATAATATCACAATATCAATAGGTTAGAATAGCGGCGAGCTCCGGCTCGTTACATTAGTTCGTAACAGTTTTCCGTTGCATTTATTCCAAGATGGTAGTTGAGATTTCGTAGTTATTGATAGAACTTACGATGTTATGTTTCTTCTAATGAGCTACTCCCCATTTATTGGACAGGTTCTGGCGTAAGTTAAGCTACTCTTTGCACCTGCTGATCCGTTGCCCGGCAGCTGATGTTTACATCACCGTAAGGGGGGTTGGTTGTTTCATTTCTCTGCCAATAGACCACGGCTGGTGGCTTGCCGCCAAGGGCGGAATGTAGATGCTTGTGGTTGTAGAAGTCGATCCACTTTCTGACGCCTGCCTTCGCCTCTGATCCTGTTTCCCAGGCATGCAGGTACACGCATTCGTATTTCAATGATCGACACAGGCGTTCGACAAAGATGTTGTCGAGGAACCGGCCTTTGCCATCCATTGAGATACGCACGTTTGAGCGCCGCAATCTGTCCGTCCAGGCAAACGACGTGAACTGGCTGCCCTGGTCCGTGTTCATGATCTCAGGCGGGCCGAACTTGTGCAACGCTTCGTTCAACGTATCGACGCAGAAGCCAGCCTCCAACGTATTTGATATCCGCCAAGCCAGTACCTTGCGGGTGTGCCAGTCCATGATCGCGACCAGATATAGGAACCCCTGCCGCATTGGCAGATATGTGATGTCGGCGCACCAAACCTGATTGGGCCGATCAACGCGAAGGCCGCGTAGCAGATAGGGGTAAATCTTGTGCCCCTTTGCGGCTTTGCTGGTGTTGGGCTTCTGGCCAAAAAATCGTTGGCGACGGCCAGCTCCCCGATCTTCGCGTGCAGGTCTTTGACCTGCTCTTCATCAACTTCCGGTGCTTTCCGGCCGCCGCGCTCAAATACACCAGACGCGCCCTCAAGCAGAGCCCGCTTCCACTGATGGATCATCGTCGGGTGCACCCCGAACCGACTGGCCAACTCGCTGACCGTCTCTTCGCCTTTCAGCGCTTCCCACGCCACCTTGGCCTTAAACTCTGGGTGATGTTGCTTCCGTTTCGACATGTCCGATCTCCTTCGTGTTGAAGATCAGCAGACAACAAATTGCAGCTTACGTCAGTGTCCCAATTTCGGGGGGTAGCTCAGCTTCTGACAAATGCACAAATCAGAACAAATATGTCTTGCTATGCAGGAGCCATCCACACCGGACTTTCGCTGCAATCTCAAGAATTGCTATGGCTGAATTCAAATCATGCGGACAGGGGCTGTGGAAATGTCAGTCGGCAACAGATGTTGACCCTTTATACGCCAGAAAAATTGGCCCTGTTTTTTGCTAAGCTGGCACAGTGCTGCGTCGTCTCCATCTAACGCAGCGGCGACGTGCCAGCGTGGTTAACAACAAGGATCAGGTGCGGTTTTTGAAACGCCGTATTCAGACCCGGTTTCGACGATCTCGCAGTGATGCGTGAGACGGTGGAGGAGCGCGACTGTCATCTTGGCACCGGTGCAGGCGTGTCCGCAATCTCGTTGAAAGGTTGCGAGACGGCTTTGTTATCATTTTTTAAAGAGCCTGATCCGGCAATGGCATCTTGAGCACCCGGTCTTCAAGAGAATGGCCGCGGCGTCCGCCTGAATGCGCGTTTTCACGCCCGCCGCGGTATTTTGGGCCTTTGCCGCCACCTGTGTGACCTGATCCATCGTCGTGATCATCGCCGCTAGCATGATCGCTACCGCCATCGTGGTCATCACCACCGCCGTGATCGTCACCGCTTGCGTGGTCGTCACCGCCACCGTGATCATCGCCAGACGACCCGCCGCCACGGCTTCCGCCTTGGCCGCCGCCGCGTCCTGAACCCCGCGATTGGGCATCTGCGAAATCCGGGATCACAAGGCCAAGTGTCAAAGTGCAAAATGCGCTCAGCAAGAGAACGCGACGTTCAATTGGATTTTTCATGATGGTCCTCCTTTGCGTACATGAGCCGGAAGCAGGCTCCCGGCTCATGTCTGATCGATCATTGCGATGCGTTGAGCACCGGCACCTCATACTCGTGCACAAAATTCAAAACAGTGCGCGAGTCATCTGCGGCAAGAGTAAAGGCATCAAGGCTACCCGCGTCGCTTGCCGGTACGGAACCAAAGATGGTCTCATACACATTGATTTCGGTCGGAACGAAGCTTCCATCTGTCTGCTCCAGCAGAACAACAACGGTTTTGTCGCCAAACGTGTCCTCGCGGTCATAGGAGAAAGCAGAATAGTCGACAACTGAATAGGTCACGTTACCGTCGGTCGTGGTATTTATTCCAAGAAACGCGTTGATATAAGCGATCTCGTCCGAGGTGAAGACACCCGTTTTGTCGGTGGCCGCTGCCAGAAACGCAACAGATGCCGCAAGGTCTTCGGAAGTGTAAGTGCCATCAACCATGAAATCATAGGCCGTGCCGGGCAGATCATCCACACCCGGGATCGTACCGTCTGTCATCAGCGCGACATAGATGGCCAAGTTCTCCAGCGGAGAGTCGATCGTCTTGTCGATGCCATCAAGCGTCAGCACAAGCCGTCCAGAGGCATCGAGCTTGAGATCGGTTGCTTCATTCAGCAAGGTTATGACCTCATCCGCACGACGGTCCAGAACACTTACCGGAGCCCGACCCACATTCAGACGGCCAAGTTCGACCTCCTGTGTCAATGTCTCGTCAACCGGGTGACCTTCTTCGTCGAGGGCAATCAGGTTGCCATCAACGTCGAGCGGCTGCACGTAGCCTTCAGGCGTCAGAATGGGCACGCCGTTGTCGTCGCGCGCGATGATCCAAAGATCCCCAAACAGATCGCCTTTTTTCGAACCGGATGTTGGGGGCTGACCACCGCCAACGCCATCCTTGCCACCGGGCTGTCCCGCCCATTCTGGACGATCAGAATCCTCACTATCCGAAGAATCCGCGCTATCCGAGGTGGTGACTTTGCTGCTGCCACCCTTCCCGGCCGTGCCACCTTTTGCGGACACACCACCCATTGCAGAAGCGCCGCCCTTGGCAGTGGCACCGCCTTGCGCGTCGTCGTCCATACCCGTGATGTCGCGGAAAATTCCACCCAGACCTTGGCCGCGTCCACTGCCAGAATCGGAGCGCTGTCCGCCACCGCGCGCGCCACCTGCAGAGCTTCCGCCCTTCATTTGCTTGCCGGAACCTTGCTGCGCATAAGCCACATCAGTAACCATCGGGCTTGCAACCAACGCCACCGTCGCGCAGCCCGCGACCAGCATAGCCTTCAGAGAGATCGGCATAAATTTGTTCGATATCATATCATTACCCCAGAGTTAAAATTTCTGATTTCGGAAGCGATAACAGTTTCCTTCGGTAGCTTTCCTTAAGGGGATTATGCACCACCCAAACATTCATGAATTGATATATATCAACGTGACGATGAGGTTTTGGCCAGTTGCGATGCCTTTCCTTCATGCATCGCAACTGGGGCAGGTAATTCCTAGAACCGGTAGGCCAGACCAACCTGAAAATGGTTCTCGGATGTATCGAAGCTGTCGATACCTGACCCATAATTCACCTGATGAGAGCCATAGTCGGTGTAGGTATAATCCATTCGTAAGTTAACCTTTTCGCTCAGGGCAAATTCGACACCCGCACCGATCCGCAACCCGCTCAGAGTATCGCTCTGACGAACGGTGGTTCCGGCATAAGTGTAATCTGTTTCGAACCGCCCCACGGAATACCCCGCGCGTCCGTAAAGCAGGACTGAGTCATTAACCACATACCCAACCCGGAGCATTGCATTCAGGGCATGTTGTTTCCCAACTGAGTATATCCGACCGGTAGGATTGCGTTCGATGTTCCAGCCCGCCGATGAAAGCTCCAATTCAGCCTCTGCACCCAGATACCAGTCACCAAATTGCTGACCGTAACCGGCAAATACAGCACCGCTGAACCCCTGACCGGCACGCGTGGCGTCAAGCGTAAATACGGGCGCAGCTGCCGTAGGTCTTGGGCCGGTGTTATCGCTTTGAAGCGCACTGTGACCCAACATTCCCCCGGCATAAAACCCGGAAAAGACGGTGGGCTTGACAGGTTCAACAACTTCATCACGCGCGCCGATTTGATAGATAAGCCCAAAAAGCGCTGCCCCCTGAAGGTTGGCAAAATTGTCGTCATTGGGACCGCCGAGCGGCGCACCAAGTTGATAATCCGAATACGATCTGATCTGATATTCTATCCGCCCCGAAAGACCACGGGCCAGCGGCACCTCTGCGCCCAGCCCTAGCAAAAACCCCGTCTTATAATCTTCTGTGGTGACAACGGTGCCGCCACGCGCGTATCTGCTGTCGAATTCCGTAGCGACAGCACCAAATCGTCCATAAACCAGATTGCGCGCAGCGGTCCTGACACCGACGATGGCGCTAAGGCCAAGGGAGTTTCCAGTTTTAACAGAAAAGTCGCGGTCCGCGTCATGGCTCCAGTCCATGTTTGCGAAGTCGATATTTGCTTCTGCACCAAGGACGAGGTTCCCAAAACTGGTCCGATACCCGCCAAATATCCCTGCCACCGAGCCGTGATCGCCAAAATCGGCAGTCAGGTTTCCTCCTGCACCGCGCGGGCCGTCGACTTTGGTCTGTAAAAAACCGTGACCAAGCTGTGTACCGACATAGAAGTCACCAGGTGAAAACTTGGCCCTTGCGGCTGGCTCGGCCGTGAATGCAGGCTGGAAATCGTAGCCAAGCATGAATTCGATGCGGTGTTCGTCGTAGTCCGCACCGGCAACGTCCGACAACCTTTTTTCAAAGGCATAGTTGGTATCCATATAGATTTTGGGATTGAAGTGATACCGCAGCCCGATGCCGGTTTCTGCCAAAACGTCGGTGCGGTTGATCCCTTGATAGTCATTTTCTGTCAGAAAGAAGTAGCCTGCCAGTGACAGATCTTGCGCGATGCGATGGCGGACCCGCACACCGGCACTGGTGGCAAGATAGCCTGACGCGCCGGACGTTGTCGTTTCTTCAAGCGTCCGGTCAATGACACCGGTAACTCTGGTGTCTGGACCCGGCCGCCAAATCAAGTTTGCTCCAACATCAAGAGCTGTGACGCGGTCAAATCGTGCGTCATCATATCCTTGAGACAAAGCACCAAAGGTCAATTCGCCTGTCAGATTTCCGATCTTGCCCGTGTAACCAATAGATGCCTGAATTCCGTCAGAGCTTCGTGCGAAACCAAAATCGTCGGTGGCGGCATCATATTTGCGCCGGTCATAAATGCCCTGAACGAAGACCTCACCATTTGCTGTCTTCGCAATTCCAATCCGGCCGCCAATTTCTGTCTCGGTTCGGTCACGGTCGTCGTTGTTGATTGAGGCACCGCCCGCGACAGCCGTATCGTCAAAGTCGAGTTTGCGCACATTTGCACCAAACCGAAACGCATTTCCGTTTAAAGTACCGCCAACACCAAAATAGCCACTCGCGTCGCGAAACTCAGTTGGTGCAACCCCGTTCACATCATCCGGCGAATTTCGGTTTTCGTGATCCCACTTGTATTCCAAACCGCCGAAAGCAAACAAACCGTCCCCCAGTCGGTATCGCAGCTCTGCGTCGATCGTATAATCATCATAGTTTTCGCTAGAATTATCGGCAAATCGACCGATTTCGGCCAGCACCCCGAAACGAAGCCGGAGATCGTCCGATTGCATCGACAGATCAATCCATGGTGCCACAACGGTCACAAAATCGCTGCGCTTGCCATTGGCTGTCAAAAACACGTTATCGGTAAACTCTTGTGACAGGGTAATACCGGCCTCAACCTCAAAAACGGAGCTTTCGGCGTTTTGTGAAGCAGTGGCAGAGCTGGTCTGTGCAGCCAGAGATGGTGCCAGTGCCACATTAACCAGAGCCGAATAAATTAACGTAACTGAATACTTACTAACCTGCATGAATGCTCCGATATGACCTGAATTTCCCAAATATTTCAGAATCGCCTAACATGCTGGCTGATAGCGGCATTGACCAAGATCAATCCGCGGTCCCTAAGAAGACCTCTAAACACCTGACGACGTACACGTTTTTCCCAACTCGGCAGGTGCAGACGAAGATGGGAGAGGCCCACCCAACATTCAATGTCGAAAACATTGCCTTCAAGAAGCATACGCCTGTTACGGGCAGATCCTGCAAGCCCTGAAGAACAATCCAGACCTCATCGCGCTCCACAAATCGCACGCGCAATGGCGCTGGAACGTTTTCGATACCTTTGAGCCTTTCGGGCGTGTCGCGATCTGCTCTGATCGCAAGTGACGCTCGTGTCTAACGTCAGCACTCATGCGGCAGATTTGAAGATTTGAATAAGGGAGGATTTGTGGTTCACCTTATCGATTAAGGGATCGAGATGACGAAGAAGCCACTGACGTCGAAAGACGCTTCCGAGAAGGTGGTCAGGAAAATCTGCCGTAAGACCCGTAAGAAATATTCATCTGAAGAGAATATCCGCATTGAATTGGCGGACCTGCGCGGGGAGGAAAACATCACCGAACTTTGCCGCCGCGAGGGAATTGCTAAGATTAGAGCAGATCACCTGGCGGTTGCCCGGCAAAGAATGCGTCGAGGTTATCAAGCGCACGAAAACCCATTGCGTCACGGGTTTCACGCGTCGCGCTGCCGATGTGGGGCAGCATGAAAATATTGTCATGGGCGGCGAATGCGGGGTTTCCGCCCGGCTCTTTCTGAAAACAATCCAGCCCTGCTCCAGATATGCGTCCCTGAATCAGCGCATGCAGCAGTGCGTCTTCGTCTATCAGCGCGCCGCGTGCGGCATTCACAATAACCGCGCCTTGAGGCAGCAGCGAGAAGCGGTCGGCATCCATCAGATTCGCGGTCTCTGCCGTGGCGGGGCAATGCAATGACAAGAAATCCGCGACCCCCAGCAAGCTTTCTATTGAGCGGTGATATCGAGCGCCCTGTGCCTGGCTGGCGGGCAATTCAGAACGGTTGTAATAGTGGATCTCCATGTCAAAACCACGCGCCTTGGCCGCAAAAGCACGGCCCACCCGGCCCATACCAATGATCCCCAGCCGCGCACCTGTCACTTGTTTGCCAACCATAAATGCTGGCGACCAGCTGTCCCAGGCACCAGTGCGCACGATGCGGTCGCCCGCGACGGCGTTGCGCGCCGCACCCAACATCAACAGCATGGCAAGTTCAGCGGTCGCATCTGACAGCACGTCAGGCGTGTTGGTCACAACGATGCCGCGTTTCTTGAGGGCAGGCAGATCACAATGGTCTACGCCCACGGAATGGTTCGCCACGATTTTGAGGCGGTCCGCGAACTGCGCGACAACATCAGCGCTGAAGTGCTCTGAATGGCACGGAATGACTGCGTCAAACTCAGCGCTGGCTGCAATGAGGTCTTGCGCCGTGCCGGGCGTGTCTTCGTGGTTGATCACAACGTCATAGTCGCGCGCGGCGCGCTCCAGCGTCGCGTCAGACAAACGGCGGGTGATCCAGACGCGTTTCCGGCTCATTTCTTGCGAACACATTCGTCCCAGAAATCATAAACTGCCATGCCGCAGACGACGATGGCGATGATCATGAAGGGCAAGCCACCAAAGAAGCCCGCAAAGCCGCTTGAGATGCTTTTCGACAAGCCCCCGATGAAGATGCAAAAGATCGCTGTTCCGATCAGGCCGACAATCAGTTTCACTCCGTAAGACATAAGTTGATCCTCTCCTTATTCCGCCGCTTGCGCAAGTTGGGACTGCAGCCAGCGCGCAGTGCGCAGCAGGCGGTCGTCTTTTTCAATGGGGCCGATGAGTTGCACACCGATTGGCAGGCCTGTCTCGCCGACCAATAGCGGCAGGCTCACGCAGGGCAGTCCGGCCAGTGTCCAAAGCGTGCAAAAAATCGGATCGCCTGTGCCCTCGCCGAACCTGGGCGCTTCACCCGCCGCAGACGGCGCGACGATGGCATCAAATTCAACAAAGAAATCAGCAAAAAACGCCTCTGCCGAGGCTTTCACCTCAAGTGCGTCTTCATATTCTGCTTTGGTGATCTGGCGCGCGCGGCTGATGATTGGTTTCAGCGTTTCGCTGATCAGATCCCAGTGCTGATCAAAGACCTCAGCCTGATGCTGGGCAATCTCGTATTCATGGATGCGGGCCTGTACGGCGACCAGATTGGACAAGGTATCTGCTGGGTCCATCCGGGTAACCTGAGGTCCGAGGATATCAAGGACAGCCTCCAACCCTTCGCGCGCATCATCTGACAGCCGATCGTTAAAGGGCAGATTGAACCACGCAAGATCAGGCGTGACAGGCACGTCTGCTGCGGCCCCCGCTGACATATTGGGACGCGGGCGGGCAAAGCTGGTGGGGTCATGCTGATCATAGCTGCCGATGGCATCGGTCAGCAATGCGACATCGGCCAAGGTCCGACCAAAGCAGCCGACCTGATCAAGCGAAACCGAGGTTTGCAACAGACCTGTGCGCGAGATCACACCGCGTGTGGGTTTGAACCCAAACGTGCCACAAAAAGATGCTGGCCGAATGACGGAGCCGTTGGTTTGCGTACCGATCGCCAAAGGCACATGCTGGGCGGCCACCGCAGCGGCAGAGCCGCTGGAAGAGCCGCCGGGGCTGTGAGCGTTGTTGTGTGGGTTGCGCGTCTCGTTTGCGTGAACAAAGGCAAGCTCTGTTGTAACGGTTTTTCCCATGATGACAGCGCCCGCTTCGCGCAAATGCTCGACCAGCCGTGCGACATGATCCGTCTGGCGGCCCGCAAAGATCGGCGTGCCGCGCTGCGTCGGCATTTTGGCAGTGTCGATGATGTCTTTCAGTCCAACGGGGATGCCATGTAACGGGCCGGTTGCCATGCCAGCCTTGCGAATGCGATCACATTCAGCCGCCTGCGCAAGGGCTGCATCGGGGTCCAGAAACGCCCAAGCCTTGATGTCGCCATCGGTTTGCTGGATCCGCGCAAGACAGGATGTCACCAGTTCGACCGATGACAGACGTCCCGAGGCGCTGGCGGACAGCGCCTCGGTTGCACTTAGTTTGTAGCTGTCCTTGATCACGGGATGTATTCACCAAACAGGAAGTCCGGGAACCAGAGTGCGATGCCTGGGAACATGTACATCAACACCATCGTAAGGATGACGATGCCCAGATAGGGCATGATGCCACGGAAGATTTCCATCAGTTCGATCTGATTCTTGAGCACCCCTTTTAGATAATACGCCGACATCGCCATCGGCGGGGTCAAAAAGGACGTTTGCAGGTTCAACGCAATCAGCATCGCAAAGAAATACGGGTTGACCCCAAAAACCTCGAGCAACGGCAGGAAGATTGGCACGAAGATGATCAGGATTTCGGACCACTCCAGCGGCCAGCCCAGCAAGAAGATGATGATCTGCGCCAGCACGAGGAATTCCCATGGTTCAAGGTCCATGCCGCCGACCCAGTCCGCGATTATGTCGTGGCCTCCGAGATAGGAAAACACAGAAGCAAAAGTCCATGACCCGACAAAGAGCCAACACACCATTGCTGTGGATTTCGCCGTCAGGAATACGCTTTCCTTAAGCTTGGTCCATGTCATTGAGCGGTAAAGTACCGCCAGAACCATGCCCCCCAAGGCCCCCATTGCCGCCGCTTCCGCGGGTGTTGCGAGACCACCAAGGATGGAGCCGAGGACAAGGGCGATCAGGACTGTGAGCGGTACGAAGCTGAACAGCAGATCCTTGTAGATTTCTTTGGGTGGCGGGACGTCTTCCATTGTTGGCTTTGGTGCCAGTGACGGGTTCGACCAGACCCGTAAGATCACGTAGACGATATAAAGCCCCGCCAGCAGCAGACCTGGAAAGACTGCGGCTGCATAAAGGCGCAAGGGCGACAGATCGGCGATCGCGGCATAGACAATCAGCATGATGGAAGGCGGGATCAGGATGCCCAGTGTCCCCCCCGCGCAGATCACCCCGGAAGCAAAGCTCTTGTTGTAATTCGCATTGGCCATGGCCGGAAAGGCCAGCAGCCCCATCAGCGTGACAACCGCGCCTACGATGCCCGAGGCCGTAGAGAACACCGCACAGGTCAGCAGCGCCGCAATGGCAAGGCTTCCGGGCAAATTGCGCGCCGCCATATAAAGCGAGAAGAATAGCTTATCGACGATGTTGGCGCGCTCCACCACATAGCCCATGAACAAGAACAGCGGGATCGCGACAAGGGTCGGGTTTTCCATCACCGAATAAGTGTTCTGGTTCAGCAGATAGAAGATATTATTGTCGAAAATATCGCTAAACTGCTCAATCGGGTGACCTTGGTGATAGGCGTAATAGCCAAAAGCAACCCCCATCGCGAGCAGAGTGAAAGCAATCGGAAAACCAAGGAGAACAAGGACAATAAACAGCCCAAGCATCATCAGGGCGACTTCGGGATTTGACATCATTTAATCTTTCTTGAAGCGCTAAGCGGCTTATTTCTTGTCCGGAGCGAAGGCGCGGATTGCCTCCAGATCGGCCTCGGTCAGCAGGTCTTCGGTTTCTTTCACATCTGCCAGCCGTTCGGGCCACGAGCCGGTACGCATGGCGATCACGCAGCGTACCAGTTCAGCAATGCCCTGGATGGCAAGCAAAACGCCCGAAAGCGGGATCAGCGTCTTGAAAAAATAGATCTGGATGCTGGCGGGGCTGTTAAAGCTAACCTCTTTGTAGCGCCAACTGTCCGAGGCGATTTCCCAGCCGTACCAGGCGAGGGCCAGAATGCCGGGAAAAAAGAACAGAAAATAGAGTACAAAGTCCAAACTTGCCTGCACTTTGACAGGGAACAGCCGGTAAATCACATCGGCGCGCACATGCGTATCCTGCGCCAAGGCGTAGGCACCACACATCAAGAACAGCGCACCGTACATCTGGATCATCATGTCAAAGGCCCAGACGGTTGGCGAATTCAAGACGTAACGGACAAAAACCTCATATGAAACTGACAGCGTCAGGATCAGAATACACCATCCAAAGGCGCGTCCGACCCAAAGGCTCAGTCCCTCTATGGAATGTACAAATTTCATGTGTCTGTTGCTCCCCTAACAGATCGGCCGCAAAATATTGCGCAATCCCAAGCGTACGATGTCCGGGCTCCAAAAGGAACCCGGACATCTTATCGAAATGATCTTACAATCAGCTGAAGTAGTGATTGTAAGCCAATTTGTAGTCAGGCTGGTTCAGGTTGAGATAGTTCATCACATCCTTGGCGTAAGCCTTCTGCGATTCCATCACCTTGGCAAAGAACGGGTCTTCGCCGGCGATGCGGTTTGCCACCACGTCCCAGGCTTTGAGCTGTTCTTCCAACACACTGTCAGGTGTGCGGTGAACGGCAACGCCGTCACTCTCCTGAAGTTTGAGCAGGTCATCGGAATAGCGTTTGGTGTTGCCCCAGTAAAAGCCTGAGTTTTCCGCCATTGACGCGTTCTTGATGATCGCCTGATGCTCAGGTGACAATGCGTTGAACTTGTCCTTGTTGAAGGTGATCTCAAAGAATTCCTGAGACTGGTGATAGGACGCCAGCATGTAGTTCTTGGAGACGTCCTGCATACCGAAATCACGGTCAGAGGTCGGGTTGTTGAATTCGGCCGCGTCGATCAGGCCGGACTTCATCGCAGGCTGAATTTCACCACCCGGCAGCTGAACAACCGACATGCCCATTTCAAGCATCACGTCCGCCGCCAGACCAACGGTCCGGTATTTCAGACCATTCATTTGCGACGCATCAGTGATCTGCTGATTGAACCAGCCCAGCGGTTGCGCTGGCATCGGCGAGTTGAAGAATGAGACGACGTTGAGCTGCAGCTCTGCCATCAGCTCGTCAAAAAGCTCCTGTCCGCCGCCAGCATAGATCCAGCCCAAAACTTCCTGGCTCGACCAGCCAAAGCAGGGACCGGTGCCAAACAGCGATGCCGTCTTGGATTTGCCGTACCAGTATGCAGTCACCATATGAGCTGCATCCAGAACACCACGATGCACCGCGTCCTGCATCTGGCTGGTTTTGACAACGGAATCGACTGAAAGCACTTCGATGGTCAGCGATCCGCCGGACATTTCATTGACGCGCGCCGCAAAGGACTGTGCGTTCTCAAGGAAAATGCCGCCACCCCAGGCCGCTTGCATCTTGAGCGTTACGCCGTGGCCATCTGCAAGTGCAGGTGTCGCCAATGCTGCGGCACCAGCAACGGCCGAACCACGCAGGAATTTTCTTCGGTTGATAGAATCTTTCATAGTTCCTCCCAAGGAAATTGACGCAGGTACCGTATCTTTGCTCCGGTCCGCGCATTACTTTTTTGGGGCTCAGGTATCCAACTGGTTCCGATCAAAGCGCGGCATTTTCCTGACGCTTTGATGAGGCACAGCCCTTCGCCTGACGTTACTTTTAGGGGCAAGTCGGTTTCAGACAAGGACTTCTTCATCAAAGGCAATCACAGCGCCGTCACATATGTCAGCCCAGACTGCGGAAATTGACGGGGCGGACTGTCGTTGCACAGAGCTGGACCGCCAATGCCATGCTGTGCCTAAGCGTCTGTAATCTATCATGATATTGCGCATCTTCTCAGGCTGTTTTTTCGGTGGGCCGGAGTCAACGCACCGGTGTTGTTTAAGTTATTAGAGCGGATTTGAGGCCCCAAACAATTTTCTTCCACCGAAGCTTGGCATGATCAATGTATACAGTTTTAAAAGATTTTGAGCTTTTGGCCCTCCGAATCGACCGAATCGCTTTTGAAATTCACTAAGGTGTATACAATTCCTGAAGAACAACGCATGATCGCGCATGTGAAGCGATCGCTGGAACCTGCCATGTCCATCCGAAACCTTAGCCAACTGGACCGCGCCCTTTTGGGTCTCCGTTCTCTTGTTCTGAGCGGCGATTTTGCTGGAGGGCAGCGATTACCGGAAGTGGCGATGGCCAAACAACTGGGCATCTCGCGGACGCCGCTGCGGCAGGCCATGGACAGGTTGGTTGCAGAAGGTTTGCTGGAACGGATCGAGACCGGTGGATGCTGTGTCGCGACATTTAGTAAAGAAGACATCGCTGATGCCATTGAGATACGCGGCGTGATCGAAGGCACCGCCGCGCGCTTGGCCGCTGAGCGGGGCGTGGATGCAGAGTTGCTGGCGCAGTCGGGCGATGCTTTGGACCAGATCGACAGCGCACTTACCTGCGCGGGGGGGCTCGACTTTGATCGCTACGTCACACAGAACGCGCGGTTTCATGCACTTTTGGCGTTGTTTCCCAACAGCCCCATCATTCAAAAAGAGATTGACCGCATAAGCCTGTTGCCGCTGGCATCGCCGTCGGCGTTTCTTAGTGATCAGGAAGTAATCCCTGATTTTCATGATTCACTGCGGTATGCGCAACGCCAGCACCGCGCCATTCTGGATGCGATCATATGCGGAGAAGGCGCACGTGCCGAGGCGCTGACCCGCGAACATGCGCGCCTTGCACTGATCAACTTTGACCACCTGAACAAAGCCCGAGCTAAACTCTCAACCAGGGTGCCGGGTCTGGCATTGGTTGCGTCAGAACCAGGGCCGGGTTCGTGATATGACGGCGCTGCCTGTCGATACACAGATGGCTCTCGCAGATCTGGTGCGTGACCCCTATCCAATTTACAAACGGTTGCGCGCATCGCATCCGGTGATCAAGGTTAAATCTGTCGGGCGCATCATGCTGACCAAGGCAGAAGACACCAAATGGGTCAAAGACAATCCAGACGTCTTTAGTTCTGATGATCCCAATACGCCGATGCGGCGCGCATTTCTGGCCCACACCCTCATGCGCAAAGATGGTGCTGAGCATATGCGCGAACGTATGGCGATGGCACCGGCCTACAGCTCCAAGAACATCACCAACCATTGGATGCCGATCTACGAAAAAATTGCTGATGACCTTATTGCCGGGCTGCCCACCGGAGAGACAGTTGATCTGTTCCCTGCCCTGGCAGGCCCTTTTGCCGCACGCTGTCTTGCGCAGCTGCTCGGCCTGCCGGATGCCAGTGACGACGATATGCAAAGATGGTCGCAGACCTTGATCGACGGGGCGGGAAATTTTGGCTGGGATCCAGCACTTTTTGAGGATTGCGACCGCGCCAACGCCGAAATGGATGCCTGTATGGATCGGTTCATCCCACAGCATAAGGCGACCCCAAATCCAAGTGCGCTGTGCGCCATGGTAACCGCCGATGATCCAATCGCGCTGAGCCAGATCCGCGCGAACATAAAAATTGCGATTGGTGGCGGTCTGAATGAACCTCGCGACGCGTTGCTTACCATACTTTATGGATTGCTGACCAATCCAGACCAGCGCGATCATGTTGTGAAAGATGGCGCATGGGGTGCTGCTTTTGACGAAGGGGTACGCTGGGTCGCACCTATTCAGGTCAGCTCGCGTTTGGTCACCAGAGATACTGAAATCAGGGGCATCATGATCGCCAAGGGAGAGACGGTAATGACCGTTCAGGCGTCTGCCAATCATGATGAAGATATCTGGCCCGACGGTCATCTTTATGATGCAACACGTGACAAACATTCCCATCAGTCATTCGGCAACGGACCGCATTTTTGTCTGGGCAAACATATCGCTCGTCGGATGCTGGCGGACATTCTGTTGCCACGGCTTTTTGACCGCTTTCCGAAAATGTCACTGCCTGACCCGTCGATCGTGCGTTTTCGCGGGTTCGGATTTCGCGGAGCGGTGAATTTTCCAGTTATACTCAAGTAGAACCAACTCAATCGGGGAGGATTGAAATGATCGGATTACTAAAGAAAACGGCAATAGCGACAGTGCTTTTGGCACTGCCAGGATCAGGTGTCTGGGCGCAGGATGTCACACTGAACCTGCATCAGTTGTTGCCGATACAGGCAACGATCCCTGCCAATGCCATTCAGCCTTGGATCGAAAAGGTTCAGACGGAATCTGGTGGCAGGATCAAAATCGAACATTTCCCCTCAATGCAATTGGGCGGCACGCCTCCCGAACTTTACGATCAGGCAGCAGATGGCGTGGCTGATATCATCTGGACCGTCATTGGCTATACACCGGGCCGGTTCCCCAAAACCGAAGCGTTTGAGCTGCCCTTTATGGTAGGTGGCAGCACAGGTTCGTCCAAGGCATTTCATGAATACGTGCTTGCCAACGGCATGGATGAATTTAGCGACACCCATCCCATTGTCTTCCACACCCATGGTCCGGGATGGATACACAGCACCAAAAATGTCGCAACACTTGAGGATGTTGCGGGTCAGAAACTACGCGGCCCAACCCGCGTCACCGCACAGCTGCTTGATAAGCTGGGCGCAACGCCCGTTGGCATGCCGGTGCCAGCCGTGCCCGAAGCCATGTCCAAGGGTGTGATCGACGGCGCGATCATCCCATGGGAAGTGACCCTGCCACTGAAGATGAGTGAACTGGCCAAATTTCACTCAGGTTTCGTCTCAAAACCCGGGCTTTATACGGCGACTTTTGTGATGACGATGAACAAAGACAGCTATGCAGCCCTGCCTGACGATTTAAAGGCGGTGATCGACGCGAATTCGGGTCCAGAGGTGTCAGCTTTGTTCGGTGCAGCGATGGATGCCGCGGATGTGATCGGGCGCAAGGTCGCCACGGATGCGGGCAACGCCATTACGGAGCTCGACGGTGAAAAGGACCGCTGGATGGAAGTGGGGGCTCAGGTGACTGCGGATTGGATCGCAGAAATGGACGCCAAAGGTCTGGACGGTGCCGCATTGGTGCAAAGCGCCACAGACTTTATTGCGGCAAATGCCGATTAACCTGAATGCGCAGAACGACGGGCCGGGTATCACAGGGGTATCCGGCCGGTTGTTTGGGACAATCTTGTTGGACCTATCGGCTGGGGTTCTCCGGGACATTCCGCATAACACGGAGTGCGCCGAGTTGAACGTCTCGCGCAAACGAGGACACAGACATGGTCAACCCAACATCAGGTGACGCGCTTCAGCTTGATCTGCGAACCGGATTGCCGGATGCGCTGAAGGTCCTGCTAATGGACTATCCCCGCGCCGGTTGGGAAGCGCACGCAGGGTATGATGGCCTCATCCGTTTTTGGCTGGATCGGCATATGATGTTCCGCCGGATCTTGGAACGATTGCTGACGCAAACCGAAGAGACCCTTGATCGGCGCATGGACGTTGCCCTTTTTCATCAGCAGACCGGGCGGCTTGGATCTGCCTTCGTGCAGGAACTGCATGGACACCACAGCATTGAAGATGCACATTATTTTCCGGTTCTAAGCGGCAAAGACGCCCGTATTGCACGTGCATTTGACCTTTTGGATCAAGACCACCATGCGCTGGACGGGCACATTAATAGCTTTGTCGAACACGCGAACGGCGCGCTTCAGGCGCAAAGTGCTGGCGATGCGGCAATTGGACAATTCCACAAAAATCTCAAGGATCTCGCAAGAATGTTGGATCGGCACCTGATCGACGAGGAAGAAATCGTCGTTCCGGTGATCTTACACTATGGTACGGGGGATTTAACCTAAGCCCGAAGCCGTGATCTGTGCGTAGATTTCAGACGCTTCAGTTGATCTCGAAATTATCGATCCGTTTGATTTGCATCGATTAGCTCCGCATCCGTTCGAAATTTGGATCGTAAGGAGCTTGATTGATGACATGCGCACCAACCCGTTGCCCGCATAGATCCAGTTCCATCGCAACCCCTGGTTTTGCCAGATGAGGGGTAACGAAGGCGTAGGCGAGGTTCAAACCCACGCGATGTCCATAATCTGCGGATGTGATTGTGCCGACCACTTTATCGCCACTCATCAAAGATGCGCCCGGATGTGCAGGGGCGTGTGCCGCATCGATTTCCAGCGTTACCAACTGGCTTTTTGGCCCCGCTGCCTGTCGTTCGAGCAGTGCCGCTTTGCCAATGAAGTCACCTTTATCCATTTTCACAAACCGAGAAAGACCTGTCTCGAAGGGATCAAACTCTGTGATCAGGTCTGCTTTCCAGTGGAGGAACCCTTTTTCCATGCGCATGGAGTCGATCGCGCGGGCCCCGAAGAGTTTGAGCCCGTATGCGTCACCGGCCTCGCGCAAAGCCAGATAGGCGGCGTAAAGTGAGGCGTTGGGCACATGGATTTCATAGGCCAATTCGCCCGAGAAACTGACGCCCATAACCGTGGCCGGTGCAAAACCGATACAACACTCGCGCACGGACAACCATGGAAACGCAGTGGCTGACCAATCGCCGCGTGCGCAGGCGGAAAGCACGAGGCGCGCTTTTGGGCCAGCCAAAACAAGGATCGTTTGATCGTTGGTCAGGCTGCGCAGTTGCACGTCGTCGTCCGGCATGAGATGTGCGGTGAGCCAGTCCATGTCATGATATTCTGATGCAGCGGCTGAGCCATACCAGACCCGTTCAGGACCACGATCCGAGGCGGGCAAATTGGCAATCGTCGCCTCACCTTTGATGCACCCATGATCGTTCAGCAGATAGCCCAATCCAACGCGCCCCTCGCGCTTTGGGACGGTCCCGCAGATCATTCGGTCAAGGAATGCGTGTCGGCCCTTGCCGGTAATCTCGATCCGGTTGAAGCCGTTGACCTCTGATAAGCCCACGTTTGTGGCGACGTTGTTCACTTCTGCCGCGACCACATCGAAAGCCTCGTCGAAATTGAAGCTCAGGGATGGGTGGAAATCCGGTGACGGCTTGATGTAATCGACACGCTCCCATCCGTTCACGACAGTGAATTCGGCCCCTTCTGCGACCAGAACAGGGGTGAGTGGCGTCGTCTTGGCGGGACGCCCCGCTGGACGGTGCTCATGCGGGAAATGGAACCTGAATTCGTTCTGATAATCCTCAACCGCCTTGCGCGCAGTCAGTTCCACGGTTGCGTGTCCGGTAAACCGGCGTGGGTCGATCACCCAAGTGTCGTAGCAAGCCTCGCCATGAACAATCTGCTGCGCCAGAAGCCAGCCATGGCCGCCGCCTTCACCCAAGCCCGCGCGCAAACCGATGATGCAATATGCATTGCGCTTGCCCGGAATAGGCCCGACCAAAGGAGCGCCATCGATTGTATAGGTAATGGGGCCGTTCACGACGCGCTTGATGCCGACCTCTGCGAGTGCGGGCATCCGCTCGAACGCGCCTTCGAGAACGTCCATAACGCGATCCAGATCATCGGGACACAGATCGTTGGAAAAGCTTGGGCTGATCCCATCCATTCCCCAGGTTTTGCAGCCTTGTTCATAGAACCCAACCAGCAGACCACCCTTTTCCTGACGGGAATAATAATCCGAGATCGGACAGCGCAGCAAAGGCATGCGATGCCCGGCCGCTGCAATAGCGGGGATGTCTTCCGTGATGAAATACTGATGTTCCATCGAGGCGACTGGGTGTTGCACGCCCATCATAGCGCCCACCTCGTTGACGCGATAGCCGCCGGCATTCACGACTATGTCACAGTCGATATCGCCATGTTCCGTGTGAACAGTCCACGTATCGTCCTTGTGCTGGGTCAGGCCGGTCACCGGGGTATTGCGATAGACCTCAGCGCCCGCTTTGCGTGCGTGAAAAGCCAGTGCCTGACAGAGTTGGGCAGGATCGATATCACCGTCCTCACCATCCCACAGCCCGCCAAGCAGGTTGTCGGTCGAGATCAACGGATGGCGACGGGCGCATTCTTCCGCGTCGATAACCTCGTATTCCACGCCCATACCGCGCGCCATCGAGGCGAAATGCCGATAGCCCTGCATTTGCGCTTCGGTGTTGGCCAACCGGATGCCGCCATCGCCGTGATGATACCCAACCGGATATTCGGGATCGTCACGCAATTTCTTGTAAAGCGCGATGGAATGAGATTTGAGGCCCACCATCGTCTGGGTCATGCCAAAGTTCGTGACTTGCGCGGCCGAGTGCCAGGTGGTGCCTGAGGTCAGCTCGTCCCGCTCGACCAAAGCAACATCAGACCATCCTTCTTGCGTGAGATGATAGAGGGTCGAGCAGCCTGCGATGCCGCCGCCGATGACGACAACTTTGGTTCTGGATTTCATGACAGGTTCCCGTTTTGTGGCCCTTGGAGCGATGGTGAATAAATCGAAAACGATCTCCGGCTCGGACATCGCTGTGGATGAATACGTCAAAGCATAGTTCATGGTTCAGTGATCATGGACGGCGATTTCGACCTTCACAAAAATACAAACCTTTGAATAATGTTTTTTTCTTAGATAGTATCTCGGAAAATGTGAGGTTATCGCATGACTCTCTCTCTTCGCGCCATGCGTTATGTTCAGGCGGCCTTGCGACTTGGCAGTATCACGGGCGCTGCGGATGCCATGCATGTGACGCCGTCCGCCATTGCCGCAGCTCTCGATCAAGCCGAAGCCGCTTTCGGCATGACGCTTGTTACCCGCGCGCGGGCTAAAGGAATATTCCCCACGCTGGCAGGTCGCGATGTCGGGCGGCGCATCGACGATTTTTTGGAAAGGTATGATACGTTACTGACAGGCGTCTCTGACCTGCAATCAAGCCTCTCTGGCAACCTGGCGATCGGCTACAATGCACCGATCGCCCCGGCTTTTCTGCCAGTGCTTACCGCACAGATGTTTGCGGCCCATCCCGATCTGACTTTTACATTTGCGGAAGGCGACAACGTCTCCGTCCAGAAGGGATTGCTGGACGGAAAATTCGATGTGATCCTGTTTGTCGAAGAATTGCCAAATCCGCAAATTGAAGCGCAACCGCTTATCTTTGCACCCACCTATTGTCTGTGTCCGGCAGATCATGCCCTTGCGCAGTTTGACACTGTGACAGTTTCCCAAATCGTAAACGAGCCGCTTATCCTTTTGGACCGGCCCGCCGCGCGCGGGTATTATCTGGAAGTCCTCGATCAAGGGGGCAAAGACCTTTGTATCGTCGCAACCGCCAATTCGACCGAAATGGTTCGTTCGCTTGTCGCCTCCAGGATTGGGATTTCCCTTTTGAACATGAAGCCGCGTGACGTCCCGAGCTACGCAGGAAGCAACATAAGCTGCGTGCCAATCGCCGATAGCACAAGCGGCGTCACCCTTTCGCTCGGGTTTGCACCGGGGCCAAAACGAAGACTGGTGCAAATGTTCGTTGATAATTGCGCTGCATTTTTTGAAGAGCCATTGGGCACCGATTTGATTGTTCCAAAAGCCTAACTGCGCCGATATTGAAACATGCACAAATTGTTCAAGAAGATGACCTGGCGGTCATTCGTTCATCGCTCAGCACAATGGAGTATGGCTCGAAACCGTCATCCAATGGTGGTTTTCGTTGACCCCGCCACCGCTAACGCAAAATACCATCGCAGAAGCAGCATCTCCCATTTTGCAGTGCAGAGGGTTTCACCGGACCTGCCAGTCACACACGTGGCTCTAGCCAAGACTGAAACCATCCTTTCGTTGCAATCAAAAGCAGCAAGTGCGTCGCGGATAAACCGCAGCTTTGGGTCGTATACTTCAATACCAGCCTTGCCTGACTGCTAAGGGGCGGGAAGCAGATTTCGAGGATTCAGAACGACGGATCATTCTATTGAGTGCGCAGTGCTTGGGCGTTTCTTGATCAGACCGTTGCACCGTGAACTTTCAATATGGTTTCGTAGACATGGGACTCTGCCAAACTATGTTGCGCACCTTCGTGGCGTGACAGGCAGATCGGCACATCAAAGCCAAATTGATCTGCCCTGATGATACGCATCTCTTGCCGGTCAACCCAATAGTTGGCGTAAACCTCGGGCAGGAAACCCACGCAATTGCCGCTTAGTATGAAATGTGCAAGCCCCTCCATCTGATGGGAAACCGCCAGAGCAGGTCGATTGAAAAACGTGGAATATGGGGTGAGCACGGAGACAAAGCCGCGCCGTACAAAATCCTGCTCTGCGATCAGCTCGCGTGTCATTTCATCATCCGGAACGGTGAACAAAGGATGGCCTTTGCCACAGATCAACCGCTGCTTTTCAATGAATAGCGTGCTTTGGGATACGTTTCTTCGGGTCGGAAACTTTGGCGAAATGGCCATTTGGGTCTGCCCTCTGACAAGTTGCTCTTCAACCTGGTCTGGCGGTCCGATCCGTAACACAATGCGAAGACCCTTGTGGGCTGCCAGCGCATCGCGAATGGCATCGCGCAGGCGGCATTCTGTGTTGGTGATCAGATTGTCAACAACGCCAATTGCAACTTCACCCACTATGCCTTCTTTCAACTGTACGATCTGGCCGTGATAGGCATCAATCGAAGACAGCATGGCACGAGAGGCTTCATAGACCGCGCCACCACGTGCGGTCAGCGCAAACCCGGCGCGCCCCCGGCTACACAGTTTGAACCCAACCCGCGTTTCCAGATTTGCCATGTGGGTACTGATCGTGGAGCGCGAGAGGTTGAGTTCTGACTGCGCCTGAGAGAACCCGTCGCATTCCACGATGGTGCAGAACACACGTAGCAATTTGACGTCAACATCGGCGATGGATCGGCTTGGCATTACGTCGCCTTCTATCGAACTGATTTTCTATAAGTCCACGTTTATCAAATAAATGACCTGTGTAAACCTCTGCCACAACACCAGTCAGGGAGATGACGCATGCAGCCAAAAAATCCGGCATTCCAACCTATTCCGGGGCTAAAGACGGCGCGCTTTGCGGGGATGCCGACCTTTATGCGTCTGCCACATATCGAAATCGAAGACCCGCAGGCGGACAAGACCGACATCGCGATTGTCGGGGTTCCGTTTGACGGCGGCACCTCAAACCGACCCGGGCCGCGCCATGGGCCGCGTCAGTTGCGGGACCTCTCGACCATGATCCGCACAACGCATTCTCGCAGTGGTGTGAACCCGTTTCGGTTGGTGAACTGCGCAGATCTGGGCGACGCGCCAGTCAATCCCATGGACATCATGCAAAGCCTTGATCTGATCACCGGTTTTTACAATCAACTGACAGACAAGGGGATCACACCCCTTTCAGCCGGTGGGGACCATCTGGTGTCTTTTCCGATCCTGCGTGCGCTTGGCCGTGACAAAGCGGTTGGGATGATTCATTTCGATGCCCATACGGATATGAATGACGCTTATTTTGGCGACAGCAAATATACCCACGGCACCCCTTTTAGGCGTGCAATTGAGCAGGGTTTCCTTGATCCCAAACGCACAATCCAGATCGGTATCCGCGGTGTAAAATACGAAACAACGGATTTTGACTGGGCGCTGGATCAAGGTGTGCGGATCATTGAAATCGAAGAACTGTTCGAGCGCGGTGTCGCATCTGTCATGCAGGAGGCGCGCGATATTGTCGGCGACAGCGAGACCTATGTGAGCTTTGACATCGACGGGATCGACCCGTCGTTTGCGCCCGGCACCGGAACCCCGGAAATTGGCGGCTTCACGACGTTTCAGGCGCAGCAAATGGTGCGCGCGCTGGCCGGGCTTAACCTGATCGGCGCGGATCTGGTCGAAGTATCCCCGCCCTTTGACCCCTCAGGCGGCACGGCCTGGGTCGGGGTCTCCATCATGTTTGAACTTCTGTGCGTTCTGGCACCCGCCTGTGATGCACGATCGAAGTAACAACCAAAGTAAAGCAACCCCTAGGGAGACAAAAATGAAACACATGCAAAGACGTAAAATGACCAAAGGTCTGTTGGCCTGTGCGACCGCTTTGGCCTTGTGCGGCCCGGTCGCCGCAGGGTCCGTTCTGGAGGCGGTGACGGCCAACGGTAAGATCACCGTCGCGACAGAGGTCGCCTATCCGCCGATGGAATTCCTGAAAGACGGCAAGGTCGTCGGCTATGGCAAGGATATCCTGGACCTGATCGTGGCGGATATGGGGGTTGAGCTTGAGCAGTTGCAACTCCCATGGGACGGCATTTTGGCCGGCGTTCTGGCGGGCAAATACGATCTTGTCGCCACCTCCGTGGCGATCAAGGAAGACCGCGTGGACAAATACGCCTTTACCCGCCCGCTCGCCGTGGCCGAGACCATGTTGGTCAAGCGGCATGGCGATAACGGACTGGCCGGTCTGGGCGATGTGAACGGCAAGATCATTGGCGTCGAAATCGGATCCTCGCAGGCACAGGAAGTCGAAGCCCTCGACGCTGAGCTGAAAGCCACTGGCGGATCGGGTTTCGCCAGCATCAGCGGTTTCAAATCCACAGACGATATGCGGCTCGCACTGGCTGGCGGGCAGATCGACATCGGCACGATCCCGTCGTTCTCGCTGGCGACAATGCAGGAACAGCGCCCCGATACCTTTGCGCAACTTGCCAACATCGGCAGCGGCACCTTGTTTGCCTGGGTCGCGCACCCAAATGGGGCGGATCTGCGCGACCGTATCAATGAATCACTTGCGAAACTTGAGCAGAACGGAACGCTCAAAGAGCTGCAGATGAAGTGGTTCGGATTTGAGATGGACCTGCCCGAAGATTACCTCCCCGAGGGCGCTCTCTGAGCGTCTACTACCGACCCGGATTGGTTTGTCCTTAAGTCAAAAGACCAGTCCGGCGCGGCTTTTTTGAAAGAGAATATCTCGCTCATGGACCTGCAGTTCATCGAAATCATACCAAAATCCGGGCCCCTGTTGTGGGGGGCGCTTTATACAATATTTGTTGGGCTGATTGCGTGTAGCGTTGGGATTTTCGTGGGGACCGGCCTTTTGCTGATGCGCAACAGCCGGTTCTGGGTGCTACGCATTTTTGTGCGCATCTATGGCAGCTTTATCCGGGGCACACCGGCATTGGTCCAAATCTTGGTGTTCTACTACGCCTTGGCCCCGCTGACCGGCATCAACATCGGGCCGTTTACTGCCGGGATCATGGCCGTGGGGTTCAACAGCGGTGCCTATGTCGCGGAAATTCTGCGCGGCGGGTTAAGTAGAATACCAAAGGGCCAATGGGAAGCTGCCGAGGCGTTGGGTCTTCCCAAACTCAAGGTCTGGTTCAAGATCATCCTGCCGCAGGTGTTTCATTCGGTTATCCCGCTTTTGGTCAACGAATTTACCATGGTCATCAAGATCACGCCGCTTTTGTCCACCATCACCCTGGTGGAACTGACCCGCGCCTCGCAGATGCTCTATAACGAAACCTTCCGCCCTGTCGAAGTCCTGCTGCTGGCGGCCTTCATCTATTTCGTCATCTGCTTTTCGATCAGCCAATACGGAGAATACCTCCAGCGGCGATCGCAGAAATATCGCGTGTAGGAGCGTCTTATGACATTCGACTATGCAGCCATCTGGGACAATCGGGACATTCTGATTGATGGTGTTTTCAATACGCTGCTGATCTCGTTCATTGCGATTCCGATCGGGATATTCATCGGTGTGGTGACTTGCCTTATGCGCATTGCCAAACGGCGGCTGCTGCGCTGGCCTGCCATCGCCTATATTGAACTGATGCGGAACATCCCGCTGCTGATCCTGATCTTCATGATGTTCTATGCGCTGCCGTTTTATGGCATCCGCCTGTCGGGACTGACCACCGGCTTTATCTGTCTGTCGATCTATGGCGGGGCCTATTTTGCCGAAGTGTTTCGCGGCGGGGTCGAAGCTGTTTCCAAGGGTCAGTTTGATGCTGCCAAAGCGCTGGGCCTGAAATACGGGTTCTACATGCGGCGGGTCATTTTCCCGCAGCTTTAAACTTACGTGTTTCCGCCCGGCACCAACATTGCCCTGACGATGATCAAGGAATCCTCGCTTCTGTCGATGATCACGGTGGCAGAGCTGACTTATGCCGCCCATGACATCAACGGGCGTACTTTCACCCCTGTGGAAACCTTTGCCACCATCGCCGTGATCTATTGGATCATCTGCACGGTATTTTTGAAGCTGACCAGCATGTTGCAGTCTCATGTTGATACCGATGGTCTGAGCAACTCAGTGGCCATCCGCTAGGGCGCAACCCGTCAAAAGGACACCAAACCAATGGAAATCGTACAGACAGCCAAATCGGAGCCCGCATCCCCTGCATCAAAAGTCATGGTCGAAATTCGGAACATGAACAAGTTCTACGGCGATTTTCAGGTGCTGACGGAGATCAATCTGACCGTGCGCGCGGGCGAGCGGATCGTGATCTGCGGCCCCTCGGGATCGGGGAAATCCACCTTGATCCGCTGCATCAACCGGCTGGAGGAACACCGTGACGGCGACATCATTGTCGATGGCATCCCACTGACAGAAGACGTCAAGAATATCGACAAAATCCGTTCAGAGGTGGGCATGTGCTTTCAACAGTTCAATCTCTTCCCACATCTGACGGTGATGGAGAACTGTGTGCTGGCCCCGATGTCGGTGCGAAACACCTCGCGCAAAGAGGCGCAGGATCTGGCGCGGCATTATCTGGAAAAGGTCAAGATCCCGGATCAGGCGGACAAATACCCAAGCCAGCTTTCGGGCGGACAACAACAGCGTGTCGCGATTGCGCGGGCGTTGTGCATGCAGCCGCGGATCATGCTCTTTGATGAACCAACCTCGGCGCTTGATCCCGAAATGATCAACGAGGTTCTTGAAACAATGGAGGAATTGGCAAGCGACGGCATGACGATGATCTGCGTCACCCACGAGATGGGCTTTGCGCGCAAGGTGGCAGACCGCGTGGTCTTTATGGATCAAGGTAAAATTATCGAAAGCGCCGCCCCGGAAGCTTTCTTTGGTAGCCCCCAAAACGAAAGAACACAAAAGTTTCTGCTACAAATCCTACAGCATTAATGTCGCCGTTGCAGACAAAACCTCGCCCAACAAGACTGCGGCCTCATGCGGGTATCACGTTTCGGGGTACCTGCGGAAAGTTGGCGCATAGTCATGATTTGCCTTCCAACCACCCCACAAATTGACACATGGGAAAGTTAGCCCGACGCAATGATGTCTACCATTATTCACGATGTGAAGGCCTATCTTTGGCCTGCCCACATGGTTCTTATTCGGCTTCTTTTTGCCAGATGCGCTGTCTGCTTCAACGATCCCAGCAGCCAGCAATTCTCGGTCAATGTGAAGCGCTGCCATTTTTGAGAAGCCACATGTGCACCAGTTTGGCCCTTGAGATGTCCGGTTCTGATTGGATCCGCGAATGTATCATCCCGCGTTTTTTTCCGCAGGCTTGCAGGGGTGGCCGTGGGCTGCATGTTCTTGGGGTTCTGTTCGATAATCTAGGAAAGCGAATAAAGCCCCTGCCCCGCAGCCCCTACCGCGCCAGAAACTAGCTCAGATTTCGGCGATCAGCGGCCTAAACCTCAGGCTGACCGCCAGTCAAAGAAGTCATCCCCGGCCTGCGCCAACAGTTTGCGCGCCATCTGGCGACCTGCCTCGGCACCGTCTTCAACAGGCACGGTCATATCGTCCCCTATGGCCTCGGAGCCATCCGGGCGGAGCACTTCGCCGCGCAACCGCAAGGTCGTACCATCCAACTCCGCCAGTCCCGCAATTGGCGTTTCACAGGATCCGTCAAGCTCTGCCAAGAACGCCCGTTCGGCCGCCAGCCGCTGACTGGTAGGGCCATCATGGATCGCGGCCAGCATGTCAGCGGCGCGGTGGTCATCAGTGCGGCGTTCGATCCCAATGGCCCCTTGGGCGATCGCGGGCAGCATGTCACAGACGTCAATCGCAACCTTTGGCACGTCGTCCATTTTCAGCCGGTTCAACCCTGCCATCGCGAGAAACGTGGCGTCGGCCACACCGTCTGACAGTTTCTTTAACCGGGACTGCACATTGCCGCGGAACTCCACCACCTCAAGGTCAGGCCTGCGCAGTTTCAACTGTGCCTGTCGTCGCAAACTGGATGTTCCCACAACTCGTCCAGCAGCAAGATCACCCAGCGGTTTTCCATTCAGGGCAATGAACGCATCGCGGACATCTTCGCGGGGCAAATAGGTGTCGAGCAACAGTCCTTCGGGTTGCAGAACCGGCATGTCCTTCATCGAATGGACCGCAATGTCAACGGTGCCATCCAGCATCGCTTCCTCGATCTCGCGGGTGAACAGGCCCTTGCCGCCGATCTCTTTCAGCGGGCGGTCCTGAACCCGGTCGCCGGTGACAGAAATCACCTCAATCTGAAACGCTTCATGCGGCAGATCAAAGGCTGCCGCAAGCCGCGCGCGGGTCTCATGGGCCTGCGCCAGCGCAAGCGGCGAGCCACGTGTGCCGATCTTGAAAGGTTGGGCGGGGGTGGGCAAAGAATATCGCATGCGCCATCCCTAAACCGGTATATCTGTCCCGACAACGGGAACTGGAAGAAAACAACAGGAAACGACCAGCAACAGATGCTTTCGAGAAGGATTTGCTGCCTGCACCCGCCGCCCGCACTGGCCTGAACCACGCAACGCTATGTCAATTTGAGCCACCGCGCTCGACACGCCCCCGAACGGCTGTCAGACGACTTTCAATTCTGGGCGCTTCTGCACAGATGGTTCGATCTCTGACCATGTCAGGTTCCCTTCATACCGATGGGTCATCTGACCGTCCTCGCCCAGCGCAAAAAGATGCAGCCAACCGTTGTCAAACAGGGCGCGCACCCCCTCATGCCGTCCCAGAATGTCGCTCATCGCGTCGCGTGGGGCTTCGATACAGACTGAAAGGCGCAATGGTTCGTGCGCATGGCTTTGCCCATCATGCACAGACTGCCAGGGCAATCCGGCGCGCAAGACACCACCATTTCCTTCGACCACGCCGATGCCCCCGGTCACATTGTGCAAAAGCTTATTGCCTGATCCGAACACCTCCGGTGCCACTGTCGACCCATAATATTGCAGGCTGATCCAGCTGGCGACAACCACAGGGGCGGTCATGATCAGTTCCAGCACCCCGAATTCCTTGTCCTGCTCCCAGTTGTAGTCATGCAAAAATGCGCGCCCCTCAAGGCTCTTGCCGGCAGTCCGGTATCGGGGGGCCGCCACAAAAGCCTTGCAACCTGCAAGAGCCCATTCTGGCCGTGTCTCGGCCCAATCCCTGCTGCGGGTCACGATGTCGCCCTGACCTGATGCACGGGGCAATGACAGCGCCCGTTCGCCCCGTGTGACGGCCCCTGCCGCGGCAAACCAATCCTTGGCCTGGCTCAGGTCGGCCATATGCGACACCAAAGGATGGTCTGCGTGATAAAGCGTCACCTTGTCCGTGGTGGTGTCGTGCAATGCGCCGACAAACAGCGTATCGACGGGTATCTCAATGCCCCGCGCGGCAAGGCCTTGACGCACTTCCGTCGCGTTCAAAAGGCCGGCGAGCAGCCGCGCATTCACCTCACCGGAATAGCCGCCGCAGGCCCCGCATTGCAGCCCGCTGGCAAAGGGATTGTTGACCACATTCGCCCCATGCCCCGCCAGCACGACCAACCGCGCGAAGTTCTCGGTAAACGACATTGCCCGCAAGATGGTCTCTGCGGCATTCACCTGTCCGTCAAGATCAAGGGCCGGGTCAATCCGTGGCGCTGGTCCGCCGGGTACGGTATTTGGCGCAAGGTTCAGTGCATCGCGCAGCAGCTTGCCAACATAGATCGGCCCCGTCGCTTCAACAAAGGCAAAGGACGACACGGCAGCTAGCTTGAACCGGCCCCATGCGCGGCTGGCACGGGCCCTGAAACGGGCAGTCTGATCCGCGCCCACATTATTGCCCCGAGAGGTCGACGTCACACCGGGGTTGAGCAACACTGGCAGACGCAGCTCTTCCACATCTGAGGCGAAACTCCTGTGCGCTGCAGACAATCCAAAGAAACCCGCGAAACCAAGGGTCTGGATACCGGGATTTACCGCCTCCAACGCCCGGCGAAACACCTCTGAACGGACGTCGATGCAAAACGCCGCCTGAAGCGCCGGGCGTGCCGTGCTGATTTGTTGCATTGGAGTGCTGAGGGTTTGCGCAAGTGCACGCTGAGCCGCGCGCTCCCAAGCCTCCTGCAGGATGACATTGGCCAGCACATCCGCGTCCGGGACCAGGGGCGCGGCATGTGCAGCCTTTACCGCATCCCATTTGGCCGCAATCTGATCCTCGTATTGGACATAAAGCGCCTCTTCCCACAACAACCTGATGGTCAGGATATCGGTCAGGGTATGGTCCTGCCCACCTGCAAGTTCTGCCTGCCACAGGTGATGCCGCCCGACCTGCGCCCAGCCGCCAAGGCCAAAGAGCAGCTGATGCAGATAGGTTTCCAGCGCCGCTGCGCTCAGCCCAAGCCGCTTGATCGCCCGCGCCGTCGCCGCCTCTGCGGTATCGGGCGTATCGCTGGCAAATTGTGCAAAGCCTTTCAGCCCCACGATCTCAGGCGTCAGGTCATGGGTCGCGTTTTGCCGCCAGGCATCATAGGCCCCGCGCCTGCGCGGTGCCGCCCAAAGCGCCTGCCCCTGATCAAAATACCCTGCCGCCCATGCGCCAAACCGATTTGATAGAATGCCGGACCAATCAATCCCAGACACCTCAGCCGCAAGATCCGCCACCGTTGGTTGCGGCATGGGCGGGGTCGCGGCAGTGCTAGCAAGACGTTTAAGGTCTGTGAGACTGGGCATGTCTGCGCCACCGTATGCGGCGAGCGCGTCACCCAGATCGGTATCGGTGATCGTGCCGTCCGCGATGCGGGTCTGATACCAGTCCCGCGGCATGGTGACAGGCACCCCACCGACACGGCCCAGCCGCGCACCCACCTGCGCCAGTGTTTCACCGGACTGACCCAGAAATGGGTTCACAGCAACGGAAGAAGCCAGCGGCCAAAGTGGCGGTATGGCCCGTGCGGCGGCATCGCCCGCCGACGTGATCGTGGCGGTTGGAATGTCTGAATGCATGTTCATCTCTTTGTGTCCTTTCACGAAGATCAAAAGGCGCGCGTGGTCGACCAACCACCCAGCAGTTTGTCAAAAACGGCATTGGCATAAAGACCGTTGGCCAGATGCACGCGCAGCCCTGCGGCGGCGGGATGATAGGCCCAGAGCGGGAAAAGCGCCTGCGCAATGGCCACCAGTCCAAAGCTGAGCAGTGCCAACACAATCAGCGCCCATTCCAGCGGGCCGGGCGGCGGGGTCTGTGGCAAGGTGCCCAGCATCAGCCACTCTGCCCCGGTCTGAAGCGCGAAGTAGCCGATTACAGCAGCAACCGAATAGGCAGCCGTGCGCTGCGTCAGCGCCCAGGGCGCAGCATCAGCCAGACCCTGTGCCACCAGATAAGCCACACCAAAGATCAGGATCGCACCAAGAGCGATGGCCTGCGGTGATTTTCCGGCCACCCCAAAGACGAAAGCAATGATGGCATATATCGCAAGGGCAATGAGAAAGGCCCGGCCAACTGCGGCCCCGCTCGGGATCGCCACTGGCCCCGGGCGCCGGATCGCCGTGACATTCTCAACCGCTGTGCCTGAGGCCAGAAAGGCATGCGCCTTATACAGCGAATGTGCCACGATATGCAGCAGCGCCAGCGGGAAAAGCGCCAGCCCGCACTGAAACATCATGAACCCCATCTGCGCTACCGTGGACCACGCCAGTGATGTTTTGACTGCGGATTGCGTCAGCATGACCAGCCCGCCAAAAAGCGCCGTAAACCCGCCAACCATCACCAGTATTGCCAGCACGCCGGGTGCCAAGAGCATCAGATCGGCGCAGCGGATCAATAGAAAGCCACCCGCGTTGATGACCCCCGCATGCAGCAGCGCAGAAACAGGTGTTGGCGTTTCCATCACTTCGGTCAGCCAGCCATGCAGCGGGAATTGCGCGGATTTGACGATCGCAGCAAAGGCAAGCGCGGCAGCGATCCAAATGCTGCCGTCATTGGCCCCTCCGACCTGGGCCGCCGTCATGATCGCGGCAATGTCTCCTGTCTCATAGGTGCCATAGATCAGGATCACCGCAAGCAACAGTGCCGCATCCCCCAACCGCGCTGACACCCATTTCTTGCGCGCCGCACGTTGCGCCGCGATCCGGTCAGGATAATGAAGCAGAAGCTTGTGCAAAGACAGACTGGTCGCGACCCAAGCCAGCAGCAACTGTAGGATGTTTCCGGCAATCACCAGCAGCATCACAGCCGCCAGCGTCGCACAAAGCCATCCTGTAAACGCCCCCTGCCGTGCCTCGCCGTCCATGTAGATCGCCGCATAGCGCACGACGATCCAGCCCACGAAAGTCACCAGCAACAATATCACGACGCTGACCGCATCAAGGCGCATGGCAAGGCCCAGACCGGCAATCCCGATCAGCGGGCTGGTCGATGCCCCTCCAAGAACAAGGGTCAGGCCCGACAGAACAGCAACCGCAATTGCGGCCAGCGCCGCAATTTCAACGTGGCGCAGCATTCGGGCCGGGCGAAATTGCGGGCTGCGAAAAGAAATGACCGCAGCAACGATCAGGGCGATTGGCGCGAAGAGCGGAAGTGTGGCGATGAACAAGGCAGGTCTCCTATCGGCCGGAATTTGGCGCACCGGACGGATAGCAGCCTCCAACTATTAATAAAAATTCATTGTTTATTCAAAACCGTTCTGTTTTATGAATGTATATGGCCGAATTCAATTATCACCATCTGCGGTATTTCTGGGCTGTTGCCCACGACGGGAACCTGACCCGCACAGCAGACCGGCTGAACCTGTCGCAATCCGCTGTTTCCGTTCAGATCAAACAGCTTGAGGCCCATCTGGGTCATACTCTGTTTGAACGGCGCGGCCGGCAGCTTGTGTTGACCGAAGCCGGGCGCATTGCGCTTGATCATGCCGACACGATCTTTTCAGCGGGGCGCGAACTGGTCGGGACGTTGCAGGAAAAGGGTCGCATCCGCCAAGCCATCCGGGTCGGCGCGCTTGCAACGCTGTCGCGCAATTTCCAGATGGAATTTTTGCGTCCGATATTGAACCGACCTGATGTGGAAATCATCTTGCGGTCCGGGACCAACACGGCCCTGCTGCAAGCGCTTGAAACACTCAACCTAGATGTCGTCCTCAGCAATCGCCCCCCGTTTCAGGATGCGGTGTCGCCCTTTGTCTCGCACCGTCTGACCGAGCAACCTGTCAGCCTTGTCGGCACGCCAGGCCGCCTCAAGGGCAAGCTTGACCTGATCGACCTTCTGACCACCCAGCCCATTATACTGCCGACCGCCGACACAGGTATTCGGATCGGATTTGACGCATGGATCGAACGGCTTGGCATCCGACCGTTAATTGCGGCAGAGGTCGACGACATGGCGATGATGCGCCTGCTTGCACGCGAAGGCGTGGGGCTAGCCGTTCTGCCGCCGATTGTTGTGCAGGACGAGTTGAACTCCGGCAGGCTGATCGAAGTGGATCGCCTGCCCGGTATCGGAGAAACCTTTTTCGCGGTGACAATCACACGCCGATTTCCAAACCCGGTGCTGGCGGACTTGCTTGCGGACCGCGACATCTAGGCCGCCTGCACCCCGCCAAACGGGGTCCTGGGCATCGTTAAGATATTGTTGCTGACCCACCTGCGCCTCATTGCTCACCCCATTGGACATATGAACACCAATCTGGCAAAGAGGGGTTGCGTTTGACCGCGACGAAACGCTCAGCGTCCCATCAACTCGGGCAGCCAGGTACCAAGCGCAGGCAGCCATACGATCAGGCCGAGTACAAAAAGCTTGATCAGCACGAATGGCGTCACCGCAAAATAGATGTCGCGCATGCGAATTTCTGGTGGGGCGACGCCGCGCATCACAAAAAGCAGCAGGCCAAAGGGGGGTGTCAGTAGCCCGATCTCCATTGTGAGAAGATAAACCACGCCGAGCACAAGTTCGTTGATCCCCATCGCCTGCGCCAACGGCACGAACACAGGCACGGTGACCATCAGCATCGACACCTGATCAATGAAACAACCCAGAAAAAGCAAGATGCCGATCATGCCCAGCAGCACCATCAACGGGGTCGGATCAAAGCTGTTTATCGCATTGATCAACCCACTGGTGGCCCCTGAAAACGACAGCACCTGCGCAAAGGTCTGACTTGCCGCGATGATGAACAGGATCATCACCGAAAGCTTGAGCGTTTCCATCAACGCTCGGCCCAGCTTGGCCCAACTCAGTGACCGATAGGCCGCGCCGATGGCAAGCGCGGTAAGACTGCCGAGTGCGGCGCTTTCAGTGGGCGTGGCGATCCCCATCAGCAACGATCCGATCACAACGAAAAAGAGGATTGTGAGGGGCAGAACATAGATCGCAAAGGGGGTCCATCGTTCCTTCATGCTCATCTGTTCAAGCGTGTCGGGCGGTGCCACAGAAGGGTCCAGAATGCTGCGCCCGACAACATATACGACAAACAACACCGCCAGTAGCAAAGCGGGGATAACCCCCGCAATCAACAGCCCCGCAATGGAAATCCCTGCCAACGAGCCCACCAGAACGGCCAGCGCTGAAGGCGGGATCAGCATCGCGATCGCACCCGATGCCATGATTGGCCCCATTGCCATGGAGGGATGATAGCCCCGTTTCAACATGCCCGGCAGCAGCGTGCTGCCCAGCATTGCGGTATTGGCAATCGTCGACCCGGAAAGTGCTGCAAAGATGGTGCCGCCAAAGATTGTGACGACTGACATCCGCCCCGGAATGCGCGTCACGACCCGTTCAATTGCGTCAATGGCGCGGTGCGCAACGCCGGTCTGGAACAGGATCTCGCCCATCAGGATGAACAGCGGGATCGGTGCCAGTTGGAAATTGGCCACCGATTGCGCGGAATTACGTGCCAGTTGCAGGATGCCGCGCTCGCCACCAAGCACGTGATATGCGCCGACGGTGGTCACCGCGATAAATGCGAAAGCCACCGGCATGCCCATCAGCAGAAGCACTGCCAAACCACCCAGCATCAACGTCAGAAAGAGACCCCAATCCATCCCGTTAAAGACCGCTCAGCGCGTGATCAGGGGGGTCGGGGCGCAGCACTTTGCGTACAAAAACGATAACACAAAGCGTCAGCGATAGAGGCACAAAAGCCAACATCCACCACTCAGGGATCACAAAGGAAGTGCGGATCATCGACCCGCGTGCAGCGGAAGCAAGCACCGCCTGCAATCCGTACCACGCAAGAATTGCGGCAGTAATTGCCCCGATAAGATTGGTTGCGCGGCCAAGGGTGGCTTCGCTGCGCGGCGAAAAAGACGCGGACAGCAGGTCAACCTTGACGTGCCCATTTCGCAAAAGCACCCAAGGTGCTCCCATGAAGGTGGCAATCATCAGCGCATATTGGATCGCATCAAGTGCTCCGTAGATCACCGGCAAGCCAAAATTGCGCAGCGCCACATTGATCGCAATCACAACCGCAATTGCCCCCAGAATGCCCGCGGACATTGCCGCGAGCATCCAAAGCAACCGATCAAAAAGCTGTCCGATCATGCCCGGTTACTTGGTCAGACAGGCCCGAAGTTCTTGCGCCAGCGGCGGATCAACAGCCTCGACAGCCGCCCAGCCAGCATCACGTGCAGTGGTCAGCCATTTTTCCGCGTCCGCACCGTCGAGCGTTATTGTCTCAATGCCCGCATCAGCTTGTTTTGCGTATTCGGCAATGTTGATTTCGGCGTTGTTCGCGTTCAGCGTCTCCATCCACGCCGCGCCTTCCTCAAGCTTGGCACGCTGCGCATCGGTCAGGCTGTTCCAGACGTCGAGGTTGACCAGCAGATTAACATCCACGTTGTAAAAACTCGGATCGACGCGGTATTTCGTCTGTTCGTCCCAGCCCAGATCAAGCACCCCTTGCGAGGGCCAGCCATACCCGTCAATCGCCCCGCGCTCCAGCGCACTGTAAACTTCGCCGGGCGCTGTGCGCACCAGATTGGCCCCAAGTGCCGAAAACATCGCCTGATAAACGGGCGTTGTGCGTATCGTCAGACCGGTCAGGTCTGGTCCAGTGATCGGTTTGGTCAGATACAGATGAAAGCCCATACCGTCGCCCGCATGGCCAAGGTATTTCACGTTCATCTGTTCCTGGTGCACGCGATCAATGACGTCATAGCAGCCATTGGCGCGCTGTTCCTGAATGGTGTTTTCGGCAAGATGTATCGCGTCGCCTGTCGGTACAAGGTTGGGATAAAAGGCCGAGGTGTTATTGGCAATGTCCACCACACCCGACTGGACGGCATTGCCCAACTCAAAAGGCGGCACCGCCTCTGGCCCACCAACAAGCTGGATCTGCACGACGCCTTTGCCGTTTTCATTGATCCATTCCACAAATGCATTGAATTCGCGGCTGAAGGTTGTCCCCAGATTAAAGGCGGACACGCCGCGCAGCGTGACTTCCTGTGCCAAAGCTGCGGAATTGAATGTGGCGGTCGCCAGTATGGCGGCGCTGAGCAAGGTCTTGATTTTCATGATGGCCCTCCCGGTAAGTGTGAAGTCCGGGGCCTGATGGTCCGGCTCCGCTTTATATGTATTTGCATATGTATCGTAGCGGTGCCTTGTAGACTAGTCAATTTTCCATACCGTTAAATGACTAGACAGGTGCCTGAACACCCATTGCCCGGCCATTGCCTTCCTAAAAGAAAAAGCGTCATGCTGTTTTGCAATCAATGGCCCGACAGGCCGTGCTATGTTCGGTCGCCAATCATGTGTCCCTCTTTCGGGGCCAAATCAGGTGTGACATCAATGCAAAAGGCGGTTTTCGTAGCGTTTGGGGGCGTGATTCTTCTGGGAACAGTCTTCTTGTACCTGGGCGGCATCGACATGCCCGACCCAGAAGAAATGGCCGCTCAGCTTCGTTCTTTGGGTTTCTGGGCACCCGTTGCAGTGATTGGCTTGATGATCGTGCATAGTTTTGTTCCCTTCCCGGCAGAGCTGCTGGCCCTGTGCGCCGGTGCCGTATTCGGAACCGTGCTGGGCAGTGCCCTCATTTGGGTCGGCGCGATGTTTGGCGCGCTTGCAGCATTTTTTCTATCCCGATGGTTGGGTCAGGAGGCTATCCGAAACTGGATATCGGAGGAGCAGGCTGACGCTTTGGACAGCTGGTCTGACGATCGCGGCGCACTTGCATTGCTCATTTGCCGTTTTATTCCGGTCATTGCGTTCAACCTCATCAATTATGCGGCCGGTTTAACAAGGGTGCGTATCTGGACATTTGTCTGGACGACAGGATTGGGGATCCTGCCATTAACCATACTTTCGGCCTATCTGGGCGCGCAAATGAAAACACTGAGCTGGCACGCGATCACACTTCTCGCGGCTGCCTGCATTATCGGTGCTGTTATATTGTCGAAACTTTTGAAAAAGCGCAGCTAGATTGTTCGGTCTTCAACTTTCAGGCCGCCGCTTGACCTTATTCGTCCACGTCGCCTCAGGTCTTAAATGCCTGCACCAAAGTTTGATTTGGCTGCATTTTCAAAGGCGAGGCGGACGAGCCTTAACGCTGAAACATGCGTGTCCCGAATGGTTAGAGGCCCGCCGGTGCCCTCCAACACCGACAGGCCAAGCGTGGGCTAGAAACATTGCCCCGCTTGTTCAGGCACCGCAATAGCCGCCATATTGTGAGAATAGGGGAACTGACAAGACATCACCGAACAAACTGGAACGCGATCAGCGAAGCACATATGACAATGAAAGCCGCGGTGAACAAAGCGTGCTTTCGGTCCAGCCGGTCAGCAAGCAATTCTTCGGACGGCTCTTTCAGAATGTGAGCATTAGACGGGTGCCTGTGATGTGCAGCGCCAGATGTCTGTGCCTTGGTCATACAGTCTTCCATTTGCTGCACCCAGATACCAGCCTGGATTTAAAAAAAGGCCGTGCAGGAGGGTCCCGCACGACCGGTACTCGTTAAAACACTTTTGAGCTACCTGATCCGATCGTGTCAGGACGCAGCCTAAAATCAGTCTGGCTAAAATGTCGTTACTCTTTCTATCGTACCGGGAGTCGGTTCTGGAACTGATTGATTTTAATTTCTTTGAAAACGAAAATTCACCAATACAGGATGATTGGTTTACCCTCTTAGCGGGAAACTATTATGTGAATTGGTATTCATTGTGCAAGGTCACTCCGCAGTGCCTGCAAAATGTACGGTTTTTATGTATTGTGGTTAGGGAAAACCGACCTAGCTGCGGCCACACAGAATCAATGAGAGGTATTTCAAGCCCGCTTTGACGCTGCCCCGCGGACGTAGAAAACATGGCAACTGCGCAGGTTCTGAAGAACCATGCAGAGCAACCAGAATCACCGAATGCCCGCATGACACGCCCGTTTTCTATGACCTTCGCGCAAGATCTTTCAGGTCACTTACATGCCTCGACAGCCCGTGAGCCAACGGAAAAAGGCAGGCCTGAACAGAATGGTATATGTCGGGTTTCCCCTTGAAGATCGTGCTGGTGACCTGACCGGCGTCATCTATTTCCGGAAACCATCCACCGTGTTCATAATCGATGAAATGCGTGCTGGCAAAGGTCCAGAGCCGTCGATACCACTGCTCATCATTCGTCTGTCGCTCCAGCTTGATCAGAGCGGCGACCGCGCCAATTGCTTCGGTCACGGGCCACCAGAACCGAGAGGCAATTGCGATGTTCCCCTCAAAATCCAGCGTATAGGCAAAGCCACCATCCATCCGCCACGCATCACTTAGGGCTTGTTCAATCAGGTGTCGCGCCCGCACAGGTGCTTCTTGTCCTGAACGGCCTGACAAATCCCAATGCTGAAGCAATAGCCGGCCAAGTTCGAACGAATGACCCGGTGTCGTTCCGGCAGGACGAAACATGGGGTTGCCAGCGTATGCACGGTCAATTTCCCAGTCCTGAGTATAATGTTCAGGCAAACGCCACGCTTCGGCAGGTGCGATGCGGGCAGTGAAAAAGTCGAGGATGCGCCCTGCGCGGTTCAAATATACCTCTTGTCCGGTCGCCTCATACGCAGTCAGCAGCGCTTCGACCGCGTGCATGTTCGCGTTCATGCCCCGGTACGTGGAAAATGGCGTCCAGTCCCTGTTCCATTCATCCTTGAAAAGGCCGACGTCATCCTGCCAAAAGTGTTTGTCGAGAATGCCGCTCACATCAGCGATCAACGCATCCGCATCCGGGTGTCCGGCCATTTTTGCACTTGCTGCGGCCAACAAGACAAAGACATGCCCATACGCCAATTTGCGGCCATCAACGATTGCATCCCCGTTCAGCGCCCAGAGATAGCCACTGTGGTCTGCATCGCGGTGATGGCTTGCGAGATAGGCCATGCCGTGATCAACGATCCGGTCCGCCGCTGGATGTCTCCAACTGTTGCCAAGCGCAAAGGAATGCACAAGCCTGGTGGTGGTGTGCAGTTCTTGTGTGTCATCCGGCAGCGGCCTGCCCGCCGGGTCCAGAGTGAAAAACCCCGGGCCATCCCGCTCGCTGGCCGCGAAAAACGTCAACTGCCGAATGGCCTCGGCCTTGAGCCAGTTCCGGTGCTCACCATCGTCTAGCCAGAAACCCGGCACCTTTGATGGTCCCGGCGGGTGTTGATGTTTCATCCAATTGCCTTTCCGATGACGTTCAGCGGCGCAAGATAGCGCGCGGCCCGACCCGGCATGCGCCTGTGCCGCATGCAAGATCGCGGTCGAATCCAATCAGTGCAGATGACAGATAACTTCAACAGATCCTGCCTGCACGAAATCTTTGACCGCAAGCGATTTCGTGCAGCTCCCAAAAACACCCCCGATCAAAGCCGGGGCTGCGGGATATCCATCAAAGACAGAAACCAAACTGTAAACTCTTGTGCTGTTTTCGTCCCTAATGCGTCAGGCTTTAGGTTTGCGTTGCGCTGTGTTGTGCAGCCACAGCAACGGTCAGGAACGTAAGGGGCCAGAAAAGACAGGCAAGAACGCTCAGCGTTGTCAGCATGATGCCGCGTTTACCGGTCTGCTGCTGTTCGTCATACGTCATCAAAAGCGCAAAAAGTGCGATCAAAAGATATGCGGCGGTGAGGAATCCAAGTATGAACATTATGTGCGATCCTCCATCAAAAGTGCATCTATGGCGTTATTGTTTCTCATGTCCTTACAATAGCGCAGGTAAAGGCCCCGTCGAGCCTGTGCGGCTGTTGTGGCAATAACATGGCGAAATCATGCCAAAATCGCGCATTGGACCTGTTATTGTCCAATGCATGTGGGTGGGGTCGCAATGAAACCGCTTTGAAGCGCTGCGATAACGATCGGCGACGCGCCTATCTGGCACCCGGCCCCCTTTAATCCAGGATGAAGGTCTGTATTTTGCCGACGCCCTTGATCTGGCTGCTTCTGGAACGCAGGTCCACAGGTGGTATTGCAAGTGCATCCAGCGTGGCCTGCGAGATTTGGATGCGGCCTGAAACGCCAGAACTTTCAAGGCGGCTGGCAAGGTTCACAGCTTCGCCCCACACGTCATAGACAAACCGCTTTTGCCCGATGAGGCCACCAATAACAGGGCCCGAATTCAGGCCAACCCGCAGCTTGAGCGGCGCATCTGTCCCAAATCCGTCCGCCATGACCTTGATCAGCCCCCGGGCAAATTCAAGCGCGCGGTCCGCATGATCATCCTGCGGATGCGGCACCCCGGCGACCGCCATGTAAGCATCCCCGACAGTCTTTATCTTTTCGATACCATGCTGATCGGCCAGCACATCAAAAGCGGAAAACAGATCGTGCAACAGGCTGATGAGTTCCGACGGATTTGTGCGTGCAACCATCGGGGTAAAGTCGACAATATCTGCGAAAATGATCGTGGCATTGTCAAACCGGTCAGCGATAACCTTTTCCCCCGCTGCCAGTCGTTTGATCACCATTTCAGGCAGCATCGACAACAAAAGACCGTCGGCACGCGATTTTTCCAGCTCGATCTGCGCCAAAAATTCACGTTCGCGCGCACGCCAGCGCACCTGCTCCAGACAGCTTTCGACGCGGGCAAACAACAGCACGGACTCAACCGGTTTCTGAAGATAATCATCTGCGCCAGCCATGATGCATTTCACAACAACATGGATGTCCTTGAGGCCCGTGACCATGACCACTGCCATGTTGCGCCAACGCGGGTTGCTCTTGAGGTGACCCAAAAGGTCGATGCCATTCATATCAGGCATCAGAATATCGACCAGAGCCAGCTCAAAATCGGTGGTTTCCAGCAATTCAAGCGCGGCACTGGCAGAAGCTACTGTCGTGACGTTGTGACCTCGATTTATCAGGTTTCGCCGCAACAATTCACGGTTCGCCTCAATATCGTCGATCACCAAAATACGGCCCGCGGTGTTTTCGGATGAAACGGAAGCACCCGCAAGCGACTGCGCCAGCGCCTTGGCAATGTCGGCGTCAACCTTTTCAACGTCCATCGTATCAATATCGCTGCCAGAAAACCCAACAAGGCCATCCACCTGTTCCAGCAACCGTCCACATTCTTTCAGGACAGTACGAATGTCATTCTCAATCGCTGATCCCAGCGATCCCGCCGTTTCTTCGAGGATCAACTCAGAATAGCCCATAATAGCATTCACGGGCGTGCGAAGGTCATGACGCAAAGTCGCATCGTCAAGCTGCGACAAGGTTGTGAACCCGTCAGACGACAATAATTTTGTAATCATTTTCTCAAGGGTTTGCGCCGCCTCAAGGACCATCAAAGCGTCGTCGATGCTGTCTGTCAGGCCCTCGCGCTTGAGGCTTGCGACGATGAGGGTCTGAAAGCCGAGGATGGTTTCAGCAGGTCCGGACAGCCGCTGCGCAATTCTGGTCGAAAGCGCCTGACGGTTAATTCTATCGGCCTCTTCCATGTCAGTTATTGCGGCGTAAGCTGGTTGATCTGATCAAGCAGGACAGCAAAGTCTATCGGCTTGGTGTGAAACTCGTCGCAGCCCGCCAGTTTTGCGTTCTCACGATCGGCCTCCATCGCGTGTGCGGTAAGGGCGATCACTGGAATTTCCGATGTCGCGGGATCACCTTTTATCGCCCGCGTCGCCTGCCAGCCATCCAGAACCGGCAGGCTCATGTCCATCAAGATAAGATCAGGGGATTCCTTGCCTGCCTGGTCCACACCCTCCTGACCGTCACGGGCTGTGATGATCTCAAAACCTTTTCGGATCAATCGCCGCGACAACATGTCTAGGTTCATGTCATTGTCCTCAACGATTAGAATCTTGGTCATGGGACAATATCTCCTTTCCTGTCAGAGGTGACAAGGTTTCGCCGGATCGCAGCCATCAGGTCGGCACGGCCACTTTGCCCTTTGATCACAACATCAAGGGCATGTGATTGCAGCCAATCCATTTCTTCCCGTGTCAGATCCTTCGAGGTTGCAATGATAACCGGAAGCGCGTCAAATTCGCGCCGTTCGCGCAGCGCACGAAGCGTTTCAAAACCATCGAGGTTCGGCATCATCAGATCCAGCACCATGAGCGTGGGAAGCTTGATTTCCAATTGCGCCAAAGCCCTGACGCCGTCTGAAGCTTCGCGAACAGCCCAACCTTCGCGCACAAGAATACGCCTGAAAAGGGCCCTGCTGGCGGCATCATCGTCAACAACAAGCGCTTCCCGGTCGGCACCGCCGGAAAACGCATTCAACGTATCAATAAGCCGTTGTGAATTGATCGGCTTGGTCAGATGATCCACGGCACCAAACGCCAGCCCCATTTCGCGATCTCCCAGCACTGTTGCAAGGATGACGGGTATCTCGCAAAGATCCGGATCGTCCTTGAGTGCGCGCAGCACGGACCAGCCATCGCGCTCGGGCATGATGATGTCGAGCACGATGGCGTCGGGACGGTGCTTGGCCGCCAGTTCCAGCCCGGCGTTCGCGTTGGAAGCCGTGATCGGCTTAAATCCTTCGGCATTCAGCAAATGGGTCATCGCTTCAAGCGCCTTGGGATCGTCATCAATGACCAGTACTGAACCCGCCTTTCCCTGATCGGGATGCGCGCCCATGTGCAATTGATCTGATGGCATCTGATTGGGATAGCTGAGCGTAAAAGCTGACCCTTTGCCCGGTTCCGTCTCAACCTTCACAATACCGCCGACCATTTCCGTGAATTGCTTGACGATGGCCAGACCCAGACCTGTGCCGCCATAGTTGCGCGTGGTCGAACTGTCGGCTTGCATGAAGGCCTGAAAAAGACGTCCCTTTTGCTCTTCGGTCATGCCGATCCCATTGTCGCGGATCGTAAAGTCGATTGCGCCATCACTGTCATCAACGATCAGCTCGATCCTACCGGATTTGGTGAATTTCGCGGCATTCGACAGCAAGTTGAAAAGGTTCTGACGCAATTTGGTCTTGTCTGTATTGATGTCTGCGCTGCGGGCCTTGATCTCAGTGACCAGCGTATTGTTGTTTTTTTCGATGATGGGCCGGATCGTGGCGGCCACATCCTCGACAAGCGGTGCAATCGCAAAGCGCTCAATATGGACTTCCATTTTCCCCGCTTCAATCTTGGACAAATCGAGGATGTCATTGATCAAAGCCAGCAGGTGCTGACCAGAATTCATGATCTTTTCCAGATCATCGACAGACGTGTCATCGCCGGAATCCTGCGCGTCATCGATCAGCATTTCACTGTACCCGATAATCGCGTTGAGCGGCGTGCGCAGCTCATGACTCATTGAGGCCAGAAACCGGCTCTTCGCTTCGTTGGCGGTTTCAGCGCCTTCTCGCGCTTCCTCAAGCTCGGCCTGCTTTTGGATCAGGTCGGAAATATCGCTGTAGACGGCAACGGTACCGCCGTCCGGGGTTTTGCTTCTTGAGACATGGACCCAAGCGCCGTTGATCCGCACTTCGCGGCGGACCGCACTTGGCTCTCTATGATCTCTCAACCTCTCTTCGATCCATTGCTCAGGGGCCATGCCGCCAGTGGCCTCAGGATCGCTGGCCGCATTCGCAGCAAGAATATCCCGAAACGGCGTGCCGGGGTGCAGGAGATGCGCAATGTTGGAAAACATATTCCGGTACCGTTCATTTGTCAGAACAAGATTATCGTCCGCATCAAAAAGGGCAAAGCCGTCCGGAATGGTTTCTATCGCCGTCAATATCGTCATCCGCTGGTTTTCGGCTTCAGCCTCAAGTTTCCTGCGGTAGCCCTGACTTTCGTGAAGGGCACGCACGGCGCTCGACATGCGGCCAAGCTCGTCAGGGCCTTCGGTGGGCAATTCCACGTCCTCGACGCCCGCGTTCAGATCGGAAATTGCCCGGTTGATCCTGCTCAGGGGGGACAGTATCGACCCAAGCACCCGCCACGTCAGATATGACCCTGAAATCAGGATCACTATGCAGGCCACGACGGATCTGATCATGGACCGCCGCGCTGCACTCGCGGCCAGTTGTTCGCTGTTCGCAGCCTGGCTTGCAAGGTCGCTGATCAGGGTCTTGAGCGCGCCATCCACAGCGTCGCTGCCCTGCCGCGCCTGAGCGGATAATGTGTTGCCGATCACCCGCCTCTCTTCGGTATAGGCGTCCGCTGCCTCCAGCGCCGCATTCGCGTAATCTTCCACGCCGCGCCTGATCTGCGTCACGGCGTCCGGGGCAAATTTCTCAACTTCTGCAAGTTTCTCATTAAGCCGTTCGCGCGCGGCCTGAGCCCGGCGTTCAGAGAGCGTAAGCAAACTGACCGAAAGGTCAGTCAGCCAATAGCGCATCTCGCCAAAATCACGGTCCGCCTCTGCTGCAAGTTCAAGATAGTGAAACCGTTCGGTCGATTGTTCGACCAACTTTTGATTTTGCCGCAACTCCCACGCCATGATGGCAGTGCTCACAAACAGAGCCGCCAAAAGTACGGCCGACAGCGACCCTATCTTAAAGGCGATGCTGTTGCGCGCGACACGCGCGCGCAGGGTCTGTCGTGGCCCTGAATTCATTTCTTAAGTGTGATGCTGATCGCACCCGCAAGATCGCCTGCGGCACCGCCCTCCTTGGGAAAGCCCGTGACATCCACTTCACCCTTTGGTCCGCCATGACACGACAGGCAGGACTCACCGTAATATTCGGGTATCAGCATTCGGAAGGTCATCGATCCATCAACCGATATCTCTTCGTAAAAGGCATCACCCTTTGGCCAGTCCGCGCTGTTGAATTTGTCCGTCAGAACCGCGTTTTCCCATTCATCCGGGCGGGCCTTTCGGTTGCGCACGAGGTGAAGGGGTGCCGTGACCTTAACCTTGGCGTCGTCACCCAACTTGCTGACAAAGCGTTCGTTCACCAGCCGCGCAAATATCGCCGGGATGAAACCCTTAAAAGCCATACCTTCCGAATTGATCAAATCCTGATGCTCGTCCATCACCTCAGACATGGATGCCAACTGGGCCTCGGTCAGGCGTATCTGTTCCGGGCTCAGCCCCCCTTCAAGCGGCGCGGTGCCGTGCAATTCGATGTAGTTCGCTTCAACGGCTTTCATAAATGCCGCGCTGCTCAGGCCTTTGTCACCGATGGTGGGATCGTTTATGAGGTCTTGATTGTTGGAAATAACCCCGCGCCCGACCCGCAAGAGCGAGGCAAGCCGCTGCCCTTCATCCGCCAGCGCGGCAAGGCTTTGCTGGGCTGCAATCGGATCTGGTTTTGCTGCAATAAGCAAAGAAAAGGAAACGAGGAGAATTGGCCAAAATTTGGTCATCAGAAACACTCCTTTTATCTAAAATAATCTCTTCTAACATCTTTAAGACAATGGACCTAACGGTAATGGGTGAAGTGCACGAAGGTCCAGAACAATACTGATACGGCGTCGGTCCCCAGGTCATGCACTTCGTGGACCTTTGGTCCTTCGCTTTAACGTTTACAATTCAACGTCATGAAACAAAGCGACAACATGTTTCGCATAATGTGCCGTAATATCAGCACCCTGCCCGCCCGCACCGGTGTTGCATGACAACGCCGCAAGCCAGCTAAGCCGACAATTGCGTCATTGTGTCTTTGAGGTTCAGAATTCCAAAACCTGTCCGATCGTTCCAACCCGGCGATGTCACCCGGCGTGCACCATCCTGCAACGCTCTGCGCATTTCTGCGGGCGCAACTGTGGATACGTCCCACCCCTCTCGAAGTGCTGCGATTGCGCCCGCCACAACAGCCGATGCTGACGAGGTGCCACCGCTGCGCAAATGGGCGTTGCCATCTTCCACAAACCAACTTGGTGCGCAGAGGTCAGGTTTCTTGGGAGTGTCCGTTTCCGTTACGAACCCTTCTGGTCCCGGCCCCTGTGAGGATGCACCGATCCAGGCCCCATCGGTGCGCACCGCCCCGACCGAGGTGACGTCGGACAAGCCGTTTGCGCCCCATATGCTGCGCGAGGGTCCTCTGTCATAGACGGTTGATCGCGGGTCCGAACAAAATTGACCGCTGTTTCCAGCGGCAAATACAACATCATGTTTCTGAGCAATCAGTTTGACGAGATGGTTCAGGTAATGATCGGGATCATTTGTATAGTACCCCCTCAGACTTTCGGCAAAGCGGTCGACAATTCCCCATGCATTAAGGATCACCCATGGACCGGTTTGTGACAAATAAACGTACCTCAGGAAAAAGAGTCCAAAGAGTGCCTTGATGGTAAAGCTTTCGACATCCGTAATTCTGCCGGGGATCATCGGCAGATCATAAAAATGGGCGTCTGGGGCAAGCTCGATCAAGGATCGCATCAACATCGACCCATGCTGGTGGGGCAGCCTGACATTATTAGATGACCCTTGGCCCGGAAACTTGACCTCACCATCAACCTCCCAGGACATTCCGCCACCGTATGTGCCGCCAAGGCCCTCGATATAGGTTTGGCTGACCCCCTGATCGACCAGAAACACTTTGACCCCTTTTCCAGTGAGCTTTTTGTCGCCCAGCGCACCCGCCGCGATAAGCCCACGACCAAGACGTCGTGTGCCAAAGTGATATCCATGCCCACTGTTTGAACACCAGTGCTGGCCCCGCTCTGCAAGACCCATTGAACTTGGCGTCACATCTATCCCCAGAACGCGGGATATGTCCGCTCTCCCGATGGAACGCGCTCTGTTCCTGAAATCGTCAATCAAAGTGCGGGCTTCTGCCGCCGAGCCGACCTCGAATGACCAGCCATACCCCAAGCCGGCGGCCTGTGGCTGGTTGATTGGTTCGTCGTCCGGACCGAGTGCTTTCCAAGGATTGTTGCTCGGCCCGTCCGGGATCAGCCCTGCCGGCGGATTAAAATCTGAAAGACTATACCCAACCGCATCCAGGTTCGTCGCCAGCATAAATTTGCTCTCGTCGAAAATATAAAGTTTCACGGCCATCGGTGTTCCCTCTTCGGACAGAGGCGCAGGGCTTCGGATGCCAAAAATTCAGGCTCAAATCACGCCACGCATAGCGTCGCATGGACCAGTGCATCAAAAAATATTCATGCAATCTTGGCGGTCCAATTGCATCATAGGGTTAACTTTTACCCCAAATTGACCAATAATGCACGTGAAAGGTGGTAAATTGATGTCGCCGCAATCTTGTTCTGCCAAGAATTTCATTCCAGCACCTTCTTTGCCAGGCAAAGGAAATGGTGATGATTACGCGGTTTTGGTCTCAGCAAATAGCAGCCCAACAACGGGCACCGACGACACACCTGTGGCGTTGACCTCGCCACCCGAGCCTGACCGCAGAACGCAAACGTCTGCGGCACGGCAACTGCTTTGCCTCGCAATCGTCGACGTGGTCGGTTTCTCTGCCATGATGCGTGCCGACGAAGAAGGGACGTTTCATCGCTGGACGGGGCTGCGCGAAGAATTGATATTGCCGCTATTGGCATCTCATGGCGGTGTTTTGGTCAACACCACAGGCGATGGCATCTTCGCGACATTCACAAACCCTGTAGACGGCGTGCAATGGAGTCGCGAGCTTCAGTCCAAGGCAAGACAACGCCGTCAGGGGCTTTCGATGCGGGTTTCCCTGAATTACTGCACGGTCTTGCGCGATGGCAAGGATCTGCTGGGTGATGGCATAAATGTCGCCGCCCGATTGCAGGAACTCACACCGACGGGCGGCGTGGTTCTGACCCAGTCCGTGCAGGAAGAAATCAAAGATCACGCCGAATTTGAAACGCGCCCGTTTGGTCCCGTCACCCTGCGTAACATTGACGGCGATGTGATGGCCTTTGAACTGATGACTGACGGGCGCCACCACAGCGAACCGGCACCCGGCATCACCAAATTACCCTCAATAGCGGTGATGCCGTTTGTGAACTTGGGCGGGCAGGAAAAGGACGACTATCTCGGTGCCGGCATCGTCGAGGACATTGTCGTATCCCTTTCGAGCCACGAAGACCTGACCGTCATTTCGCGATCTTCAACGCTGGCATTTGCACGACAGCCGATAGATCCAAAGGCCGTTGGCGAAGTTCTGGATGTCCGTTACCTGATCACTGGCACAATTCGTCGGTCAAACGACCGCATCCGTATTTCCGCCCAGTTGCTTGACGCGGGTGCCGGACAGCAGCTCACCAGCCTGCGGCGGGACTTTGAAGTAAAAGATATCTTTGCTGTTCAGGACGAGATTGTCGAAACAACGCTGACCCATTTATTGCCGGGAGTGCATTCGGCCGAACGACGCAGGGTCTTTCGAAAATGGCCCTCGTCCCTGTCTGGCTACGACAACTACCTCAAAGCCCTCGATCTGATCGGCAGTCTGCAACGAATACAGTTCGAGAGCGCCCTAAGCCATCTCAATCAAGCCATCAAAGCCGATCCGGGGTTTTCTTTGCCCTTGGCCTGGGCGGCACGGTGGTACAGTCTGAACGTTGGACAGGGTTGGTCCAAAGATCCTCAAGACGATTCAGCCAAAGCAGCCGAACTTGCCATGCGCGCTATTCGTATCGACGAAAACAACGCGCTGGCGCAGGCAACCTACGGACACGTAAGATCGTATTTGTTCGGCGATTTCGAAACCGCGATCACCCACATGGAACACGCGACCGAAATCAATCCCAACAGTTCAACCGCATGGCTCTTGTCCAGTGTCACGCTATCCAGTCTCGGCCGGCATGAAGAAGCCATCGCAGCCGCCGAACGGTCACTGCGGCTGTCGCCATTTGATCAGTGGTTGTTCATTCACTACGCATTTCTGGGAATTGCGAATTACGATGCCGGAAATTACGAAAGAGCATTGATCTGGCTTTCCCGCGGCCTCGCTGAAAATCCCCGGTACACCAGCGCGCTGCGCACATTGGCGGTGACACAGATCGCTTTGGGAAATGGTGAAAAGGCGAACGAAGCAATCGCCCAACTTTTGGAACTGGAACCAAATTTTAATCTTTCGGCGTACGGGCGTACCCGAAGACTTTACAGCAACCCTGCGCAGGCGGACCTTTTTCGCGACCGTCTGCGTCAGGCTGGTGCTCCACAGTAATCGGAGCGGCATTTAGTTAGGAGATAGCCATGTCAGGACCAGGCGGACCGATTGGAACTTTTGATGCACGCGATGCCAGAGACGCACGAGATGCGCGCGACGCACGCGATGCGAGGGACGCAAGAGGGGAGGCACAATATGGCGGCAGCCCCGGTTATATTGGTGTCGGAATATCGCCACATACTGTGCCCGAAAACCCGGCAGCGCCCGCAGTTGAGGATTATTGGTGGGCAGGCCTTCAATGGCCTCAGACGTCGCCGGAAGTATTGGATGGCACGGGCGACCCAAAACGGCTGCACAAGATTTACAAATCCTACAACACGGCTGAATTCAAAAACTGGTCACCGGGCAATGACGCCATCGCTTTTCTGTCAGAATTCGCGGCCCTGTCCTCCAACGCGCAGGACAAGCCGGACTGGATAGACATCGTACTGCCAGACCCTGCGCGCACCACGAACAATCAAACGGGCGTGACCGACTTTGGTGCTGGTCAGCCCAAGTGGGATCTTGAGGATGAGCTTACCGAGTTGGTCGGCCTGATTGAGTATCGCGCCGGGGTCATGAGTGAAGCTTTGCAGCAGCGTGATACGCTGATCGGATATTTTCAAGGGATCGTGCCGTTCACCTATCTGTCACATCCCTACACCTTCAAATTATGCCACAACGCATTGGTTGTTGCGCAATTTCTGGCATACCATTTCAAAAAGAAATTCAACCGCCCGCGACCCTCGCAATTACACCCCGCTTTGATGCCGCCGATTGATGTCCCGCAACACGCCTCCTATCCAAGTGCGCATGCCACCGAGGCTTGGCTCATCGCATATTGTCTGGACGAGGTTATGCGCGATGGAAATGGTGCAAACGATAAGATCATGGAGACAGTCACCGCAGGCCAACCGGTCCGCAATGCGCTGCACGACATGGCAAGTCGCATTGCCAGAAACCGCGAAGTGCTGGGCGTACATTTCCCCTCTGACAGCGAAGCAGGAAAACGGCTTGCCTTTAGCGCGTTTCCAATCGTCAAAAAATGCCCCTCGGTTCTGGCGCTCGGCGACAATAAGCTTCTTGATAAGGCACGGGCAGAATGGGCGGGGACGAAATCTGTGGCCCCTTAAAGCCCGCTCCAATTTACAGAAACTTCAAGAACGTTGGATCATTTTTCTAACGAAGAACCGCCTGTAACCCAAATGCAGGCAATCGTTCGCTAAGCGAAACATCAACCTGCTGGACAACATACCAAACGCGGTCTTGCTGTCAGAGCCAGATACTGTTGACGAAAATGCAACAATCGACGCTTTCTTGCCCGAAATTTGCCATCATACTGCGATAGGAATGCGAAACCTTTGTTAGAGAAAGAAAAAATTGAGGACAGCAGCAGTGACGGATACAGCCACCCCTAGCCAATCTTTCGCGGATCTTCCGTGGATCCGGAATGCCCGCTTTGATACGGGTTTCATATTTGGGCTTCTCGCACTTTCTTGCGTGACTGGCCTGGTCATCTTAATGGAGCCGACCCTTTTCTATCCAATCCTGGTGATTGATCTGTGGTTCTTGGGATATCATCATGTGATATCAACATTCACCCGGATCTGTTTTGACAAGGAAAGCTTTCAGGAACACCGTTTTCTGATGGTCGGATTGCTTCCGATTGTGATCGCCGTCACCCTGGGCGTTGTGTGGATCGCGGGCCTCTGGGTGATCGTGACCATCTATTTTTACTGGCAATGGTATCACTACACCCGTCAGAGCTGGGGTATTTCACGCGCCTATCGCGGCAAGGATCGGCAGGCGGCCTATGAAGATGGCTGGCTGGATCAGGCAATCTTTTATTCGATCCCTGTTTTTGGCATTATCGCCAGATCCGCAGAGCAGCATCCGACGTTCATCGGGATGGAATTGTGGTCTTTCCCTGTCCCGCCATTGGTGTCTGAAGCGTGCGGATTGGTTGCTATTGGCCTGTTGGCTTTCTGGGTGCTCGCGCGCGTCAAAGCGGCGTCCGAAGGGCGTCTGGCGGTTGTACACACGATGTACATGCTCACCCATTTCGCAATCTTCTATCTCGCCTATATCGCAACCAGCGACATCACCTTGGGCTGGCTGATGATCAACATCTGGCACAATGCGCAATACATTTTGTTCGTATGGATGTACAACAACAAGCGGTTCAGCGGCGGCGTCGACCCTGACGCAAAGTTCTTGTCCTACATCTCGCAGTCAGGTCGTCTGTGGCTTTACCTACTGACCTGTGTTGCGATCACCGGGGTCGTTTATTGGGGTGTTCTACGCACCATAGACTGGCTGTTCTTTGCGGGACTTTCTGCAACGATTGTCCTCTACCAGATCGTTAATTTTCATCACTACATGATCGACAGCAAGATCTGGAAATTGCGCAAACCAAAGATGCAAAAGACACTGCAACTTGGCGAGTGATATCTTGTCAGCCATCAAGTCAGATGCCAGCCTCAAAAGGGCTGGCATCGGCACTTGCGCCACTGACGTCTGACACCTGTTGGCGGGCTTTTCTTTAGTCGCTTTCAGTCCCGCTGGCGCTGTTTTTCCAAGGCCAGTTTTCTCATGCAAACGTGCTGGCTGACGCAAGGTAAAATCAGTTTTCACAAAGAAATGGCCACCGGTTTGGAACAAGGCCCGACCGCGTTCGTTTATCTGTAAATGGCAAGGCATTTGGCAAATGCTTCGTAAACCAACGCAACTGACAGAAAAACAAAAGGACGCATTCCGATGAAAATTCTCATGGTTCTCACCTCCCACGATGAGTTGGGCGATACAGGCAAAAAGACCGGCTTTTGGCTCGAAGAATTTGCGGCACCTTACTATGTGTTCAAAGACGCGGGTGCGGACATTACTTTGGCATCGCCCAAGGGTGGTCAGCCGCCACTCGACCCCTCAAGCAATACAGATGACGCCCAAACGGATGCCACCAAGCGGTTCAAAGCGGACGACGCCGCGCAAAAGCATTTGGCCAAGACCGAAGTTTTGTCCACCATTTCTGCCGAAGGGTTCGACGCGATTTTCTATCCCGGTGGCCATGGTCCGCTTTGGGATTTAGCCGAAGACAGCGATAGCAAGAAACTGCTTGAAACCTTCGCTGCCAGTGAGCGGCCCATCGGTGCCGTCTGCCATGCCCCGGCAGTGTTTAAGCACCCCAAAGGCTCGGACGGCAAGCCGCTTGTCTCGGGCAAGACCGTGACCGGCTTTACCAATACCGAAGAAGAAGGTGTCGGCCTCACCGACGTCGTGCCATTTCTGGTCGAAGACATGCTGAAAGAAAACGGCGGCGACTATCAGAAAGGCGACGACTGGGCCTCTTTCGTGGTGACCGATGGCAAGCTTGTCACCGGTCAGAACCCAGCATCATCCGAAGAAGCCGCGCACAAGTTGTTGGCACTTTTGTAAATCGACGCATTGGGGCCGTCCGAAAAAGGCGGCCCCAATGCCCATACACCCTTTGAGGGATTAAATCAGGATCGTCGACAAGCTGGCAAAATAACTCAGCAGGACCAGAACCAAGGCAACAGCAAGAAGAAACGGCCAAAGCGCCTTGAGGATCGCACCGGGCGGTGTGTTGCTCATCGATGATGCGATATAGAGGCCGATGCCAACGGGCGGTGTCAACAGACCCAGAACCAGATTCAGGCAGATCACAACACCGAACTGATAGGGGCTGATGTCATAAGAACCCGTCGCGATCGGCAGCAGAATTGGTGTGATCAGAATGATCGCGGCGATGCCATCTATTACCATACCAACCAACAACAGCGCGCAATTCACAATCAAAAAGAACATGAACGGATCGGAGGTCACCGAAGTGATGAGCCCAGCCAGCTTCTGTGGCACCTCCTCATATATGATCACCCAGCCAAAGACGCTGGCCGCCGAGATCATAAAGATGATCATCGACGCATTGACTGCGGTGCGCTTGAACATTTCGCCCAGATGTCCGGGCTTCAGTTCTCCATAAACCAGCCAGCCCACCAGAAACGCGATCAGCGATGCGATGGCCGCTGATTCAGTCGGTGTTGCCACGCCAAACAAGATGCCGCCGATGATCGCCAGGGGGATCAACAGCGCGGGCAACGCTTGAACTAATGCGCGGCCGGCTTCCCCGCGCGACATCCAAACGCCCTTTGGAAACTGCTGGCTCCACCCGACGATGGTAATCACCATGACAAAGGCCAGCGACAATAAAAGTCCGGGAATAATACCCGCAATAAACATATCGCCAATCGGTACCTGAGCCAGAACCCCATAGATGACAAACATCATCGAAGGCGGAATAACCGGTGCCAACAGGCCACCGGCAGCGGTTGTGGCAGCGGAAAATCCCTTGTCATAACCTTCTTCTTCCATCGC